>JAVVEZ010000116.1:0-8227 GCA_032250895.1 Pseudomonadales bacterium | reverse complement strand
CCTCAATGTGGAAAACCCTCGGCTCGATCGTTTCTACGGCGCAGACTCCTAGCGGGGATAAAAGAGCGTCAAGGCGGGTCCAATCCAGGGAGCCCTGAATAATTGTCCCAGACTTTTGTGATAAGTCGGGGCTTGCAGAAAGTACACTTGACAGCCCGATGCGTGGGAGTAGTATCAACAGGCGGGAAGCTGTTTTTTTCATGGAAGTTGGGTAGCTTCTCATGTCCAAAGTCGAAGAAGGAGACACACGTGATAAGTGACAGAAAAGTTGTATTCCGAGGTATTGATCATTCCCCAGCCGTTGAAGAAGCGGTCATCAAAAGAGTCGACAAGCTGGAACGTTTCAGCGATGAGATCCAAAGTTTGAGAGTCGTTCTGGAGTCTCCCCACAACAATCACCACAAAGGCAAGGTCTACCACGTTGGGGTAGAGGCCGTCATTCCTAACCATGAAATCGTTGTCAACCATGAGCAACATGACAAACACTCCCATGAAGATATTTATGTCGCCATCAGAGATGCCTTCAATGCTTTTGAAAGAAGGCTCAAGGCGGTCTACAAGAAGGAGCGCAGCACAGATCGTGGGGCCGGCAAATTGATGGAAAAGGTTGCCGTTCCTGGCGTGGCTGAAGACGCAGCAATCGCTGTGGTGGCAGATCAATAATCAGTAACTGGCGTACCCCGCCGGACCCAGGATGATTCTACCCGTCATCCCCGGTGGGTTCGTCATCCCTGTGCAGGCGGGGATCCGGCAAATCAACAGGATCCCTCCTTGTGCAGGGATCGCGGTTTCCCTGAATTTTTTGTACAAAAGGTTATTTATTCAGGGTAAATAGTTTTTTCCTTACCAGCAGGCGATACTGTCGCGGTGATAGCGATATGGTTTTTTTGAACAGGGCCGAGAAATAGCTGCTGTTCGGAAAGCCAACATTGAATGCCACTTCGGCAATCGAGAGGTTGCTGGTTTTCAGCAATTCCTTGGCATTTTCAAGGCGGATTTGCTGCAGATACTGCATGGGCGACTTGTCGGTGGCCTTTTTGAAATGGCGGTTCAGAGAGCGCAGACTGAGGCCAAACTGCTGCGCGAGATCGTCCAGGTTGATGGTTGAGCTGAAGCGGTTGTGCATCCATTCCTGGATTTCTATGATGCCTTCATCATCATGGATATTCTGCGGCGAGTTCTTCAGAAAGACGGATGAATAGGAACGTTTGACTTCATGGGTAAAATGCCGTGAAACCTGATTGGCGACATCCGGATTATAAAACTGCTCGATAAAATGCAGCATGACATCGCGCACGGAGTTCACGCTGCCGGCGCAGTAAATGTTTCCCGCCAGCGTGATGAAACGGTCACGCTGCAGATGCACATCGGGGTAGCGTGCTGCAAATTGCTTGAAGTAATACCAGTGGGTGGTGGCCACCTTGTTATCCAGCAGGCCGGCCTCGGCCAGAAAATAGCTGCCGGTTCCCACCGCGCAGATCAGCGTCTGTTTCTGGTTTTGTTGCTGCAGCCAGGCAATGAGCCCCGGGTATTGTTTGACGATGCCTGCCGGATTACCCCACAGCGCCGGGATAATAATCAGATCGGTAGTGCTGATGTCGGTGATTTTTTTCTTGCAAACCAGCTCCAGACCACCAATCAGCGGCACATTGCCAGCGTCGATGCTGGCAAGCTCCATCTGAAGTTTCCGGTAATTCCTGCCGTCAATGCGCAGGATCAGGTCGGCGGCATGCAGCATTTCCATGGGAATGGTAATGCTGGTACCCAGCACTTTTTTGAAGCCGAGGATGGTAATGTGCTGCATGGCCCTAACGCTCCGGCTCTGATGACGGATAGTGGACACTCAGGATTTCATAGCGACGTTCTCCCGAGGGACTCTGGATGCTGACTTCATCGCCGATGCCCTTGCCCAGCAGGGTCTTGCCCATGGGCGAGTCGATACTGATGTGGTGCCGGGCGGGGTCGATTTCGTCAGGCCCGACCAGACGGTATCGGTGATGTGCGTCATCAGAACTGACAACTTCCACCCAGGCCCCGAAATAAACCCGGTCGGGATTGCTCGGCAGGGTGTTGACCACCTTGAGGATTTCCAGACGTTTGCGCAGATGCCGAACCCGGCTGTCGATCTCGCGCAAGCGCCTCTTGCCATAGATATAGTCGGCATTTTCAGAGCGATCACCCATCGCGGCAGCGGCCGAGACCGCTCGGGTCACCCGTGGTCTTTCGTCTTTCCAGAGACGTCTCAGTTCTTCCCGCAGTGCTTGCTCACCCTCGGGGGTGATGTAGGCGGAGACAGGGGGGGATGGTGGGCGATACCTGGACATGGACTTAGCCTGTAAACCTGAGTTCCAGCTGCCGGGCGCAAGCTGAATTGACGGGTTCTTTCATCCTGACCCCCAGGCCCAGCAGGCGCACCGGCTTGTTACCCCGCTCGAAACCGGTTTTGCAGAGTTCCCTGAAGGTGTCTGCGCTGATTTCCGCACAGCCCTGTTCCACTGTGGTGGATACAAAGTCATTGAAGCGGAGTTTGACAAACTGCTTGGCGATGGCAACCCGGCCCTTGGCGCCCTGAATTCTCGCTTCCAGCTGCGGCAGGAGCGCCGGCAGGGCTGCCAGGCACTGTTCGACGCTGTCCAGGTCGGTGCTGAAGGTATGCTCGACGCTGATGGATTTGCGCTGCCAGTCGGTTTGCAACTTGCGCTCATCGATACCTCGGCACAGAGAATACAGCCGCTCGCCAAAACTGCCAAAGAGCTCGAGCATGCGGAGCAGCGGTACAGTCTGGAGGTCCTGGCAGGTTTCGATACCCAGATCCTGCATTTTTCGGGTCGTCACCTTGCCCACGCCGTGCAGCTTTTTTACCGGCAGTCTGGCCACAAAAGCAGGGACCATGGCCGGGGTGATGACAAACTGCCCATCAGGCTTGTTCCAGTCACTGGCGATTTTGGCCAGAAACTTGTTGGGGGCGATGCCTGCCGATACCGTGATTCTGATTTCGTCCCGGACCCGGCGGCGGATTTCCCGGGCGATCAGGGTGGCACTGCCCTTGCAGACCTCGGCATGCGTCACGTCCAGATAGGCTTCATCGAGCGAAAGCGGTTCTATCAAGTCGGTATAGTCGGCAAAAATAGCCCGGATCTGGTGGGAGGCAATCCGGTATTTTTCCATGTTGCCGGGTATGATCACCAGGTCACGGCACAGGCGCCTGGCGGTGGCCGAAGCCATGGCGGAGTGGATGCCGTATTTGCGGGCTTCATAATTGCAGGTGGCAATGACACCACGCGAGTGCTCCGACCCTCCGACCGCCACCGGCAGACCCCGGAGGCTGGGGTCGTCACGGATTTCGATGGCCGCGAAAAAGCAGTCACAATCACAGTGAATGAATTTTGGTGTTGTCGCCGCAGTGGTTTCCATGGTCCGGCCACTATACGACAAAACCGGCCGGGGAATAAGCCGGGTGAATGTCTGCGATAGCCGGGCCGGGGCATTGGCACAAAAATTCAATAACCGAACCACCTGGTCTTGCCAAGAGCGGTCCTGAAGTGGTAGATTTGCCAACCTTTGCCAAGACAGAAACTAGAGGTTATTAATAGCTATGAGCCACAAAAACTTAGAGGAAGTATTAAGAGGTGCCGGTAATACTGTTGATTTGCTGCGCAATTCCCAGATCGGAGCTTACATTTATCCCGTCGTTCCGCCTGAATTCTCCAACTGGCGTGACGAACAGCAGGCCTGGCGCGATACCTGTGTTCTTTTTGATCAGTCGCATCATATGGTTGACCTGTATATCGAAGGCCCCGATGCACTCAAGCTGCTCTCCGACACCGCGATCAACAGCTTCGCCAATTTTGGCGTGGAAAAAGCCAAGCAATACGTGCCCTGCAACTATGATGGTTATGTGATCGGCGATGGCATTCTCTTCCATCTGGCACCGAACAAACTGGTCTTCGTGGGCCGTGCGCCGTCAGCCAACTGGATTCAGTTTCACGGTGAGACCGGTGGCTACGACGTCAAAATCATCAAGGACGACAGGTCGCCTTCCCGTCCAGGTGGCAAGCCGGTTACCCGCATCAGCTACCGTTACCAGATCCAGGGTCCCAATGCCAAGCCCCTGATCGAAAAACTCAACGGCGGCCCCTTCCCCGATATCAAATTCTTCAACATGGATTACATCACGATTGCGGGTCGCAAAGTCCGTGCTCTGCGCCATGGCATGGCGGGTGCACCCGGCCTGGAAATCTGGGGTCCCTATGAAGAAGGTGACGAAATCAGGAATGCGATTGTTGAAGCCGGCCAGGAATTTGGTCTGCGTCAGGTAGGTTCACGGGCCTATGCCACCAATACATTGGAATCAGGCTGGATCCCCTCACCTCTGCCTGCGGTTTATACCGGTGACAAGATGAAGCCCTACCGTGAATGGCTGGGTGCGAACAGCTATGAAGCCACTGGCGCGCTGGGCGGCAGCTTCGTTTCTTCCAACATTGAAGATTACTACCTGACTCCTTATGAGCTCGGTTATGGTCCTTTCGTCAAGTTCGACCATGATTTCATTGGCCGGGAAGCCCTGGAAAAAATGGACAAGACCGCGCAACGCAAGAAGGTCACGCTGGCCTGGAATGGCGAGGATGTCGCCAAGGTCATCACCTCCATGTTTACCGGCAGAGACAATGGCAAATATATCGAACTGCCCTTGTCCAACTACGCCAACTCCAACTACGATCAGCTGCAGCGGGAAGGCAAGTATGTCGGTCTTTCGGTATTCTCCGGCTACAGCTGGAATGAGCGCTCGATGTTGTCACTGGGCATGGTAGACCCAGATATCGAAGAAGGGACTGAAGTCACTCTGATCTGGGGTGAGCCTGATGGCGGTACGCGCAAGACCACGGTTGAATCTCACAAGCAGATGGAGATTCGTGCTGTGGTCAGTCCGGTGCCCTACTCTGAAGTGGCCCGCAAGCAGTATGCAGATGGCTGGCGTACTGGCAAGGTCTAAGTACGACGTCTGTCAGCGAATGATAAAAAAGCCGGGCAAAGCCCGGCTTTTTTATGCCCGGATGAATGATCCTCAGCGCGGACAACAGGGCAACCGATCAGGGCTGTTTTTGGGTGCCGCGACAGCGCGGAACCAAAAACACCCGTAAATGCAGGCAGAATGGGCCCATGGAAGCCCAAAAACACCCAGAAACGTCTCATAACACCCTAAAATACCCATAAAAACGCCCATAAACACCCGTTTGTCCCGACATGCTCCAGCAGGTTGACAGGTGATAAAACAAGAGGGTCTGGGCGAGGCTCTGAATAATTCGCCATCCCGGCGCAGGCCGGGATGATGGAGACTCGCGATATTATGGAAAGAAATGAAACGGCATAAAAGAAACTGGTCGGAGTGAGAGGATTTGAACCTCCGGCCCCTGCCTCCCGAAGGCAGTGCTCTACCAGGCTGAGCTACACTCCGATGATGGGTAGATACGCCACAGGCCGAATGTCTTCAAGCGTGCAGTGAGGGCGCATAATATGCCAGAAAGCAGGATATTTCCAAGAAGATTTTGGTAAAGCGCTGTCATACCTAAGCAAGCGACTGTCCCGAAGCAAGCGACTGTCCCGAAGTAAGTGACTGTCCCGGACGAAGCAGGTGACTGTCCTGCAGGAAAACTAGCGCAATATCACGCCATTGTCATCGGCCTGGGGCGAAGGCGCATTGGGATTCAGGTTGACGCTCAGCGTGTGCACACTGCGAAACTTGCCGTTCACATACCGGAAGGTGTGCGAGTCGGGCATGCCGGTGCTGCTGTTGCCAAAGCGACAGAAGACATTGATGACCCCCATCTCTTCGTCCACCAGGTAATCACGGTTCACAATGTAGAGCACACCAGCTGGAATCCCCACCTCACAGCTCGAATCGGGGTCACCGTCGCGGTTGGTGTAGGCGCCGCCTTCCAGGCGTTCGCAGGGACGCCCCCAGGGCGCCTCGACATGCTTGTCGGAAAACATGTCGAGGTAACTGTTGGCGCCATTGATCATCGCCTGCATGGATGTACGTTGTGCCGCAGGCAGTACGCCCCAGTCTTCCTTGCTGGCGTACTTCAGGTAGGCATTGGCATTGAACAGCCAGTCTCCTTCGTCGGTCACCAGGCTGTCGACGCGGATGATTTTGCCTTCGTGCAGATACAGGCGGGTGCCGATGACATAAGGGTGATTGCCCTCGGTGACGATCATCTCGGTAAAGGTCTTGCAGCGCCGGGTGTCGTGAAAGCTGCGCGTCAGGGCAATCGGCAACGCGGTATTCCACAGGCCCTCGTCCTTGCGGATGGCGATCATGTTTTCCAGATATCGGGCTTCGTCAGCCAGGGCCAGGCTGGACAGGTCACCGCTGCCTTGGGCTTCAACATAAGCCGTGGTGGCGGTTTCCAGTTCCGTGCGGGTGCATACCGGACGATCCACCGTCTGGGCCTGCACGCTGGCGGCCAGACACAACAACAAACTGGCCAGGGTCAAGATTTTGCTCATGATCATCTCCTTGGTTTCATTGGCCTGTGAGGTCGCCATCATGAAGTCGCTTTCGTGTCCATTGCCGAACAGTCACGGTCCGTGCCGGCAAACGACGTGTTACGCATAATAAGGCATCCTCAGGATTCAAGCCATTGTCACACAGGACGCTGATGGGCTGATAGCGTTCGACGCTTGCAGGCAGCAACGTGGATAGCTGTTTTTGTCCGTGACCACTGCCATCCAGATGGTCTATCATGGGCTGGTGTTGGTTTCAAGGACACACAAAACAAAAAGCCCCTGTCTGGGGAAGGAGAATATGGATGACCAGAACATGGCTCGACACATGGCTGCTTGGATTCATGCTGTTGCTGCCCGGCGCATCGGCCTGGGCCCACCATTCTTTCGCTGCGGCATACAATATGCAAGACCCGATCATCATAGAAGGCAAGATCGTTGAAGTCCGTCTGACCAACCCGCATTCACATTTTTTTCTCGACGTCGTCGACAGCAAGGGCGAAACCGTGCGCTGGAAATTCGAGGCCGGTACGCCCAGCGGCATGATCCGCAATGGCTATTCGCAGGACGTGATCAAGCAGGGTGACACGGTGACCATCCATGGTTTCCGTGCGCGCGATGCCTCGAACAACGGTATGCTGCGTGAACTGATAACGACCGACGGCACTGTCTACGGCATGTTTGGGCCGCAGCAGGGCGCGGGTGCGAGGTGAGGACCATGAGAAGAAACAAGCACAGACAGCCGTTCACAGGCACTGTCGTCAGCACTACCATCAAAGGCGCCTGCGCGATCGCCATGCTGGCATTGGCGCTGATCAACACGCTTGCGGCACAGGAGGCAGCGGGGCCAGCGCCGCGCATGGCCGACGGTCATCCTGATCTGAGCGGAGTGTGGTGGACCGGGGGTGACCTTGGCAGCCCCGGTTACGGCAGCAGCAACAAGGCAGCGGGTACAGGTCCCAATGGCCCCAAGCTACCCTCGTTCACCGAACTGTATCAGCCCTGGGCGGCCGAACATGCGAAGACTCTGAGCGACAAGGATGATCCGACGCTGCAGTGCCGATCCACCGCATTCGGTACCCTGAGCGTTCGTCTCTTTGATGTCGGTACTCTTGGACAGATCATCGCCACCCCCGCGATGATGGTATTTCTGCAGGAAACCTTTCATGGCTATCAGTTGATACCCACCGATGGACGGGCGTTTCGTACAGTACCACCCTCTTTTCGCGGCGATGCGGTGGGTCACTGGGAGGGCGACACCTTTGTCGTCGAAACCAAAAATTTCACCGACGACACCTGGATTTTTGCAGAAGGCAGGGTGTCGTTTCACTCCGACCAGCTGCGTGTTGTCGAGCGTTACATGCGTCCTGATGCAAGGACACTGGTCATCGATGCGACGGTTTATGATGACAATGTATTGACCGCACCCTGGGTGGTGCCAACGCAAACGCTCACGCTGGCACCCTTTGACCAACTGTTGCCGCTGATTTGCACAGGTGTGGAAACGCAGGAACTGATGGATGCGGCGGCAGAGCTGAAATAAGTGCCCGCTGCGGAACTGACTTTAAGAAACTGACTTTAAGGACAGCCACAAAATACTGTGACTTTAAGGACAGCCACAAAATACTGTGACTTTAAGGACAGCCATAAAATATTGTTATTTACCAAAAATCGACTAAAGTGGAATAATCTGGAAAGCAAAGGAATGCCCTCAGATGACTCA
>JAVVEZ010000026.1:24695-41946 GCA_032250895.1 Pseudomonadales bacterium | reverse complement strand
AACAGTGTTGCGCTATTCTCTCATATTATGGTTTCTACGGCGCAGACTCCTAGGAATTTCTGGCGACGCTCAAGTAAATGCCGGAGTAACAGCGACCGTCAACTGTGCTTCAGCAGTACCGGGAAAGCGGTATCCCAGATCAGGTGTTCGGTGACACCGCCAAACAGCATCTGGCGCAAGCGCCCCTTGGTATAGGCGCCGCTGAGCAGGGTATCCGCGCCAATCTTCTGCGCGGTTTTGACCAGATCCTTTACCGGATTTCCATCGGTCCTGAGTTCGGCAGCCTTGATGCCGTGACATTTCAGATAGGCAATCATTTCCTTCGCAGAAGGACCATGCTTGTAGTTCTTGCCGCTGGTGATAAAGGTCAGCTGCCCGGCCTGTTTCAACAGGCCCAGCGTGGCATGCACTGCCTGTACTTCCTGGGGACCCCGGTTCCAGGCAATGGCAATGTGCTTGCAGGACAGCTCGACTTTCTTTTGCGGCAGGACCAGCACCGGAATACCCGAGTCCAGCAAGGCCGACATCAGAATCAACCAGGCTTTACGGCCTCCGTTGCGCCTGGGCCGGGACACCACCATCAGGTCATTGACCGGCCCCACCAGGGGCATGAGTTTATCGGGCGAGCCCAGTTTTTCCCGCCAGATGGCGTGCCGGCCGGGAGGCTGACTGTGTTTGGCCGTCAGCGGATACTGATGTTGTTCGGCCATGAGCTGAAACAGTTTGTGCGCAGATAGCGCTGCTTTTTCGCTCGTTTTCTCATCCTCTTCCGGCCAGGCGGCACCGCCACTCCACAGTTCGGTGACATCCAGGCGGGTATTACTGGCTGCCATTTTATTGGGCCGCATATGATAGCCCACCACATCACTGCCAAAAGTCTTGCCCAGCCGGAATGCCACATCCAGGGCAATGGCACATTCTTCACGATCCGCCACCGGTATTGCTATTGAACGCATGCAACTTCTCCTTTGAGGTATTTTGGCCATCAGGATGGAAATATAACACTCTGAACCCTGGTCGGCCATTGATTCAGCTCAAGGCCTAAGGGTACCGCTTGCGTATTTCTTTCCAGACCGAAATGTTGCACCATAGCGACCTGTCAGCAAGCCGCTCTGAGAAACCTTGTCCAGTCCATGCAGGTAAAACCCGAACAACTGCTGCCGCAATTGCAGCGCAAGGCCATGCCGGTAGTCTGGATCAGCGGTGATGAAACCCTGCTGGTGCAGGACAGCTGCGATCGGGTCCGCAAGTACGCCAGGGAGCAGGGCTTCAGCGAACGTGAGGTGCTGGATGTCCACAGCAGTTTTGACTGGAATACGCTGCTGGCCTCGGCCAGCAACCTGTCATTGTTTGGTGACAAAAAACTGATCGATCTGCGCCTGGCTTCGGGCAAGCTGGATGAGATGGCAAAAAAAACCCTGCAAGCCTACGTGGAAAACCCCGGCCCGGACAATCTGTTGCTCATTACCAGCGGCAAGGTGGAAAAAGCGAGCCAGAACACCAAATGGTTCAAGGCCATTGAAAGCCAGGCCTGTTTCGTCCAGGTCTGGCCCGTCAATGCACAGCAATTGCCGGGCTGGATCAGACAGCGCCTGAAAGTCGCCGGTCTGACGGCCGATGCGGCGGCCGTCACGTTGCTTGCCGAACTGGTGGAAGGCAATCTGCTGGCCGCCGCCCAGGAAATCGACAAGCTGGCAATACTCGCGGAGCGGTCCAATCTGGATCAGGAGACCGTCTTGACATTTGTCTCCGACAACGCCCGCTTCACCGTTTTCAACCTGATCGATGCCGCGCTGGAAGGTGCCGCCGCCAAAGCCCTGAGGATACTCTCGCATCTGCGCTCGGAAGGCGTCGACCCTCTTCAGATCCTCAGCCTCCTGTGCCGGGAACTGCGCAGCCTGGTACGGATGAAGGCACAGATGGACGCCGGCGCCCATATCAACGGTGTCATGCAGGCGGAACGGGTATGGAACAACCGCAGCGCCCTGGTCAGCAAGGCCCTGCACAATCACAATCTGAAAAAACTGGAACGGATACTACAGAACGCCGGCATTATTGATCAGTCGATCAAAGGTATGCGGGGGAGCAATCCCTGGGATGACCTGGCGGTCATGATTCTGCAACTGGCCAATACGAGCCTGCGTTTGAGTGCCTGAGTCAGAAACCCAGGGTCTCGCCGCCGGCCTGTTTGTCCGCATGGTAGGACGAACGCACCAGTGGACCACTGGCAACATGGCGAAAGCCCATGTCACGGCCCAGTTGGGCATACTCGGCAAATTCATCGGGATGCACGAAGCGCTCGACCGGCAGATGCTCGCGGCTGGGTTGCAGATATTGGCCCAGCGTGACCATATCGATCTTGTGGGCCTGCATATCCCTCAGCACCTGAAGCACCTCGTCCCGGTCTTCGCCCACGCCCAGCATGATGCCGGACTTGGTCAGCACCTGCGGCGCCATGTCCTTGTAGCGTTGCAGCAGCTTCAATGACCACAGGTAATCAGAACCGGGCCTGACCTTTTTATACAGCCGCGGTACGGTTTCCAGATTGTGGTTGAAGACGTCCGGCGTGGTGCCGGTGAGGATATTCAAAGCCACATCCATGCGACCCCGAAAATCCGGCACCAGCACTTCAATTTTTATACCCGGATTCAGACGCCGGGTCTCGGCGATGCAACGGGAAAAATGGCCGGCACCACCATCGCGCAGATCGTCCCTGTCCACAGAGGTCACCACGACATATTTCAGGCCCATCTCGGCAATGGCTTCAGCCAGTTCCCGGGGTTCGTTTTCCATCAGCGGATTGGGGCGGCCATGCGCCACATCACAAAAGGGACAGCGGCGGGTACAAATATCACCCATGATCATGAAGGTGGCCGTACCACCGCTGAAACATTCGCCAAGATTCGGACAGGAAGCCTCTTCACACACAGAGCTGAGCCTGTGCTTGCGCAAGGTCTGCCTGATGTGATCCACCTTGGCCGAGCTCCCCAACCGGACCCTTATCCAATCCGGCTTTTTCAGCAACTCCGTGGTGGGAATGACCTTGACCGGAATCCGCGCCAGCTTGTCGGCGCCGCGCAGCTTCTCGCCCTGAACCACGGTTCTTGGCGCTATTTCTGCTGCTTTCGTTTCTGATGCTGTGCTCATCTTTGCTCATTCACTCTTTTTTGCCTGAGTTCCGTATTGTACTGCAAATGCTTCAACAACTCTCTGATCACCGCCTCCTGCGCTTCTACAAACAGGTTTTTTCGCTCGTCTGCTGCCACCAGGTCCCCAAGCTGGGTTGCCTGCAAACCTGCATAGCCACAAGGATTGATCCGGCTGAAGGGACTCAGATCCATATCGATATTGAAACTGAGCCCGTGGTAGGATCTGCCGTTGCGAATCCTGAGGCCCAGCGCTGCGATCTTCGCATCGCTGACATAGACCCCGGGTGCCCGGGGCCGCGTGAGCGCAGTAATCCCATAGTCGGCCAGCACGGCAATCACGCTCTGCTCGATGGCGTCCACCAGATGTCTGACACCGAACTGGCGACGCTTTACATCGACCAGAATATAGACCACCAGTTGCCCGGGACCATGATAGGTCACCTGACCACCGCGATCGATTCTGAGCACCGGAATCCGGCCCGGATTCAGAACATGCTCCGCCTTGCCCGCCTGCCCCAGCGTAAACACCGGCGAGTGCTGCAGCACCCACAATTCATCCGGGGTATCCGCTGTTCTTGCATGGGTGAAGTCCTTCATGGCCTGCCACAAGGGCTCATAGTCCTCGATGCCAAAGCGGCGGATGCGGCAGGATTCGGTCAGACGCGCGTTCACAGCACCAGCGCAACACGGCCACTGGTCTTGAGCTCTTCGAAGAGAGCCTCCAGCTGGGGCACGCCCGTGGCCATGATACTGACATTGACGGCGAGGTATTTCCGGTTTCGGCTGGCCCGGTAAGTAATATGTTCCTCACACAGATCAGGGGCATGCTTCTTGATGATCAGCAGAATTTCTTCTCTGAAATCTTCGACATCCTCTCCCATGACCTTGATGGGATAGAGACAGGGGAACTCGATTTTTACTGAATCTTCAGGGTTCATGGGGCATTGAATCAGCCAAACAGGCCAAGGAAGAACAAATGCAGGAAGTCCATCAGGCGCTTGATGAAATTGCCCCGGTCAACGGCCTGCATGGCCACCACCGGCCCTTCGTAGAAGACCTCATCGTCCAGACTCACACTGACCTGTCCCAGCACCTGTCCGACGGCTAGAGGGGCCTTCAGGGCCTCCCCGATATTCAGCTCGGTTTTCAGGTTGGCAGCCTCCCTCCTGGGAATGGTCACGAAGACCTCGTCCTGAATACCAATATCGACCGCATTGGTCCTGCCGTACCAGACCTGATTCGTGGCAAGGATCTGATTGGCTGTAAACAGCTGGTGGGTTTCAAAAAATCGAAAACCGTAGCTCAGCAGTTTCTGGGCTTCAATGGCACGTGCCGCTTCACTGGCAGTACCCATGACCACGGCGATCAGACGCATGTCATCGCGCAGCGCAGAGGCCACCAGACAGTACCCGGCATTATCAGTAAAACCCGTTTTCATGCCGTCGACATCGGGGTCCTGGAACAGCAGGGTGTTGCGGTTGGGCTGGCGGATGTCGTTATAGGTAAACTCTTTTTCACCATAGATTTTATACTGCTCGGGAAAACGGGTGATGACCTCTCTGGCGACTATCGCCAGGTCTCGTGCCGACATGGTGTGTTCGGGGTCAGGCAAACCGTGAGAATTCGTGAAATGGCTGTGTTCCAGGCCCAATTGCCGGGCATACTGATTCATCATATCGGCAAAGGCATCCTCACTGCCGGCAATATGTTCGGCCAGGGCGACACTGGCATCATTGCCCGACTGGATGATGATACCTCTGAGAATATCCTCCAGACGCACCTTGGTGCCCTCCTGGATGAACATCTTGGAGCCTTCCGTACGCCAGGCCTTGACACTGACAAACACCTCGTCATCCAGGTTGATATTGCCTGCCGCCAGTTCGCTTTCCGCCACATAGGTGGTCATTATCTTGGTCAGGCTGGCAGGCGCCTGGGGCTCGTCGGCATTGCCTTCGACCAGGACCTTGCCGGTCTTCGCGTCCATCAGGATATAACTGGTGGCGGCAATATCGGGCGCCCTGGGAATGATGCGGGGCTGCGCGGCCGTCTGCGCCAGACTCTGGGCCGACACCACGCACAGGACAAAAACCCCCAACAAACAGCGGCCGGCATGCTTCCATTGAATCTTTTCTTTCATTACTTACCTCAAAAATAGCCTTGTTCGTCTTACTGTGTCACCTTGAACGGGGTGCCGAAACCGGCATCGACAATGGCTTTGACCAAGCCCGTCAAATCCATGTTCTCGTCCAGCGGACCCAATCTCACCCGGTGCAACACGGCACCGCTTCCTCGTGCACTGGACGCATCGGAGAAAATAAACGTCGTCAGCGATGTCAATGTCGCCAGTTTGCGCAGCGCCGCCTGCGCCGTGCCCAGGTTTGAAAAAGCGCCTATCTGCAAATACTGCTGCCGGGTTGTGGTCACCGCCTCTGGCAGCGGTGCCCTGCTCGTCCTGGCTGTGTCACTGGCAGCGGCAGCTGCCAACTGCACAGCCTGACCGGGCATGACAGCTTCTATCCTGACCCGGGCGACACCCTTGTCGGCATAACCCAATATCGTTGCCGCAGCGTAGGACAGGTCCACGATCCGGTCGCCGTGAAAAGGACCCCGGTCATTTACCCGGACCATGACGCTTCGGCCATTATCCAGATTGGTCACGTTCAGATAGCTGGGTATCGGCAGGGATTTATGAGCCGCCGAAAGCTGGAACATATCATAAATCTCGCCATTGGAGGTCTTGTGGCCATGAAACTTGCGCCCATACCAGGAGGCCAACCCGGTCTCGGCATAACCCTCTTCACTCTTCATCACCCGATAGGTGGCCCCGTTGACCGTATAGGGGCTCATATTGCCAGCTATCGTTCTGCGCTCCACGACAGGCACAACGGGTTTGACTGAAGAAATATCGAAAGGTTCGAGCAGGGGGCTGTCGTTCTTCATGTCATAGCGGCCGGCATTGCTTGCCGTGCCGGATGAAGCAGGACCGACACAGGCTGTCAGAAAGACAGCCAGGCCGAGTACCAGCATGCCGGTCACATCAGACCATCTGATCACGTTTGGGCCGCCCCCCTTCCATAAAACCGGTTTTTATCTGATCAGGCTTTTGCCCTGCGTATGAATCGACATCAGAATGCCAAAGCCCGTCATCAATGTCACGATCGACGTTCCTCCCAGGCTGACCATGGGCAAGGGAACACCCACTACCGGAAGAATACCTGTGACCATGCCGATATTCACGAATACATAGACAAAAAAAGTCAGCGTGATGCTACCTGCCAGCAAGCGGCTGAACACATCCGGCGCCATTGCGCCAATATACATACCGCGACCAATAATCACAAGATACAGGGTCAACAAAAACAGCATGCCCATCAGTCCGAATTCTTCACCCAATACGGCAACGATGAAATCCGTCTGCCCTTCGGGCAGGAAGTCCAGGCGTGACTGCACACCATTGAGCCAACCCTTGCCATACAGTCCCCCCGCCCCGATCGCCGTTTTGGACTGAATGATATTCCAACCGGCCCCCAGGGGTTCACGCTCAGGATTGAGAAAGGTAATGATGCGCCCTTTCTGATAGTCCTGCAGATAAAAAATCCACAGTGCGGGGCCGGACAGGATGCAGGCCCCCAGGGCCGAAAATACCAGTTTCCAGTTGATCCCGGCCAACAACAGCACAAAAATCCCGGCCGCCGCAATCAACAGTGCCGTGCCGAGGTCCGGCTGCCGGGCTATCAACAGCGCCGGAATCAACAGGATTATCAGAGCCACGGCAAGATGCCGGAATCTGGGAGGAATGGCGCGTTTGGAAATATACCAGGCCACCGTCAAGGGTACGACAAGCTTCATGATTTCAGAGGGCTGAAACCTGGGCAGCCCTGGAAAGTCCAGCCAGCGCTGGGCGCCGTTGGCCCTGACCCCGATCAGCAAAACCGCCACCAGCAGGCTCAGACCAGACAGATACAGCCAGGGTGCCCAACGCTGCAGAACCCTGACATTCACCTGGGCCACCGTCAACATCAAGACCAGTGCCAGACAGATGAAAACAATCTGCCGGCGCATATCCACCCGGTTGCCATCGGTGGCACTGAACAAAACCAGCAGACCAAAGGATATCAGTATCAGCAAGGCGCAGAGCAGGGGCAGATCGATGTGGAATTTGGCCCAAAGACTTTGCTTGCGCTCGAGACCCCGGCCAAGATCGCCGGGTCGCAGGTAAGTCTCAGTGTACACGCTTTACTCTCCGCGAACGCTTAGCTGAGGCGATGTCTGAGGTGTGGGCAGCACACCGTCCTCGAGCAAATAGGCATCGATCACCTGCCTGGCGATGGGTCCTGCCACACCACTGCCCCCCTCCCCATGCTCGACAAAAACAGCCAGGGCAATCTGGGGATCATCCACAGGCGCAAACGAGATAAACAGGGCATGATCCCGGAATTGTTCCGGCACCTCGGCCTTCTTGTCAAAGTCGGCAGCCATCCCCACCACCTGCGCAGTGCCGGATTTCCCCGCCATGCGGTAGGGCAGGGCTTTTTTCATGGCGATGTAGGGATAGGCCGTGCCGGTATTGCGGTAGCCGCCTTCGCCCTTGTGCACGACCATGGCCATGGCTTCGGCCATGAAGTCCCAATCCTCCTGGTTCTGCAGGATGATATCGGGATACTGGCTGACCGGGGCAATAGCTGCCGTGCCCCTGCCGATATTCCTGAGCATGACCGGCTGTCTCCAGCGTCCCCGGTTGGCAAGCAGCAGTGTGGCCGTGGCCAGCTGCAGGGGCGTCGCCTCGGTGTAACCCTGACCGATGACAGAATTCAGTGTTTCTCCCGGATACCAGGGTTGTCCGAGCGCCTCCATTTTCCATTGCCTTGACGGCAGGGTGCCGGTGCTGCCGCCGACAATATCAATGCTGGTGTTGCGACCGAAACCGAAGCGGTACAGGAAGTCGTGAATTCTATCGATACCGATATCATTGGCAAGATCAAAAAAGTAAATGTCACAGGACTGGAAAATGGCCTTTTGCATATTCACCGTGCCATGCCCATTCTTGCTGACCCACCAGGTCCAGTCATGGTAGATGTGGCTGTCGCCCTTGAGCTTGTAATGCCCGGGATCATTGATGGTATAGTCCCGGGTACGAATCCCGTAATCCAGACTGGCCAGTCCGACAAAAGGCTTCACCGTGGAACCGGGTGCATATTTTGCCAGGGCCCGGTTGAAGAGCGGCGTGGCGATGCGATCGTTGAGCCGGGCATATTCCGTCTGACTGATGCCCTTGACAAAGAGATTGGGGTCGAAGGCGGGCTTGCTGACCATGGCCAGTACGCCACCGGTCTTTGGATCGAGGGCGACGATGGCACCCCGATAATCACCCAGCGCCGCCTCGGCCGCCATCTGCAGGGCGCTGTCCAGGTGCAGGACGATGTCTTTGCCCGGCACCGGGTCGGTCCGGTCCAGCACCTTCATGATCTGGCCGCGGGCATTTTTTTCGACGGTCTCGTAACCTACCTGCCCATGCAGGATGTCTTCATAAAATTTTTCAACCCCCATCTTGCCCATCTGGTAAGTACCGCTGTAGTTGACGGGGTCCAGGGTATCCAGTTCGCTTTCCGTGATACTGCTCAAATAACCCACGGCATGAGCCAGACTCTCCCCCAGCGGGTAGTGCCGCACCAGCTGTGCCTCCACGCTGACGCCCGGCAACCTGAACTGATTGACGGCAATACTGGCGATTTCCTGTTCCGACAGGTTCAAACGAACGGCCACCGGACTCAGCGGCACACTCCGGCGTTTGAGGCGGGCATAAAATTTTTCCACATCATCATCGCTGAGCGCAATGATATCCCGCAGTTGGGCAATGACCCGGGCCGGGTCGCCGGCGTTTTCCTTCACCATCACCAGATTGAAACTGGGCCGGTTTTCCGCCAGCAGAACCCCGTTGCGGTCATAGATCAGTCCCCGGGTGGGCGCAATGGGCTGGGTGTGAATGCGGTAGTTGTCGGATTTGGTCGAATAGTATTCGTGCTGGGAAACCTGGAGAAAAACCAGTCTGGCAACCAGGCCCGCAATCAACAGGACGATGAGCACGGCAGCGACAAGAAGCCGGCTGAGAAAAAGGCGTCTCTCGTTTGAGGGATCGTTGAGAGTGATTTTCTCGGTCATTTACCTTGACACTCTAACTCGCACCAACATAAAAATTCTTATCATATGCCAGATTGTTCATAGATGAAACAGCTTACCTGGAAATCCCCAAGGAGACTGTACATGAGACCATACATGACTCTGTTAATTCCTATGCCCGATGATAGGGATGCTTGTTCAAAAAACTCCAGACACGGTAGAACTGCTCGGCCACGACGACCCTGACGACAGGGTGCGGCAGGGTCAGTGCCGACAGTGACCAACACGCATCCGCACGCTCCAGGCATTGCGCTGCAAGCCCATCGGGACCACCCACCAGCAATGCCAGATTGCGTCCGGATTCCCTGATTCCACTGACTTTGGCTGCCAGCGTCGCGGTGCCGAAAGACTGCCCTGCCACATCGAGCGCAACCAGATAATCGCCCTTGCCCACCGCCTCGAGGCAGGCTTCGCCCTCTCTGGCAATGGCTTTTTTCAAATCAGCACTCTTGCCACGCGGGGCCAGGGGGATTTCAATAATGATCAGTTCAAAATCCTGAGGCAGGCGCTTGCTGTACTCAGTGATGCCGGCCCTTACCCACGATGGCATTCTGGTTCCCACCGCAATCAACCTGATTTTCATTTGGCGCGGCTGGCTCCCAGGCTCCAGAGTGCCTCCAGATCATACAGCTGCCTGGTCGCCGCCAGCATGACATGGACGATCACATCGCCCAGGTCCAGCAATATCCATTCCGCCTGCTCCTCACCCTCCATGCCGATGACCGCACATCCCGCCTCCCTGGCTTTCTTGCTGACTTCATCGGCCAATGCCCGCAGATGGCGACCGGAGGTGCCGGTGACCACTACCATGTAGTCCGCAACACTGGTCAGACCCCGCACATCCAGACAGGCGATGGCCTGCCCCTTGACATCTTCCAGGGCATCGATAACCAGTTTTTTCAAGGTTTCAGAATCCAAATCAGCTCTCCAATATTCACGTCAATACCACCCTGCAGGCCGTCACTGCCCGGCAATTCATCATCCCCGCGCAGGCGGGGATCCATAAGGGACCACCCCCTTTTTCAATTCAGGAATACAATTTATGCTGTCTGATATATTCCAGCACACTATCCGGCAAGAGATAACGCGGTGACTTCTGCTGCCTGATCTGATCCCTTATCTGGCTGGATGATATCATCAGCGGTTCCAGCTTGCAGACGTATATTCTGCCGGCCTCAGCTTCCACAAGCTGGGCCGGCTCCTGCACCAGACGCTGTTCCAGCGCCTGCTGCAGGAGCCCCTCTGCCTGTATCTGCCATCCGGGCCTGGCAATCACGACCAGGTGGGCCAGGGCAAAAATTTCCCGCCACCGATGCCAGTGCGGCAGGGTGTTGAAGGCATCCACCCCCAGTATGAAGAACAGGTGCGCAGCGGGCATTTCCTGTTTCAGGGAACTGAGGGTATCAAAGAGATAGGAGGGTCCCGGGCGTTGGCATTCCCGATCATCCACCAGCAACTGCGGCTCGCCGGCGACACTCAGGTGCAACATCGCAAGGCGCTGGGCGGCAGAGGCAATGGCGGGTTCCCGATGCGCGGGCTGATGGCAGGGGATCAGCCGGACCTGATCAAGATCGAGCATGTCCTGCACCACCAGCGCCATGCGCAGATGGCCATTGTGCACAGGATCGAACATGCCGCCCAGGATCCCGATATTTATAGCCCCTGCCACCTGCTTCCGCTTGTTCACCGCTTATGTACGGATATGGCCATCACCCAGCACCACATATTTCCGTGAGGTCAGACCTTCCAGCCCGACGGGACCGCGGGCATGTATCTTGTCGGTGGAAATGCCGATTTCAGCTCCCAGCCCATATTCAAAGCCATCGGCAAAGCGGGTGGAGGCATTGATCATCACCGAACTGGAATCCACTTCCCGCAGAAAGCGGCGACCCCGGGCATAATCCTCGGTAATGATGCTGTCGGTATGCTGCGAACCATAGTGGTTGATATGCGCGATGGCGGCGTCCAGGCCATCGACGACACGAATCGCGAGGATGGGCGCGAGATATTCCGTGCTCCAGTCCTCCTCGCTCACCGCCGCCATGGCAGGCACCAGCGCGCGGCTGCGCTCACAACCGCGCAGTTCGACACCCAGTTCCTGGTAGCTCAGGGCCAACTGTGGCAACACCGTCGATGCCATGGAGGCCGCCACGAGCAGGGTTTCCATGGCATTACAGACGCCATAGCGATGCGTCTTGGCGTTGATGGCCACATTCACCGCCTTGGTGATATCGGCACCATCGTCGATGTATACGTGACAGATGCCGTCCAGATGCTTGATCACCGGCACCCTGGCGTCCCGGCTGATGCGTTCGATCAAGCCCTTGCCGCCCCGGGGCACGATGACATCGACAAAGGCCGGCATGGTGATCAGTTCCCCCACGGCTTCCCGGTCTGTCGTGCCCACCACCTGCACGGCGGCAACGGGCAGATCGGCGGCTTCCAGGCCGGTCTTGATGCAGGCGGCGATGGCCCGGTTGGAATGCAGGGCTTCCGAGCCACCCCGCAGGATGGTGGCATTGCCTGATTTCAAACACAGGCTGGCAGCCTCGGCGGTTACATTCGGGCGGGATTCATAGATGATGCCAATGACACCCAGGGGCACCCGCATGCGGCCAACCTGAATACCGCTGGGCATGTACCGCAAGTCACTGATTTCGCCAACCGGATCGGCCAAAGCCGCCACCTGGCGCAGGCCTTCGATCATGCCGTCGATGCGGGCCGGGGTCAGCTCCAGGCGATCCAGCATGGCGGCATCGAGGCCCTTGCGGGCACCTTGTTCGAGATCCCTGGCATTGGCTGCCAGCAAGGTGTCACGGCTTGCCTGCATGGCATCGACAGCCGCCAGCAAGGCCGTATTCTTGGCATGGGTTTCCGCACGGGCCATGGCCCGGGACGCCTCCCGGGCTTTTCTGCCCATTTCCTGCATGAGTGTCTTGATGTCGGACATGGTTTTTCCCGGAAGTCTAAACAGAAGCAGATTATACCCCAGCAGGCTGTTGAAAACGTAGCTTTCGGCTTCCTGTCAGGCAGGATCAGCCCCCGTGCAGATCGCTCCAGCCCTCACGTCCTCCAGCCGCAGTTCACCACAGACCAGCGCCTCTTTTTGTTGTTTGCTGAGTTTCTTGAGCCTCGCCTCCAGCCGGGCCGCCGTGCTGCGATCACCGGCGGCAGCACTGAAAACCAGATGCAGCGGCCCCTTGCCACGCAGATTCCTGGCGCTTCGGGCGGCACCGGCCTGATGTTCCTGAAAGCGCCGCGCCACATCGGTACTGACCCCGGTATAGAGATTCCCGAAGCGGCACCTGACCATGTACACAAACCAGTCGGACAAAGCGTCTCCCCCCACATTCAAGCGGCACTGCCATCATCGCTCATTGCCAGAACCTGCGCCAGCGCAAAGAGCCCTCATTAAATCATCCCGGCCACGGCTTTGCGGTAGAAATTACTCGCGTTTCCCTGTAAGGTACGGCTCCCTGACAATGTTGGCAACAAGCAACTGAAACGTCGCAAGAGACCGACGCAGAAACATGCAGGACCGACCAGAGGAAAATGCGGCAGATGTACAGAATACAGACCTATAACCAGATTTCCGAAAAAGGCCTCAGCCGTTTTCCCAAACAGGAATACCAGGTTTCCAGCACCCAGGAACCAGCCGATGCATTGCTGATCCGCAGCCAGAAACTCAGCCTGGCCCATCTCAACCCGGGCCTCAGGGCCGTCGCCCGCGCCGGGGCCGGCGTCAACAATATTCCCGTTGACGATTACACCCGGCAGGGCGTCGTGGTCTTCAACACCCCCGGCGCCAACGCCAATGCCGTCAAGGAACTGGTCGTATGTGGTTTATTGCTGGCGTCCAGAGACATCGTGCCGGGCATCAACTGGGTCAGATCGCTGAGCGACATCACTGATCCGGCTGAACTCAGCCAGCTGGTGGAAGCCGAAAAGAAGCGTTTCAAGGGTTCGGAACTGATGGGCAAAACCATCGGCGTGGTGGGTCTGGGCGCCATCGGCGCCCTGGTAGCCGATGTGGCCATCCAACTGGGCATGAAGGTGCTGGGTTATGACCCTGCCATCTCCGTGGATGCCGCCTGGCGCCTCGCCAATCAGGTCGAAAAACAGGAAAACCTGACCTCGCTGATTGCCCGCTCCGACTTTGTCACGCTGCATCTGCCGGTATTGGACAGCACCCGCAAGCTGATCAACAGCAAGGTGATCCATTATTTCAAATCCGGCGCCTGTCTGCTGAATTTCTCCAGAGACCTGATCGTGGATAGCGACGCCCTGCTGGAAGGCCTGAACAGCGGCCGCCTGTCCCGCTATGTGACCGACTTTCCAAGCCCCGAACTGCTCGGACGTGACGATGTGATCACCACCCCCCACATCGGCGCCAGCACCGATGAGGCCGAGGACAACTGCGCCGTGATGGCAGTGGATCAATTGCGCGATTTTCTTGAAAACGGCAATATCCGAAACGCCGTCAACTTTCCCAATATTTTTCTGGAAAGAACGGAAGGCGTGCGCATTGCCGTCATCAATGAGAATGTCGCCGGCATGCTGGGCAAAATCCTGTCCATCCTGGCCGACAAGAACATCAATGTCATCGACATGCTCAACAAAAGCCGCAATGACATTGCCTACAACCTGATCGACCTCGCAAGCGCCCCTTCCGCCGAGACCCTGGCGGAAATCCAGGCCATTCCGCATGTCATCAAAGTCTGGCTGATTTAATTACCTGTTCTGGATTGATTTATGAATGCTCCGATCTATAACTTTGGCGCCGGTCCGGCGATGCTGCCGGTCCCGGTCATGCAGAAAATTCAGGCGGAGTTCCTGAACTTCAAGGGCATGGGTGTTTCCCTGATCGAACTCAGCCACCGCTCCAAAGAGTTTGACGCACTGCTCAACCATTGCGACGAACTGCTAAGAGAAATTGGCGATCTGCCCGCCAACTACAAGATTCTGTATACCCATGGCGGCGCCCAGATGCAGTTTGCCGCGGTGCCCCTGAACCTGCTGGGTCTGAAACCTGCGCAGCGGGCCATCTATTGTGAAACCGGCAACTTTTCCCGGCTCGCCAATGTCGAAGCCGCCCGCTATGGCGACATCCGGATTGCATGCAGCAGCGCCGACAGCGCCTATGACCGCATCCCCGAGCTGAGTGCCGCCATGCTGGACCCGGAGGCGTCCTACGCCTTCATCACCAGCAACAACACGATTTACGGCACCCAGTACCCGCATTACCCCGACACCGGTGCGCTGCCCCTGGTGGTGGATGCCACCTCGGATATCTTCTCGCGTCCGGTGGATTTTTCCAAACTCGGCGTGGTCTTTGCCGGCCTGCAGAAAAATCTGGGGCCTGCGGGCCTGGCCCTGGTGCTGGTGCGCGAAGACCTGATCGGTCATGCACTGCCAAGAACCCCCTCGTTGCTGGATTATGCGGTGTATGAAAAAACTCATTCGATGGCCAATACCAACAACACCTTTGCCATCTACACCATGAGCCTGGTGCTGGAATGGATGAAGGAGCTGGGCGGCGTCAGCGCCATTGCCCGCATCAACGAGCAGAAGGCCGCCTGCCTCTATGAGGTCATCGACGCCTCGACGTTTTATACCGGCACCGCCCACCCCGAGCATCGTTCGCGCATGAACGTCACCTTCAATCTGCCCAGCGCCGACCTGGCCACCGCCTTTGTCAAGGCGGCCCTGAGCGAAGGCCTCTATGCCCTCAAGGGCCACCGCAATGTCGGCGGCATCCGCGCCTCCATCTACAATGCCATGCCGCTGGCGGGCTGCAGGAAACTGGCCGAATTCATGCGGGAATTTGAACGCACGCAAGGCTGATTCGCTCAAAGCATTTTTAGCAACAATCCGGATAAACGCTAGTGCATGCGGAGTTTCTTCAATTCGGATTGAATATCGTGCGGAATACGAAGATCATAGCTGTCTTGCATGCTTCGATACCGGGACCTCTTGCATCCCGGTCCTATCTCACGGGAGAACAATACCATGAAAAAACCCCAAGCCTTGCGCACCATCGCCTTCGTTTCCCTGCTTTGCTTCGCTGCGACTGCGGCCGCTCAGGACCTCGTCATCAGCAATGGCCGCCTGCTTGACGGCAAGGGTGGCATCATCGACAACGCAACCGTGGTGATCCGCGATGGCCGCATCGAGTCAGTCACGGCCGGCTCGCGCAGTGTGGCCGGTCTGCGGACCATCGATGCCGGCGGCAAAACGGTGATGCCAGGCTTCGTCGAAGGCCACCGCCATGTCATCGCCGGCAATCCGGCAAATTGGCTGAGTGAGCGGGCACCACAGCAGATGCAGGAATTTCTCGACGCCGGATTCACCACTGTGCTGTCGGCCATCGACGCGCCACCCATCGTGACCGCCCGTGACCGCATTGCCAGGGGCGAGATGCAGGGGCCACGCCTGTTCACCGGCACCTTCATTCCGGTGGCCGGAGCCGACCCTGAAGCGCCCCCGCCGCAAGCCGGCGACCCGGCCCGCACCGACCCCGCCCGGATCGGCGGTGCCACCAAAGCGGCCCCGGCAATCCCGCGTGAGGTGATCATCGGCGCCATCGAAAACGCAAAAAAGAATGGTTATGACTATCTGAAAACCGTGGTCAACACGACACCGGGCGGGCCGGAGATCGACACGCTCAAGTTGATCGTGGCAGAGGGCAACAAACGCGGCATGCCAACCATCGTGCATGCCGTCAGTGTGAAGGATTCGGCGGCGGCGATCGACGCCCATCCTGCGATGCTGGTGCATACACCACACGTCGGCCGTCTCGATCAGGACCCCGCTGCCCTGCAGAAAATCGCCGGTGCCGGCATTCCGATGACCTCGACGCTGGCGGTGTTCGTGCCGCACTTCGATGCTCAGGGCACGGCATTGTTCCGTGATGGCCAGCCCTTCCCGTGGGACACGCTGTCCAGTGCCGGACAGGGTCCGGTCAATGCACGGCTGCTATGGCAGGCGGGCATGGTTTATGGCTATGGCACCGATACCCAGTGGCCGCCAAAGCAGTCGCTGGCCGATGAACTGCGCGCCTTGCGCCTCGTGTTCTCGCCCCGGGAAATCGTCCGGATCATCACCGCCAATGCCGCCGCCGCGACCCTGCATGGCGATGATTTCGGCACCTTGGAGCCCGGCAAGTATGGCGACATCGTCATCATCGATGGCGACCCGATGACGGACAGCAGTGCGCTGCTGAAGGTCGTCACGACGATCAAGGAAGGCCGGGTCGTCTTCTCGCAATAAACTGTCGTCATTCCGGGCAGGCCGACATCAGGAAACGCTTGCCTGGAAGGGGCCTGTGCGGGACGGAAACAGGGTCAGAGCCCTGTTTCCCTGGAGTTTGGTGGCCAGCATTTTGTTTCTTCGAGGGGAATAGGGATCTGACCCCATTGCCGCAGGAACCTGAATCGTACCCACTGGGCAAGGCAGCGCCGTGGTGGCTCCGCTCGCTCGCTTCCGCTCCTCGCCGGCCCACCCGCCACTGCCGACAGGATCTGTGTCAGACCAGACAGAAAAAAGGCTCCTGGTTGCAGATATGTGGGATTCAACAGCACAAGACGGGTGTTCTTGCAGTCTACACCGGGGTGACGAGGCCTGCATCGGGGTGATGAGGCCTGTCAGACATCGGATTAGTCGAAGCTGAAAATATCCTTCTCGTCTTTTGGCTTCTGCATGCCTTCCTCGAGATACTTCTCCCACAGCTGTGCCCAGGGTCGTCCATACATATCCGGCACCCAGTATTCGAAGGTGTCTCCCGGAGACTTTGGACTTGCGATGCCCTCAACCGGATAGATGCTCTGCAGACATTCGATGAAGGTATAGGGGTCACCTTCCCTCAGGCTGCTTACCCGGGTCAGATTGCGCACGATCCGGATGGGCTCCACCAAGGCCTCGGGGTC
>JAVVEZ010000026.1:0-24685 GCA_032250895.1 Pseudomonadales bacterium | reverse complement strand
CCGCCTCGTGATTGAGCGCCGTGATCCTGCCGTCGGCGTCACGAACCGGCGTGTAGATTTCGATGGTCTGCATCTTGCTGGAAAATTCGAAGGCCGAATGCGCCATCCAGCCCTGGATGTTCGAAGTCCAGCTGATCAGCACCTCTCCGTCCCAGAACCCGACGGTATCCCCATACCAGCGTGGCACATCCTGGCCCAGACGCGGCAGGGCGCCATCCATATTGAACTCGCGACCGAGATGGATATTGGTCACAAAATTATCCGCCACGCCAGCCATGATCTGGACCACATCCGGCGTCACCATCACGGTGTGAGGCTGCACCAGCGTGGCGGCGAAGTGCCAGCGCCGCATGAAGCCCTCGGGCCAGCAGTATTGGGAAGGCCACTGCGTCTGGCCTGCTGCCTGGTGGAAGGTCTCCTGTACCACCCGTCCCTGGTACTCTGGGGTCAGCAGCGACAGAATGGTCGGAATCTGGTTCACCAGCATGGAATACCAGGTGCCATGCAGGCCACCCAGACCGCCTTCATTCCAGATATAACGACCGCTGATATCACCAGGGACAGTGGCATAGGTATGTTCGGTGGGACCGCCACGCTTCCTGGTTTCCTCCAGCAGCGCCTGATAATGCTCCTGTGCGGTCTTGAAACCGTAGGGGCTGACGATCTCCGAGCGCGGATAATCACGATCACAGAAACCCCAGGCCGAGGTGCGGGGGGGATCATCCCCGCTGATCGATTGACCCGGGTTGGCGCCCCCCTGATTCTCGATGGCCATGATCGAATTGCAGCGATAGTAGCGGGGATCCTGCCACAAGGCCGCATCCGCGTAGAAATCCTTGGTGGTGAAGATGTCGACCGGCAGGGCTTCGACTCCCGGAGGAACCTCGCCGTTGCTGGCGGCGACGGCATCGGCGGCTCCGAAGCGCTGAATCGCACCGACATAGGGATAGTCCTGTGCATCCGCGATCGGAGCACCCCGCCCCACACTGTTGAAGCCAATATCCGGCACGAGCTGGGCTGTGGCCGATTGCACGATCAATGTGGCTGCAAACCCGGCAGCCAGGGAAGACAATGTCATTTTTTTGTTCATGGTTGACCTATTATTGCTTGAAACACGTTGTCAAATTTTTGTACAGGCAACCGTAGCATGACTTCAATGAGGCGTCTAATGGTTTAAGGAAGCTCTGAATGACTCTGGCAAGCACATCCGGAATGCCAGGATACAAACCGTGCTTTCCAGCTCCGTTCGAATTTATGTTAAGGTAGCCACCATGGCAAAAAACATTCTGCATCGTCGTCTGTTCCTGCAAGGCCTTGCGGCGTCCTCCTGTGTCGCCGCAAGTGGCTGGCCCATGGTGAACGCCGCCTCCGCTCAAGACCTGAGCGCGCAGCGGATCACTGACAGCATTACACTGGTCTCGGGTGCCGGCGGCAATGTCACGCTGCATCGAGGTGAACAGGGACTCACGTTGATCGACAGCGGCCGCCAGGACCTGGCGCCGGAGCTGCTGAGCCTCGTCGACGAGCTATCCGGCTCGGCTCCTGTCAAGACGCTGTTCAACACCCACTGGCACGAAGATCACACCGGCGGCAATGAAGCCCTGCATGCCCGCGGAGCCAGAATCATTGCCCATGAAAACACCAGACTCTGGCTGGGCGCTGACTTTGACGTGGCATGGCGGCAGTGGCAGCACCAGCCCAGACCGCCGCAAGCCTTGCCCGACAGCACTGTCTATGACGCCGGGAAGCTGGATCTGGGCGAAGAAACCCTGATCTATGAGCATGTGCCGCAGGCGCACACCGATGGTGATCTCTACCTGCATTTTCCGGTCAGTAATGTACTGGTGGCCGGCGGCCTGCTGAGCAACAAAAGGTATCCCATTGCCGATATTGCCACGGGTGGCTGGATCGGCGGCCTGATCAGCGCCAATGCGACCCTGCTGGCCAGGGTCGATGACAACACGATCATCGTCCCCGACCGTGGTCCGGCCCTGAAGAAAGCCGATTTGCAGGCTCAGCACGACATGCTGGCCGATCTGTATGAACAAATGAAGACCCTTGCCCGGCAAGGGCTCAGCGGCCATGAAATGCTGCTGAAAGGTGTGACCTCAGCCTATGATCCGCTCTGGGGCGATCCAGAAGAATTCGTGCTGGAAACGTACCGGGGCATGTGGGCGCATACTTACGATATGGGTGGATTCATCTAAATGTCAAAATGGACTCATCGATTCATGCTCTATGGCGCTCTGGCCGGGTTCATATCAGGCCCGGCCGCGTTTGCCGATGAGCAGGCTGACGCGGCAGCCCTGCGCACTGTCGAGGCGCAATGGGGCCTGCTGGAGCAATACTGCATCAAGTGCCACAACTCCGAGGATTGGGCCGGCAGTATTGCCTTCGATACCCTGCCCCCCGAGCATATTGCCGGGAATATCCCTGTCTTCGAAGCCGCCATGCGCAAAATGCGTGGCCGGCTGATGCCACCACCGGGCAACGAGAGGCCGCCCGAAGAGGCCATCGACGATTTCGTCGCACACATGGAAGACTACCTGGACGCTCTTGCTGAAGCTCAGGGTCCAAATCCCGGGCATATCGCCATCCACCGCCTGAACCGCAAAGAATACGCCAATGCCATCGCAGACATTCTGGCCGTCGAGGTGGATGCCGCCGCCCTGCTGCCCCCGGACACTGCCAGTGATGGCTTTGACAACGTTGCCGATGTCCTGCAGGTCTCACCCACGTTTCTGGAACAATACCTGTCGGCGGCGCGCGCCATCAGCATCCAGGCAGTGTCCGCCGCCGCGCCCGAACCTGAACTGGTGAACTTTGAAGCGCCCAGCCTGGCGACACAGTATCGGCATGTCGAAGGTTTGCCCCTGGGCACTCGGGGCGGCTTTGCCGTTGAACACTATTTTCCGGCCGACGGTGAGTATGAATTCAATATCAGCATCGCCTCTCAGGAAGGTTCGCTGCATCGTTCCTATCCAACCTGGTGGCTGGAATCCGAGCATCGTTTCATTCTGACCATCGATGATGAAGAGGTGTTTACCGCCTCCCTGGGCGGACATGACGACGCCGAAGCGGTGGATCATTTGCAGCAACCCGCCATCACCGACATCGAAAACCGCTTTGCCAACATTCGCATGCCGGTGCCAGCCGGGCACCACAGGATCGGCGCCGGTTTCGTCGCGCGCACCTTTGCCGAATCCGACCGCATTGTCGACCACCTCAGTCCGGGTGAGGGCATGGACAATATTCCATTGGTGACCGGTTTCAAGGCGCTCGGCCCCTTCAATGCCACCGGGCGTCCCGATATCCCCAGCCGCAACAGGATTTTCTCCTGTCATCCGGCGAACAATGACGGGGCACGAGACTGCGCCGAACAGATCATGTCCAGGCTGGCACGCCAGGCCTTCAGACGGCCAGTCACGGCGGATGACCTTGCCACCCTGATGGCTTTTTATCAGTCGGGGCAGGCGGAAGGCGGATTTGAGACCGGCATCCAAAAATCGATCATGGCCATGCTGGCGTCAACCAAGTTTCTGTACCGTGCGGAACCCCTGCCGGACGATGCGCTCCCGGGGCAGTCCTTCCCGACCACCGATGTGGAACTTGCCTCCAGGCTGTCTTTTTTCCTGTGGAGCCGCGGACCTGACGCAGAACTGTTGACACACGCCGAACAGGGCACACTGCGCGATACCAGGGTCTTGCAGCAACAGGTTCGCCGCATGCTGGCAGACCCCCGTGCGAAATCGCTGACTGAAAATTTCGCCTTCCAATGGCTGAAGGTCGATGATATGGACAACATCGATCCGGATCCGCGCCTTTTCCCCGATTTTGATCAGGATCTGCGCAGCGCCTTCAAGGAGGAACTGGCTTTGTTTGTCGACAGCATCCTGCGCGCCGACCGCAGTGTCGTGGATTTGCTCAGTGCGGACCACAGCTTTGTCAATGAGCGTCTGGCCCGCCATTATGGCATTGACCGTGTCCGCGGCTCACAGTTTCGTCGTATCCAACTGCAAGACCAACGCCGTTGGGGGCTGCTCGGCAAAGGCGGACTGCTGTTGCTGACCTCCTATCCAAACCGCACATCACCCGTGCTGCGCGGCGCCTACATCCTCGATACACTGATCGGCGCGCCGCCGGCTGCGCCGCCACCGGGCGTCGAAACCGACCTGGATACCCGCCCGCCCGGAGAAGCCATCAAGACCGTCCGCCAGCGTCTCGAGGCACACAGGGCCCAGCCCTCCTGCAACCAGTGCCATGGCGTCATCGATCCGCTGGGCCTGGCGCTGGAAAATTTCAATGCCATTGGGCAATGGCGTGACCTTGACCGCTATGCCGGCTCGGCCATCGATGCGCAGGGGCGACTGGCCAGTGGCCAGCCGATATCGGGACCGGTGGATCTCAGAAAAGCCCTGCTGGAGCGGCCTGAACAGTTCGTGCAGACCCTGACTGAAAAACTGATGACTTTCGCGCTCGGACGAACCCTTGAATACTATGACATGCCCACCGTACGCGCTGTGGTCAAACAGGCAGCCGCCGATGGCTACCGGTTTGATGCCATCGTTCAGGGTATCGTTGCCAGCAATGCTTTTCAGATGAAGTCCTTGCCGGCTGGGGACAATGAAACAGCCGCCGGGGTACTGTCACTCAATGAGTGACAGGCTCGATCCGTGAATGTTGTCAGCGCGGCCTGGCCCGCATGACACAGGAGTGATGCCATGTTTATAACCAGAAAGCATTTATCGCGCAGAAAGGTATTGCGCGGACTCGGTACGACGGTAGCCTTGCCGTTTCTGGATGCCATGGTGCCGGCCGCAACGGCACTGGCCAATACCGCTGCGGCGCCCAAGCCACGCATGGGCTTTTTCTATCTGCCGCACGGCGCCATCATGCGGGACTGGACGCCGGACGCTGTCGGTACGGAGTTTGAGCTCAAACCGATTCTGAAACCTTTCGAACCCTTCAAAAGACAATTGACGATTGTGTCCGGCCTGGGCAATAGACCGGCGCAAAGCTCCGCGGTCCATGCCATCACGCCAGGCACCTGGCTGAGCTGCGTCCCCCCGCGCCGCAGCAATGCGCCGCTGGGTGGCATCACGGCGGATCAGGTCGCCGCCCAGGCCATCGGCCAGGACACTGCCTTACCATCCATCGAAGTGGCCACCGAAGAAAAAGGCGGCAGCTCTGCCTGTGACGGCACCTACGGTTGCAGCTTTGGCAAAACCATCTCGTTCAGCGGCCCCAGCAGCCCGCTGCCGATGGAGTTCAGCGCGAAGAAATTTTTCCAGAAACTGTTTGGCCAGGGCGCCAACGATGCCGAGCGTGCCATGATCGCCAACGATTACATGAGCCTGTTGGACATGGTGATGGCAGAGGCCGGCAGTCTGAAAAAAAGCCTTGGGGCCTCCGACCGGCTGATGCTGGACGGCTACCTGTCCAGCGTGCGCGAAATCGAGCGCCGTGTGCATAAACTGGAAAGCCGTGATTTGTCTGTCTATGACTTGCCCGAGTTGCCCGTTGGGGTGCCTGATTTCGACGAGCGCATCGAGTTGATGTTCGACATGATTGCTCTGGCCTATCAGGCCGACATGACCCGGGTGGTCTCCTTCATGCTGGCGGCGGAAGTCAGCAATCAGGCCTACACCCATATCGGTATTCCGGATGCCTTCCATCCCCTGTCGCACCATAACAACAGTTCGGTCAGCATCGACAAGCTATCGAAGCTGCAAACCTGGCACAGCGAGGTCATCGCCCGCTTCCTCGGCAAACTGGCAGCCATGCCCGATGGCGAAAATTCGATACTCGACAATGCCATCTTCCTGTATGGTTCCAACATGTCGAACAGCAACAATCACGACCATTTCCCCCTGCCGTCCGTCGTGCTGGGCGGGGGTGCGGGAAAAATCAAGGGTAACCAGCATCTGAAATATGAAGATCACACGCCTGTCGCGAACCTGTTGTTGACGCTGCTGCAGCGCGCCGGCATTGCGCTTGAACAGCACGGTGACAGCACCGGTACGTTTGCCGAGGTCTGAAGCGAGGTCTGAAGAGAATCCAGCCATGAAACATCCAGCCCCTGCCCTCTTTATCAGCCTGCTGGCCCTCGCCTTGACGCCCCTGGCCGCTGCGTCATCCTTGCTGGAGGAAGTCCGCTCGGGCAATCAGGCCGCCGCTTTCGAATCGATCCAGACCGGTGCCGATGTCAACGCCACCGAAGCAAACGGCACCACTGCCTTGCACTGGGCCGTGCATCACGGCGACCTTGCCGTGGTCAGGCGCCTGCTCGAAGCGGGGGCCGATGCCAATGCGATCAATGAATATGGCGCCACGCCGGTGTCCGAAGCCGCCCTGCTGAGCAATCCTGAGATCATGGCCAGCCTGCTGCAGGCTGGCGGAGATCCCGATTCGCGCAATGCGGATGGCCAAACCGCGCTGATGATCGTTGCCCGTTCCAACAATCTTGCTGTAGCGAAACTCTTGCTCGATGCCGGCGCCGACGTGAATGCCCGTGAGCATTGGCGTGGCCAGAATGCCATCATCTGGGCAGCCGCCCAGTCGCAACCCGGGATGCTGCGACTGCTCATTGCCGCCGGTGGCGACCCCGACTCCCGTTCAAACCTGAACGAGCGCGAACGCCAGATCAGCGCGGAACGACGCTTTCAATGGCGTCCGGCCGGTGGTTTGACGGCCTTGATCTATGCTGCCCGGGAAGGCTGCCAGGCGTGTGCACAGATACTCGTCGAGGCCGGTGCAGACATCGACCAGGGTGATGCCGAGAATGTGACACCACTGCTCGCCGCCATCATCAACATGCATTTTGATACGGCCAAATACCTTGTCGAGGCCGGCGCCAATGTCAACAAATGGAGTTTTCGGGGCGAGAATCCCATCTACTCCGCGGTGGATGTCAACACCATTCCCCACGGCGGTTATCCCGACCGTCCTGCCACGGATCAAACCTCCAGCCTGCAGATGATCCGGATTCTGCTGGAGGCCGGCGCCAATCCCAATCTGCAACTCAAACTGCAGCCGACCTACCGTCACATCAAGGATGACCGGGGGGCCGACAGCCTGTTGGGTATCGGGGCAACGCCCCTGCTGCGGGCGGCGAAGGCCTTTGATATCCCGGCCATGAAGCTGCTGTTGCAATATGGCGCCCATCCCAACCTTCCCAATCGCACCGGCATCACCCCGACCATGGCGGCGGCGGGGCTGGGTTCGAGTTCCATCGATACCCGGGGTGACTATGCCACGCCCCTGGCCGCCCAGCAGTCGCAGCAGGCGCTGGCAGTCATGCTGGCCCATGGCGGCGACCCCAATGCCCGCGACAATTCCGGGCGCACGGCACTGCACGGCGCCGCCGGATGGGGCTGGAACGAAGCCGTTTCCTATCTGGCAAACCAGGGCGTGGATTTGATGGCCAGGGACAACAATGGCTTCACGCCTCTGGATGCAGCCCTGGGCCAGGCTACCAGCACCTCCGGCCGGGGCAGCAGCGGCCTGGCTCATCCAGAAACAGCCGAGCTGATCCGCAATTTAAAATCAAAGGGGTCAGAGTAAGTTGATTCACTGCCAGCCGGTTGCTGGCTTTCTCGTTAATTGAAGTCAAAATCAAAGGGGTCAGAGTAAGTTGATTCACTGGATCCCCGCCTGCGCAGAAATGATGTAAGTGTTTAATCCATATTTATATTCGACCGCAGGAAGCAATGACCATGATCAACATGCTGCGCCAAAGTTATCTGTCCGTTTTGGCATTTCTTTTACTCCTTGCGAATACTGCCTACGCCCAGTTCGAAGGTCCGGCTCTGGGCAATGACTCCTGGGTATTTGATACCTACGAGCAGGATGGTCTGGAGGTTTCCGTGCTGGCGCATGGCCTCGACCATCCCTTCGGTCTGAGCTTCATTCCCGGTACGGCCACCGACGTTGACCCACTGGGCGATGTGCTGATCACCGAACGCAATGGCAAGGTGCGCCTGTTCCGCCAGGGCCGTCTGGTCGACGCGCCGGTGATGGATATGAAGACCGCGTTTCCCCTGCAGCAGTTGTTCGATATCGAACGGCACCCGCGCTTTAGCAACAATGGTCTGCTCTACTTTACCTGGATCAAGCAAAGCCCCCACCCGGATGGGACGGACAAATTCTGGGCAACCACGGCCCTGGCGCGTGGACGCTGGGATGGTGAGCAGCTGCTGGACCTGGAAGAAGTGTTTGAGGCGAAGGCCTGGAGCGACAATATCTGCGGGGCTTCCTCGCGCCTGCATTTCCTGGCCGATGGCAGCCTGCTGTTCGGTGTGTCACACCGCTGCGATGAACAGGCGCCCCAGCGGCTCGACTCTCACATCGGCAAGATTCTGCGCCTGAATGACGACGGCAGCGTGCCGCGTGACAATCCCTTTATCGCCGTCGAAGGTGCCTTGCCGGAGATCTACAACTGGGGCAACCGCTCGGTCATGGATTTTGCGACCCATCCCGAGACCGGAGAAATCTGGGAGCTGGAAAACGGACCGCAGGGTGGGGATGAAGTGAACATCCTCGCGCCGGGACAGAATTACGGCTGGCCGCTGGCCACCTTCGGCCGGGACTACGACGGTACCCGCTTCAGTCCCCAGCCCTGGGTGGAGGGGACCCAACTGCCGGAAGTGTTCTGGGTCCCCTCCATTACCGTGGCAGGACTGACCTTCTATACCGGCACCCGGTTTCCGAAATGGCAGGGCAATCTCTTCGTCACCTCCATGATCATGGGCCGGGTACCCGGCACCGGTCATCTGGAACGTATCGTCTTCAATGAGCAGGGCGAAATAAGACGCGAACAATTGCTCACTGAGTTGCACCAGCGCATCCGCTATGTGATGCAGGGGCCTGATGAGCTGCTGTATCTGCTGACCGACCACAGCGATGGAATGCTGCTGCGTCTGGCGCCTGCCTCTATGATGGTGTCTGACGCAGGTTCGCGCCCTGCATCAGAATCAACAGGAGAGATCCCGCTGTTTCCGGACCAGGATTGCAGCACCTGTCACCGCATCGAAGACCCTCTGGTGGGCCCTTCCTACCGGGAAATCGCCAGACGTTACCCGCGCACCGACGCCAACATTGCCCGCTTGGCAGCCAGGATCATCGAGGGTGGTGCCAACGTGTGGGGTGAAGTGCCGATGACGCCGCATACCGATCTGCCCGCGGCTGTCGCCACAGAAATGGCGGCACAGATCCTGACTTATTCAGACTGAACAGCGGGTGTCTGATGGCTTGCAGGCACCGGGGGCCGGCGCAGTTTCAAGCGTAACTCGCGCCGGACCAGCAGATAGCTCATGATGGCCTGGATGAGTACCGCCAGCACTGACACATACCAGATATCATTGACCGCGAAGCCTTCCCGCCGGGATATCAGCAGTGCTATCGGCATGAAGATCACCAGCCTGAAGACGGAGCTCATCAATGCCGGCCGGGTATTGCCCAGCCCCTGAAAGATCCCGGAACAGGTGAACACGATGCCCTGCGCCACGAAGTTGACCGAGATGATCTTCAGGAAACCGCCCCCCACCGCGATGACCTCGGCCTCGTCCGTGAACACTCTGATCATCAGGTCCGGATCGATATGCACAAAGACCGTGACGACCAGCATGACCAGGCTGTTCAGCAAAATACCCTTGTGGAAGGCTTCCCGCACCCGTTCATGCTGATGCGCACCGAAGTTCTGGCCGACGATGGGGCCGATCGCGAAAGCAACGGCCATGGTCGGCATGAAGATCGACTGCATGATGCGGCCGCCGATGCTGAAACCCGCCTGCGAGGCCGCGCCAAAATCCTGGATCAGCCAGTACACGATGGCAAAATAAACGAATGCCAGCAGCATCTCGCCCCCGGCCGGCAGGCCGATGTCCACCATGCGTTTCCAGATATGGAAATCGGGCTTCCACTGCAACCACTGAAACGATACATACTTTTCCAGCTTCACGAAATACAGGATCAGCAGCACGATGCCGACACTGACCGAGATCGTGCTGGCCAGTCCCGCGCCCATCACCCCGAGTGCCGGTCCCGGTCCCCAGCCGGCAATCAGGACCGGCGCCAGCAGGGTATTGAGCAGCACGGTCAGCATCTGTACGATCATGCCCGGTTTCACGATGCCGGTTGCCCGCAGGGCCGAGGCCATGCCCATCATCGCAAACTGCAAGGCCATACCAGGGATGAACCAGTACAGGAAGGTGACCCCTTCGGCACGGGCGGCACTGTCGGCGGCGATGCTGCCCATGAACGTGCCGGCAAAGGCATAACCCCCGACAAGCGTCACCAGTCCGAGCAGCACCGCCAGCAGCATCGATTGATTGAACACCAGATTGGCCTGCTCCTGCTGCTTGCTGCCCACGGCCTGCGAAATCAGCGCCACCGCACTGACGGCCAGCACCTGGGTGATCGCCATGATCATGAACATCAGCGTGCCGGCCGCCCCGACGCCGGCCACGGCGGCATCGCCCAGCGCCGCCACGAAGTAGAGGTCGACCAGCAGATACATGGTCTGAAAGATCATGCCGGCAGCGACCGGCAATGCCATCGCGATAATGGTTTTGGTCACAGAGCCCTGGGTTAGATCACGCATGCTTGTTCATCTCTGAAGTGGCGGCGGCTGATTATTGCAGATGGGAACAGCACGGGATAGAGCACAAAACGCAAAAAGGGGACAGAATTGAAGGCACTCCATTTTTGGAAAAATGGGCCATCATGCCGGATTTGATCCGGCACCCAACAGCAACTTATCTTACGGACTCGATGCGCAGCACCAGGCCGTCATCCTCATCCGTCAGCAGGTAAAGTCTGCCATCCGGCCCCAGCTTCACATCACGGATGCGCTGGCGCAGGTCTCTGAGCAGGGACTCACGACGGATTTCATCCCCGTTTGCATTGAACTTGATGCGTTGCAACTGTCCCGTACCGGGAATCTGGCCTTCCTGCATGCCGCTGACGAACAGATCACCCTGCCAGGCTGGAAACTCGTCGCCGTCATAAAAGACCAGGCTGGAAGACGAAATGCTTGGCATCCAGAACGCGAAGGGATCGATGGTGCCTTCCATCTGGAAACGTCCGCTCTGCCAGGCGCCGCTGTAGGACCGGCCCAGGCTGACCAGCGGCCAGCCATAGTTGCCGCCCCGGCGGATGTGGTTGACCTCATCGCCGCCATTCGGCCCCATCTCGGTTTCCCAGATTTCCCCCGTCTCTTTGTTCAATGTGAGACCGGTGGGCGTGCGGTGGCCATAGCTGTAGATTTCCGGCAAAAACCCTTCCCGGCCCACGAAGGGATTGTCCTGGGGAATTTTCCCTTCCGGAGTCAGGCGCAGGATCTTGCCTTTTTGGATATCCGTGTGAAAGTTGGGTTCAGGGCTGTCGGTGGTGGCGTAAACACCGACATACAGCATGGCGTCCGCACCGAACAACAGGCGCACCCCGTTGGTGGTGCCCTCTTCCCCGACAAAAATATCTTCGGTGCCCTGAATATTGCTGCCATCTCAGCGCCCCCGCGCAACGGCAATGGCCTGCTTGCCATCCGGCAGGGCTTTGTTGTAGCTCATGTAGATATACGGCTGATTGGCGAAATCCGGATGCGTGGCGATATCCAGCAGGCCCGTGTAGCGGCTCACGATGCCGCCTTGCGGCACTCCCTGCACCACCTCATCCAGCAACACATCATCCTTGAGGCGCCTGATCGTGCCGGCATTTTTTTCCGTCACCAGGGCACTGCCGTCCGGCAGCCAGGTGATGCTCCAGGGATGGTCGAGCCCCCGCGCCAGCACCCTGACCCGGATATCCATGCCCTCGGCCGTATCGTAATAAAAAGGCCCCGCCCCCACGGGATCGATATGCAGGCCAGCGGCACGCTGCGGGGCATTTTCGGCGGCCATCAACCCGACTGGTGGCAACAACAGTAACAGACTGGCAATCAGTCGCTTGGCAAGCATGTGTTTTCTCCTTTCTTTGGTTTAGTCGGCGTCCCGGCTGGACGTGAAACCCTGCTCCAGCCAGCCCTTCCAACGTTCGATATTCTGCGCATTGCCGTTGCAACCGCCGTCGCTCGGGCTGACATAACTGCCATCATCTAGCCGGACCCAGCCGATGGCGCCACCGGGCCGGCCGTCGCGCAGCGGACAATACATGAAGGTCACGGTATCGCCGGGCTCGAAGGTGGCACCCGTGATGCCGCGGACGACCAGTGAAGTCGGCGAGGAACCCTCGAAGCTCCACAACGTTTCACTGCCGTCTTCGTTCCCGATGTTGAGATAGAGCCAGGAATGCGGATTGTTGAAGGCCCAGCGCACCACCTTGCCGGTCTTGACCAGCTCCGTGTCACGATCGAACTGGGTGAAGGAATGATGCGCATGAACCGCCGTCACACCCAGCAGCCCGGCGCAAAATATTGTCAGCTTCAACAGACGGAACAGATTTTTCATCTTGAACTCCTCAATCGGTCGACAGCGTGGTGTTGTAGATCGGGTCGCGGGACTGGCCCGGCAACTCGGGGAACAGCGTGAAGCCGCGGGCGTCCTTGTAACCTTCTTCGCCGGGCAATCTGAAGTTGGTGGTGCCGTCCTTGTCGAGATAGGAATTGCTGCTCAGTTCGCACTCCCAATGCTGGACACGATGCCCTGCGGCTTCGAGTTCGACGGCGTGCCGGAAGGCGAAAACGGCATTGACCGGCTTCGTGAAGGCATAGCGGTCATAGAAGGTAATCTGCGCTTCGAGCCGCTCGATACCTCCCGGATACTGCTTCAGTTCCCAGACTTCCACCGCTTCGAACTGGTTGCTCGTCATCGGCGCCCAGCGCGTGAAGTCGGCGGGCAGCAGGTCCACCGTGTGGGTGACCAGCTTGTCGCCGTCCCAGAAACCGATGGTGTCGCCGTACCAGGAATGCGTGCCATAGAGATTCCTGTGTTCCCCACCGATGTAGATGCGGCGAATCGAGTTGGCAAAATCATTGATCTGGTAGGACTGCTGCGGCAGGTTGATGAATTCGTGGCTGTAGGGTTCGAGCAGAAAGCGCGGATAGCCCTGCGGCTCGCAATGGGTCAGCCGATCGTATCTGACCTCGCCCTCCTCGGTCTGCTGCCGCCAGCGTTCCTTGTACGCCACTTCATAGGCCGGGCTCAGCACACCTTCGCGCACCTGTCCCGAAAACCTGGGGGCGTCCACGAAAGCATCCATCGCCGTATTGCCGGCCGTCACCCAGAGTCCGTCCCAGCGCGGCAGCGTCGCGAAGGTATGTGTGGTGCCACCACCCGCCTGTTCCAGCAGATAGGCATAGTGCGCGGCCGAGCTCTCGAACTCCCGTGGCGGCGGAATCGTTTCAAGTGCGGGGCCGTAACCGGCGCCGAATTGCGCGAAGGCAGGCGGCGCCACGATGCTCGACAAAAGCAGGGCGACGGCGGCCCGCCATGGGCTTGCGTTGATAGGCATACACTCCCCCCCCTCTTCTGTTGTGTCCCCAGGCGACATGACTGCTCTGCCGGGATGCAAGGCAGGCCCCTTGCTGTCATTTTTGTCAGGGCGATGGGACGCAGGAAGAATAACCACTGTTTCCACCCAAGTCCAGGAGCCTGACGGACTCCTAGAGCCGCGCCGGATCTCCGTGCACGATCTTCCCGCCGACCAGGGTCAGCACGGCATGCACATTCTTGATGTCTTCATCGCTCACGGCATCCGCATCAAAATAATCTCTGTCGAGCACGACCAGATCGGCCAATTTCCCGGCTTCCAGGCTGCCGATATCCTCTTCCTGCAGAAACCAGCGATTGGCGGCCGTATACAGCCGCAGGGCTTCGGTGCGCGGCAGTGTCTGCCCCGCATTGATCAGTTCCCCACGTGCATTGCGGCCGCTGACCACATAATAAAGACCGAGCCAGGGATTCATCGGCGATATCTGCATACCGTCGGAACTCATGCCCATGGGAATGCCCAGATCGTGCAGCATGCGAAAGGGCGGCCCGTTGCTCTGGCTGGTGCCGCTGATATAGCGCCAGCCACCCAGCACACTGACACCCGCACCCAGCGCCTGTAGCTTGCGGGCATATTCCTCGGTGATGAAGGGCGCATGTGCCAGCACCCATCCCAGTTGGGTGATACCGTCACCACCCAGTTCCTCGTTGATCTGCTGCCAGCCATCGATGATCGTCCTGAAATCAGACGGGGTCAGGGAATGGTTTTCATTGCGCCAGCCGGCCTGCGCCACCCGGCGGGTGCCATTGAGCCATTCTTCCGTCTGTTGGGTGATGATGGGACTGATGCCGGCCGTGAATTCGCCAATGCCGACGATCCGCAACGAATCATCGCCGAATTCGGCAAAGACATTGTTCAAACGCGCCTGCAACTGGGGCGTGGCGGGATCGGTTTCCATGTGCAGAAAATTCAGACGCAGGCGATTGGGCAGGCGGCCTTCATGGTAGAGCGCCAGCACCGCGTCATAGGCCCGGTAGGGATCAAAACTGGCCGCGCCATCGGAAGCACTGTCGGTTGCCGGAAAACCGCCCTGATCCAGTTGGGTGGTGATGCCGAGACTGACTGCATAGTTCAGCGCATCCAGCGTGCCCCGTTTCATGGCATCCAGGGTCTGGAGCTGATTCAGTTCATACAATGCACGGGTCGCCGGATTGGGCGGCAATCCGCCCGTCAGAGAACCATCATCCCCGACGGCTATCCCTTTGCTCTCAAAGAAACGTTTGCCCAGGCTGTTGGTGACGCCCGGGCCGGCAAAACCCTGCTGTATGTAAATGGGATGCCCCGAGGCAACCGTATCCAGTTCTGCCCGGGTCGGAAAACGCGGTGCTGCCGGTGCCGGCACGAACTGATTGATATCGAAACCGCCAATGGCCGTGAGCCATTCGCCCGCCGCCACGCCTGCCGCACGGGCTTGCAGCAGGGCCAGCACCTCGGCAATGGACGTGGCATTTTCCAGCCGCGTGTCGTGCCCCGGCCGCAGGCCAAGCAGCACGATATGGTTATGATTGTCGATCAGTCCAGGCACCACGGTGCGGCCCTGCAGATCGATGACCTGGGTGCAGGCAGTGGTCGGCATTCCATCCGTGCCCCTACCATTGATACGACCATCAAGGATGCGCACGGCACTGACCACGGTATCCGCGTCATCCATGGTATGGATGACGCCATTGTTCAGCAGCAGGTCGTTGACCCCTGCGCAGTTCTCTGGCTGGGCATAGAGGCTGCCTGAAGCAGACAGAAGGACCGGTACCACAGCCAGGCGGATCGCCTGCCACAAACAATAAGCCTGATGATGCATAGAAAAACTCTTTTCGTTTGAGTGATGTTTCCCGACTCAGGACAAAGCCTGAGTGTCTTTAATAATTATAACCTACGGATACACCCACAGTTGTCGGCGCTATCAAACTACCTGCAACATTATTATTCACGAGAAAACTACCACTGGACTCTCTCTTCCCAGAGAGGTTTTTACCCCATACTTCAAACGACCAGCTCTCGTTAACTGGAGTATAGCGGATTTGAGCGTCGATCAGCGTGTAAGCACCTGACGAGAATCTAAGGTCGTTGAACTCAGTGTGAAACTGACGAGACTTATAAGAAAAGTCCGAGGCGATAGTGACACTCCCACCATTGGCGAACGGGATATCATATGCAGGATGAATGTTGAAGGCCCATTTTGGCGAATATCTCGTAAAATTACCGGAAAGATCAACCTCAATCGGGGCAAAAACCGGCGACCCGACTATGTTCCGCGCATCCGACGGATTAGAGGTAGTGAACTCACCAAATGTAGAATGCAGATATGTTCCAGCAGCACTCAAACTAAACTGCTCAGTAGCCAGCAATGTCACTTCCGTCTCAATTCCATGAGCATCAACTTTAGCAGCATTCTCGAAAACAGAGACGAACCCTGCCAATGGATCAGTCATTGTTCGCTCAACCTGCAAATCCTTCAGGTTATAGAAGAAGCCAGAGAGGTTAACAATCAAACGACGATCAAACCAGGAACTACGTAAACCAAATTCATGATTTTTAATCGTTTCGGGTTGAATGATACCTGGTGAAAGAATTGTGATTTCACCTGCCCCACTTTTGAAGCCTTGAGAGTGCGTGTAATAAAGCATCGCATTCTCACTTGCAAAAGGGCGCCATTCGATCCCGGCCTTTGGTGTAAAATCCTTAAAAGTACGCTTATCCGAGTTGCCTAGACGGATTGGCGGACCTGCACCGTCAGATAATAGAATCGTTGCCCCATTAGTGACTTCCCTGACCTCATGGTTGAAGCGTCCTCCGACTTTCAGGGCAATTTGATCCGTGATATCAAAAGTGGTATCAAAGAACACTGCCCAAGCGTCTGCGGTTTCGTTACCAACATCCTGAACAATGCGAGGAGGATTGCCGTTTTGTCCCAAGGTTGGTGTCAGTCCCAGTGAAAAACCTCCGCCGAAATCCTCCGAAAAAAAGTAAAATCCAAATATCCCCTTAAGACGATCGCCATCGTAATTCAGCTGTAGTTCATCGCTGACTTGACGACTGAACAATTCCCGATTTAGTCCCTGTGTCGCTCCGCCATTGGTCGCCAAACTGTTTACAACCGTCGACAAATCAAGATCATGACTGAACCGGCTGTTTGACTTTCTATAATTTGCGATGTTCTTTATTGATAATTGATCATTCAATATATAGTTAAGAGTTCCTCCAACTGCCCATGTTTCAATTACATTAACTGGGTCAAAGTCACCGGCAATATCACGGACTCCTGAAGCGAATCCACCAGCTCCGATTGGCGTCAACTCCGGAATATCCGGAAATGCCGCCTCCTTCAGCTTCAACGAATTGGAGTTATCATCCTCTCTGAACCATTCTCCCATGAGAAGAAAATCCAAATCTTCAGTGATATTGAACTGAAACTGCGTTCGCGCCATACGTCTATTTTGGTCATCAATATCGTTACCGGAAGTCACATTCTCACCAAAGCCATTTCGTTCATTCAACTGAAATGCGACCCGGCCTAATATCTTGTCGGAATATATAGGGCCACTTACTGCCCCCTCACCGTCAAACTGGGCATACTTGCCAACCGTCAACCGACCGAAGGATTCAAACTCCTCTGTTGGTTTAGCCGTCACCAGATTAACAGCGCCTCCAACAGCATTGCGGCCAAAAAGTGTTCCTTGAGGACCCCGCAGAACCTCTACGCGCGAAAGATCGAAGAGCGAACTGAATTGTGTCCATGGGCGGGAAAGGACGGCACCATCAACATAAAGGCTAACACCCGTATCAATACCTTCTGTCGACAGATTCGTACCGATTCCACGAATCGTCAGTTTCGCAATCCCAAAATCATCACCAAAACTCACATTAGGAACGATATTTTGCAGATCAGACAAAGTTTGGATATGCGCGTCTCGCAATCGGTCAGACGATACCGATGACACGGCTTCGCTAACATCCTGCAGAGATTGTTCCCGTTTTGTAGCGGTAACGATCACTTCTTCCAACAGCGTTGTTCGGGAGCGAGAATTTTCTGTCTCTGCCTGCTGCGCACTCACGCCCTGGACAGCAAATACCCCGGTAAAAAATGCCGCTATGGCACTACCAAATGTCAATTTCCTATTCATTTTTTCTTCCCCTCCGCTGCTGTCTGGTTTCGACTCATCGACCTTGACGACAATACTACCCTGTTCACTGAAGACGCCTTTCAGACCCGTATCCTTGAAAAGAAGCGTGATTGCTTCTTCAATCGTATATTCACCTGACACGGATTTAGTAATAAACTGCTTTACTACGTCAAACTGAAACAGCACTTGCGTATCGGCCTGGCGAGCAAGCGCGGTCAACGCCTTGTCCGCCGATTGCTGGGGAATGTCGAAGTGATAACTTGCCTGTTCAGCCGCCATAATACTATTGGCAACCAGAACAAACGTTACCATGCTTCCGCTCAAGAGGTTCTGGCCAAACTTGCACACCCACGGTCCCCACTTACAGAAAACCTTCTGTAAATAAATACAAATGCTTTCTGATACAAGGTGAGACCTGCAAGCCATGAATTACCGTTACTCCAATTGGAAAGTTATTTCTTCTGTCTGACAAGCCGTAAATTGCTTTGCAATCCCAGAGCCGCACTATCCTACTATCCGGGTATAATCTACCGGTCAACAAAGCAAATCTACAAGCTCAATAGGCTTTGACTTTTTCTTTCGTGGATAAGAGTATTCTGTCAGGAGTCACCCGATCCACCTCAATGTTGAAGTTGTCTTCGAGCGTCTTCAGCGTCGCATCGATATCATTTGACTTAAAATATCCACCCACACGGGTACGACTCAATTCTTCATCCGTGATAATTATTTCCTTATCAGTGTAGCGACTGATTTCTTTTACTGCCTCGGAAAGCATTTCACCTTCAAACACGAGCACCCCACGCTGCCATGACAACATTTGCGTTATCTCAGAAGATGTAATGTTCTTAGATGTGTGACTTTTCTTGCTGAACTGGCCTATCTGACCGGCATCAAGACTCATAATCTCTTCATTTGCCGGAATAGTCGCTACCGAAACTGATTTTTTTTGCAATGCCGGTTCTTCAAGTTCCAGCACTTTAACCCGTCCTTCTGTTACAGTCACATCAACCTGTTCCTCAAAGATGCGCACGCTAAAGGTGGTACCAACTGCGCGGATACTTCCCATATTGGTGTATACTACGAATGGCATCGCAGAATTTTTAGCGACATCGAAGTTTACTTCTCCGAACAATAACCTGACAGCTCTGGCTGAGGTAGTAAAATCGACTTCTATTCTAGAGTTTGTGTTCAATAAAATCACAGAACCATCGACCAGGGTATGACTTTGTTGCTCCCCAATGGCAGTTTGGTAAACTAATCCAGTGGACTTATGGTTTTTAGCACTCGTTGATTGATTGATGTCGAACAGAAAATAAACCGAAATAGTCAGCACTATCAACCCTGAAGCCATCGCTGCTACCGGCATAGACAGATTACCAAACCAGTTTCTACGTTGACGGGTATCTTTGCGTATATCTTTTTGCAGCGGAAAAAGTTCGGACAGATCAGTGAGCACGTCAGTATCATCAAAAGTCGAAGCAAGTTGCAGTAAAATATTGCGATGCCGGATATCTTCGGACAACCAAGCACGCAACTCTTCCGCGTCACTTTCGGTCAGCGGGCTGCCATCCAGTTTTGCAATCCATAAGGCTGCTTTTTCCCTGATTTTTGCCTTGACTGGAAATAAAGCAATATTACCTTTCATGTTCAGAATACCTGATTATTAAGTGCTTCATAAATATAAGCGTGTTAAATAGTACCGGGCAAGGATGGGACCTGAGAAGTTCGGCTGCACTGTTTCCGTCCTTGCATCGAGCCTCCCAGACTCCTGCAGAGACTTTTCAGAATTATTCGGAGGTTTCCTGGATAAAAAATTAAGCCTTTCTGTCGAGCTTGGCGTTGCCTTCCCTTCCATAACCGAATACAGTCATATGCTCGTTGCAACGTAGAATACCTTTGGCAATATGTCGCTCCACTGTGTTCTCACTGATCCCCAAACTTCCGGCGATCTCCTTTTGCGTATAGCCATAGACTTTTCTCAATATATAAACCCGTCGGCATTGCACTGGCAAACCCCTGAGAGCCTGACAGAATAGTGTCAATTTTTGCAGACTCTCAACCTGATCTTCAATTGTCGTCTCGGTAACCAGCATTCCTTCAGGTAGATAATCCTCTATGCTGTCTTGTAGACGAGTCGAAAATTTTGATACTTCCTTGACAGATAAATTTTTCGCTGTCTGGAAAAGGTAGGCTTTAGGAGATTGAATTTTATTTTTACATTCCGCTTCAAGTGCTTTGACGAATGTTTCCTGAACGATATCTTCTATATCATGCGATCGTTTGAAAAAACGGGAAACAAAGCGTTTGAGTAGTAACCGGTTTTTTAAAAAAGTTATATATATTCCCCCTTCCTCATCCCTATCTGACGCATTTACGTGTGTTATCCCAGATTCCGCTTCGCCCATTATCCATCTCCTCTTATTATTTTATTGCCCGGCCTGCGCACGCTCATAGCGTGAGGTTTCAATGTAATTACGAATCGTGGTGTTGCCCTCATGACAGGCATATTCGAACATCTCGTAGTCATTGTCGAGATACATTGGATATTTGACGGTGTAGGAACCCCGCGCCAGCACTGCCGGATCCTCGATGGTCATCTCGAATTCGATGGTGTCGGCTGCCGTGCGGGTAAAGCGTTCGATGATACGCATGTCGTCCGTGAAGGGTTGCAGCGGCCTCGGCGAGCCGGGCACGCCGGCACTGGTCAGGCCGATCCGGGGGCCATGACCAAAATTCGTGGTCTCGACCACCAGCGTATTACCTTCCCAGTGAGCGCGCGATTCACCCAGCCACTGCTTGATCTGCCCCGTCAGTGGCGCGCTGCCATCGGTCGGAATGATGCGGGCCTCGTGCGCCATTTCCAGAGAGATCACGACATACCCGGGGGTCTGGAAAATACGGATACCATTGTTGTAGTTGCGCGGCAGCATCGACACCGGCATGCCACGGGTGATGCACCGGTCCCAGGAGCTGAAATCCCCGATGCCATCAAAGATGGTCTGGGTGGGATGGTAGCTGCCGCGCATCGTCGCCTGCACTTGTTTGCCGTAATCCGTCAATTCCGGAAATTGGCCATCGGGGGGATCGACGATCAGCGAGGTCTGATGCATGGCCTGCCCGGCGGCATCGGCTGCCGGAATGGCGCCGGTCTGGAAACGCTCGTCGCGCGCCGCCACACTGTTCTGTTTCGCCGCAAACTCCTCATCCGTCAAATAAAGGCGCTCACCGTATTCGGCGGGCCGTACCAGCGGCACCCCGATCAGATGATTGATGGGCCAGGTGCCGCGCAGGTCCGGCTCGCCCCAGGACGTCATCGGCACAGTCCATTGCGCAGCCCCGGCAATGCCGTGTGCCAGCATCAGGCCAAGGCCGATGCCCCCCCAGACAAGAATCCCTCTGTTCATCTGAAGCCCCTTCTGTTATTGGATGGTTGCGGTGCGTCCGCTCATCTTACCTTTTCATCAGACAAAGGCGCAAACATCCCGTCGTCAGCCACCGGCTGACTTACATCTTCCCCGTCGCTCATGCTAAGCTCGCCACATTCATCCATGGCCATGACGATGACAACACAAGGAGGGAATTGATGCGCATTCGATTCATTGGCGCGATGCTGCTGGCAACGCTGAGCCTGCCTGCGGTGGCACAGGAACTGGAACGCCCGGCCAGCATGGGCGGTCATCCCAACCTGAACGGCATCTGGCAGGCTCTGAATTCGGCCTACTGGAATCTGGAAGCCCATTCTGCGCAAGCCCTCGACGAATTCTGGCCGATGGGCGCCATCGCGGCGATTCCGGCCGGCAAGGGTGTCGTGCGCGGTGGCAGCATTCCCTACCTCCCGGCAGCGCTGGAACAGCGCAGACAGAACCGCGCCAACTGGCCGGCGGCCGATCCCGAAGCCAAGTGCTACATGCTCGGCATACCGCGCGCCACCTATCACAACATGCCGTTCCAGATATTTCAGGACGATCAGGACGACCTGCTGATGGTCTATCCCTTTGCCGCCGCCAACCGGGTCATCCACATGGGCAGCGATGCCGAAGCGCCGATTGATTCCTGGATGGGCCGTTCCAACGGCAGCTGGGACGGGGATGTGCTGGTGGTGACCACGACCGGTCAGAACGAGGAGACCTGGCTGGACCGGGCCGGCAATCACCACAGCAATCAGTTGAAAGTGACCGAGCGTTTCACGCTGCTGGGACCCAACCACCTCTGGTACGAAGCGACACTCGACGATCCACTGACCTATACGGAACCCTGGACCATCGAGATGCCCCTGTACCGCTTGATCGAAGCCGATGCCCAACTGCTGGAGCACAAGTGCGTACCCTTTGCCGACAAGCTGCTCTACAGCGACTTGCTCGGACTTGACAAGGAGGAATGAATCTCATGAAAAGCAAAGTGATGATCCCGTTGACGGGGATGCTGGCGATATTGGCATTGCCGGTAAACGCCCACCATTCCTTTTACGCCGAATTCGATCCCAACAAGGAGGTGGTCCTCGATGGCACGGTGGTAAAAATGGAATGGAGGAACCCGCATTCCTGGCTGGTGATTGCGGTCGAGAATGAACAGGGTGGCGTCGATGAATGGCGGGTCGAGGGTGGTTCGCCTAATGTTCTGATGCGGCTCGGCTGGACCCGGGATTCGCTGCCCCCGGGCACCAAAGTCAAGGTAAGTGGCTTCCAGGCCAAGGACGGTTCACTGCGCGCCAATTCACGGGGTCTCGAGTTTCCTGACGGCCGCAAACTGGACACTGGCGGCACCCGCCGGGAGTAATGAACATGACACCGGCACCGCTTACCGGATTTCTGCTGTCTGCCCTGACATGGCTGCTGTTGCCACTGAATGCATCGGCCCAGCCTCCCGGCTGGAATGATCCCTTCCCGCCCCACCATGTGATGGACAATCTCTACTACGTGGGGACCTCGATGCTGTCGTCCTACCTGATCACAACGCCCGAGGGCCATATCCTGGTGAGCAGCAACTATGAGAGTTCGGTGCCGGTGATACAGGCGGCGGTCGCAGAGCTCGGGTTCGACTTCAGGGACATCAGGATACTGATCAGTGGCCACGCCCACCCGGACCATATCGAGGGCGATGCCCTGGTCAAGCAACTGACCGGCGCCGAAGTCGTCGTGGGGCGCCGGGAATTGCCAGTGGTGCGGGCCTTTCAGCCGCCCGGCGGCAAGCAGCAGCCGATTGACCGCATAGTCGATGACGGCGACACCGTGACGCTCGGCGGCAACACCCTGACCGCGCACCTGCTGCCCGGTCATACTCAGGGCTGCCTGGCCTGGAGCCTGACCCTGCGGGAAGACGGCAAGGACCACTATGGCTTCATCGAATGCAGCCTGAACGGGCAGTTTCTGAAATACGTCGGCAATGAGGCTTACCCGACCATCGTCGAGGACATGAGGTCCACTTACAAAAAAGCCCGTGAATTCCCGGTTGAAGTCTTCCTCAGTTCGCACGGCGTATTCTATGGTCTGGATGAGAAATATGAAAAGCTGCTGACGCGGCATCCGGGGGATCCCAATCCCTTTGTCGATCCTGCCGGTTATCAGGCCCATGTCACTGAGTTTGAACGAATATTCGAAGAAACCCTGGCCCGCCAACAAACCCAGGCGCAAGCACAATAGACAAGCCGGCATTGGGTCAGAACGCTGTCTTGAAACAGCAAGAGGACACTGGCCGGCGCAGACATGACATTTGTATTTTCAACTGGACGGGGCCGCTTGTCCCGATTACCCTTGCCCTGCATGTCCAATAACTACGTATCGTTCACAACAGAGAGTAAAACCATGTCACATAAATATGCCGGTGGTTGCGAACACCACCATAGCCATGCCGATAACAATCCCATCGACAACCATACCTGCCACTGCTCGGTCTGCAAGCGCGTCACCGGTCAGCCCACGACTCACGTGGTGTTTTTCAATCATGGCGACCTGGCCGTCGAAGGCGCCAGCAGCCTGAAACGCGTGCCGTTCAATGACCAGAACCCTGATGGACCGCTTGAATTATGCCTTTGTGAGACCTGCGGCACCCCCATCATGCTGGACGACAAACAGCAGCGCATCCGCGTGGTCGTTCCCAACCTGATGGGTTATGACAGCAACAGCCTGCCGGCCAGTTATCATGCCTTCTATGATCCCGCCACCGGCGTTCCCAAGCCGGCCGATGGCCGTCCGGTCCATGCCGGGCTGCGCCCCGATTTCGTCTGGCCCCAACCGGCCTGATGCCACCCTGGCTTTCTCCGCACTGCGGTGTGGAGAAAGCGCTCAGCCTGGATATTTCAACGATAAAGGATCGGCGCCCACTTACGGAAAACCGGTGATACATTTCAGGAAACAAACAAGGCTGGACGATCTGCAATTGCCCGGTTATCCTTCTATCGATGCCACGATGTATTTGCACATGAAGATAACCATGAGCAGGTAATCAGGTCCGTCAGGAACTTTTTTCGAGCAGAAGGTGGTTTGGATGTACCCGGACCGGCGTCGCTAATCAATGAGTACGCAACCTGCCAAGGTTGGATCGTTGAGAAAATGATGGCACAAGGGCATTCAGAGGCTGAAGCGTGCGGCAGCAGAGCAACGAAGAGCTGCCAGTACTCATGCCCTTCAGCGAGACGATCAGGAAAGACGAGCCAACCTTCCTCCCATTCGGTCTCAAAGCCTACCTGGATCTTATGGACTGGACTGGCCGCGCCAAACGGGTCGACAAGCGGGGTCATACCAACAGCCAGCAACCCAAACTACTGGCGAACTTTGGTCTCACCGGTGAGCAATGGCAGCTGTTGAGTCTGGAGATTCGGAAGGAGGCTGCCACAATGCTCCACTGACTGAACAGGGTGGCCGCAATTGAAAGAAGAAGGCGGCAACAGCAGCAGCCTGACATCAACTTTGCCGACTACTGTCCAAACTTGAGGCAGGAACTCTCGTGTCTATCGTTTTGAAGATCATGGGAATGTGACTCATTGGTAAAGAGGATTGCCGGAACTTGGGGATTTGGGCTTCAGAGGGTGTAAGCGGTCAGTAAACCCCATCTAAAAGCTTCTTCCCGATCCTGATACATTG
>JAVVEZ010000115.1:0-8330 GCA_032250895.1 Pseudomonadales bacterium | reverse complement strand
CCAGGAGGCTCAGAATTGAGAATATTTACCCACAAATTTTCCTGAAGACCCAAAAATCCAAAGAAAAAAATACTGACACTTCCATTGGGACAGTTTTTCGAAGAGAATGATCCCGATCGTAAACTGAAATACCGAAAACGGATTTCCAGCATCTCGACTTTTTCTAGCGAACCCTTCGTTTATTCTGAAATCACCCGATATATGCTGGGAGGCACCATAAAGGCGACCTTGAGCGATTCTCCCGGCTACGTCTTGCAATTCCTCAGATTTGGGGACGGGATGCAGGAAGAAAAAGTAAAAACCGCCGGTGACTGGCAGGAAATGGTGCTGGCGCCGGGCAGAAATTTGCTTCTACCCGGGGAAGGCTACCTGATCTTTATTACTCCCGCCCCGAAAACGGGCTCTGATACCAAAGAATAAATTGAAATGCTATACTGCGACGGTATCAGACGTATTTACACAAAGGCAATACTAGGAGCCTTACCTATGTCATTACCAAGAGAAACCATTTGATTTCAACCACCGGCTGTTGCTCTTTCAGCTTTTTTCCTTACACTTCAAAGCACTAACTACAGCTCTGTCCACTATTACCGGGCGCTTACATACCTGTAAGAATTCCGGCCCGGCTTCATGCCGGTACAAACCCCTTATCGAGGGGCTGCGGATAGCAGCCCCGCCCAGGATGAAACTCCGCCCAACAAACTGCTTGACTGCTTATTCATAGACCAACTCAGGAATGACAACTTCCCAGCGATCACAACGCAACTGCGCCTGATATTCAGGCTCGGAATCATCCCGTTGCCGGACAACAACCGCCAATACCTTCGCTGCAACAAACTGTTTCCCCTCGGGAGGTGCAAACGCCCGCGCCAGCCTGCAAACACTCAATCCCTCAAGGTTGGTCAGTTCCCAGGTCTTTTCTCCCTGCTTCAGTAACAGGGGATCACCCGGCACCAATGCAGCGATTGCCCCATGCAAAGGCCGTGTTTGGGGATAGCGGCCTGCAAAACCCAGATCAATTTCTCTTAATGAAAGCTGCAGATAATGTCGATTCAGCTCTGTTGGCGCTGCCGGCAGACCGGTGTTCGGTCGCTGCACAATAGCCTGGCTTGCCGGCAATGTAGTCAATAGCGGATTGACTCGATGCTGCCGGGCGAGCAGCAGTGTTTGCTTCGCGCGGGTCATGGCCACATAGTACAGTCTGCGGGAGGCATCAGCATCCTCGTCTTTTTGGGTTCTTTCCCAGGCGCCATCCAGCACCGCCACATGATCAAATTCCAGGCCCTTGGCACGATGGGCGGTAAGCAGTAACAGCCCGGTTTGCCGGCGGCGCAAATCTCGCCCCCATTCGGCCAACCACTCGAAAAAATGTTCCACAGGCAAGGCTTCCAGGGAAATTTCCAGTACATAAGCATCCATGGCCTGTCGCAATAATAAGCACCAGGGGCCTGTTGCCTGTCTATCCAGCCACCCGTAAATGCTTTCCGGAGAAACAAGTTTCGATTCACGGGACCGAATCCAGTTGACCAGCGCCTGCGTTTCCCGCAAGCGCCATAATGGAATAGTGCCCTCATCCGCCATCTGCACCGGAATGCCGTGCAGTTCACACCAGGCGCGCACCGGTTCCAGAAATAGCCATTCCCGGGCGATGACGGCACAGTTACGCCAATCCCATGCAGGTGCAATGCCGGCCAGGCGCTTGAGCTCTGCCATCACTGCAACAGCTTGCTCTGCAGGCGTGTTGCCTGCCGGTAGTATCTGTACCCTGCCCTTGCCGACGGGATCCATTGATTGCCATTGTCCACCAGGCTGGGCTTTCTTGCGGCCACGGTCGACCGTAATCGGGTGATCCACCTTCATTCTGTGTTGGGCTGGAGAAATCATCAGGTTTGCTGCGGTGATGATGTGCTGTGTAGAGCGATAGTTTTCCAGCAGAAAGGATGGCTTTGCTGCGTAATCCTTCTCAAAACGCCGGATAAATTCCACGGACGCACCGTCGAAGGAATAGATATTCTGATCATCGTCGCCTACCGCAAAGAGTGTGAGTTTGCTGTCATCCTCATTCAGCGTCCTGCCCGCCAGTGCAGAAATCAGGTCGTATTGCTCCGGCCCGACATCCTGATACTCATCCACCAATATCCAGCGAAAACCCGAGAGCAGACGCTGCCGCTGCTCATCCGCCTCATCGGGGGGCAAGCCTTCACCCTTCAGCAGCGCTGCAGCATCGATCAGTACCTGTCTGAAAGAAGCATCATCCATCGGACGCTTGCTGAAACTGGCGCCAAGCAAACGCATGGCCAGTGCATGACAGGTCATGACCATGATGCCTTTGGCATCATCACCAATCAGTTCATTCAGGCGTTTGCGAATTTCCAGCGCTGCATGCCGGTTATAGGCAAGGGCAAGAATACCGCGGGACTTTTCCCTCCTGACGCGCACAAGATAGGCAATGCGGTGCACGAGCACCCGGGTCTTGCCCGAGCCTGGGCCGGCCAGCACCAACACATTGGTCTGCTCCCGATCATCCGCCACAATCCGCTGCTGCCATGGATTATCGAGATCCTCCACAATACTGCGCCAGGATTCCGGCGTGGTCTGGCGGGTTAATTCCTTTTCACGACCCGGCAGCCACTTGTCCAGAAACGTATCCTGATCGAGACTGAAATAGTCCATGGTCAGTTGCAAGGCATCTGCCATCGCCTGCAATCCCAGTTGCACATACTCCGCCATAATATGAATCTGGAGTACCTGTTCCTGATAATGGATACGTAATGGCTGAAAATCCGCTTTCACAAAATTCCGTCTTTCCTTAGCCAGTTGTATGGTCATGGCCGGGCGGAACACCGCCAGCCCCTTATTGAGGCGGATGATTTCCATTTCGTGCAGCCACATCAGGGCACGATCGAGCAGCTTGCCCCGATGCCTGGTCTCGGCCTTCAGTATCAGATCCCCTTCAATAGCCGCCAGAAGTTTGCCCAGGGTGGTTTCCGCCAGTTGATCCGTGCCCCGGGCATCCGTTGGCAAGGTGTCCAGCAGATGTTCCAGCAATCTCGCAGCAGCTGCCCGGCGCAGTTCTGCCGTTTTGTTCAGAGGCGTCCAATCCCTTTGCAGGGTTATCTGTAAGGTTTCAGAATCAAAACGTTTTAATCCCAGACTGCCCACGCCACTTTCCTCGTCACGGCCATCCAGGGTCAAGCCCCGGATAATTCTCCATAGTTTCTCCGGCAGGGCGGCGGTATGACCTTCATCCTTGAGTTTCTGGGTCACCAGACGAAGATGCAGCATGGACGCCTCGCCTTTTTGCAAGTCAGCGGCACTTTCCCGCAATACATCGATCAAGGCCTGTTCCAGGGAGACGGCTTCCTCAAGCCGCTTCTGTGAAGAGTTTTCCACAGCAACATGCACAAAAGCGGTCAATGCGGTGTCGTTGCTGGCAAGGCCCATGTGTTCCAGATCGTGGAGGGCGGCCCGGAGTTTGTCAGAGTTCAAACCGGCAAGACCCATCAGCTCATCTGTCGATATGCCTTCATCGGCATCCGCCGAGAGCAGGGCTTCGACAATACCGAGCAGTTGTTGTCTATACGCAGCGCCGATATCCTTTTTCTGCAGCTTCGCCTTGGCTGCATCGAGTGAATCAACACGCAGGGATGATGGAAATACCGTTACCCGGTTTTCTTCACGGCTCAGCAATAATGACTCTTCCAGCCAGGCAATAGCGGTACGGGCCCGGGTATCGTCCGTAGCAGGATCCCGAGTGAAGGCGGCATCTTCGTCTTCCTCCAGAATCTCCCCGGTGGTGGCCACCACCGCGCCATTGAAGCGCTTTTTGCGATCAAGCTGTCTGAGGGATCCAAGAATGGATTGAATTTCCTGTCGGGTCAGGCGGGACCGTGCCGACATGCCAAACTGTTTTTCGACATCTTCCTGTGTATACATCAACACACAACTTGCACTTTCCCGGTCACGCCCGGCCCGCCCGGCCTCCTGCAGATAATTTTCCAGAGAACCGGGTATGTCGGCATGCACCACCAGCCGCACATCCGGTTTGTCGATACCCATACCAAAGGCATTGGTTGCCACTATCACACGTAAATCACCCTTGATAAACCTCCGTTGCACCTCTTTCTTTGATTCAGGCTGCAGGGCGGAATGGAAATAATCCGCAGGCACATCCTTTTCCCGAAGAAAATTCGCCATGTCCTCTGTCTGTCTACGAGTAGCGCAATATACGATGGCGCCCCCGGGAACATCCGGCGGCAGGCTTTCATTCACCATCTGGTACACATGCGCGAATTTTTCCGGGGTGCTGGTGGGAACCACGGAAAAATTCAAATTATCCCGCTTGGCGCCGCCGTCAAAAACAGTCAGTTCAATACCCACTTTCTCACTGAAGTGCTTGACAATATCCTTTACCACGTCCGGCTTGGCGGTCGCGGTCAAACACAACACAGGGGGAATCGGATGGGTACCGGCCTTTTCTCTGATAAAACGTCCTACATAGCGATAATCAGGCCGAAAGTCATGACCCCATTTGGAAATACAGTGCGCCTCGTCCAGCACCCAGGCACCGATTTCTCTCTGAGCCAGCACTTTTCTCACCGAATTATTACGTAACTGCTCCGGGGAAATAATCAGAATACCAATGTCGCCCAGCCGAACCCGGTCCAGCACATCGCCGCGTTCCGGCATCGACAGCATGCCGTTGATCGCCGCACTGCTGGTGATGCCACGGGCTTCCAGGCCCGTGACCTGATCCGCCATCAATGCGACCAGTGGCGAAATAACCACCGTCAGTACGCCCGTCTTTTCATAGCGGGACAGGGCCGGAATCTGGTAACACAGGGATTTCCCGGTGCCGGTCGGCAGAATGCCCAGCACATGCTCGCCTCGCATGGCGCTTTCAACGATGCTTTGCTGTAACGGACGGCCATCCTCCCCACGAGGTTCCGGTCTGAAGGCATTGAAACCGAACCAGCGCTGCAATTCCCTGCAGGCATCATGATGTTCGGCACACCAACTGCAGGTCGCATCAGAGCAGGCGGTATCCCGCAATAAGCTGATCAGTTCGCCGGCTTGTGGATACTGATGTCGCACCCAGGGGGGCATCACCGAATTGCCGCCGGCAACCGACAACCAGGCCAAGGCATAGGCCAAGCCCCAGCCCTGCTTTTCTGCGTTATCGATAATGTTACCGGCGTGGGTTACACAGACGGAACCGTTCAGTAATTGTTGAATCGCCTGACGGGCTTCGGAGTCGGCAGGCCTGGTTTGCTTTCTTACGGTGCTGAAAAATGCGTTTAACCCGAAGGTATGCTTGTCTACTGTACAAAGCCAATGCCACACCAGTATCAAGGCCGGATTTTCGGTATTACAGCGTTGCAGGGCATCGAACTGATCATTGAACACATCCAGCACCAGCCTGGCATCCAGTTCCGGGTCATTGATACGGCCCCGCTTCAGCTGTCCCTCCTGATAGTGTTTGACCAGGTGATGATAGGGGTTTCTGGGAAAGGCCAGCGGGTTTAGCTGCAGAGTATCGACCGCAGGCTTTTGCAGCAGACGCAGATCCGGCTTGGCGGCAAGCAGATAGGGAAGGTCGAATGCCACAATATTGTGGCCCAGCAGAAAGGCCGTTCCTTCGGCAAAGTCATCAAGTTTCTCAAGTGCCTCTGTCAACTTGCCCTTCCGGAAATGGAAGCTTGCGTTGTTATCGCCCCGGACAGCAGCAAACTGATGAATACGGCCATCGTTTTTCCCAACCTCAAGGTCTATGGATAGGCAGTTGGGTCTGCGTTCGCGTGATCCCGTACTTTCGTGCTTGCTTGCATCATCCATAAGCGAGTAATTGGCCAGTTTACAAATTACATATGTTTTTCAGCAGAATCACGTATCCTACGGGTCATCACTTAGCCTGTCTGTTGACCATTTCGCAGATGTTGGCATAAGGCTGCCTGTAAATGATGCTTGCCTGCGCATTGTTTTCTCACTGGTCTCCAATAGACCCAACAAATTCCGACAGGCTGGAGAAATCCCCGTGGCACCGTCTGGCTCATGCTCAAACGGCATCACACATCGTCCCAGAAGTCAGCTGGCATCTGTTCCAGCAGCTCCTGCTCCAGACGCCTGAGCTCGAAGGCCTGGTTGTCTTTGTCCAGAACCTGGCTTTCCAGCGCCATATGCGTATTGGCCTGCTGCAGGATTTGCCGGGCCTTTTCCCTGGCACGCTGGTGCACCAGTTCACTGGCACTGGCAGGCAGCACAATGGTATGGACCACGCGCCCCCCCATGGCCTGAGCCATGTTCCGCAGGGTTTTCAGGGTGATGGCACCACTGAGCTCGTTTTTCTCGGATTGCGCCACCTGAGAGCGAGACACACCGAGCCTGCGCGCCAACTGGGCACCGGACATGCCCAGTGCCTTGCGCAGGGTGCGAATCCAGCCTTCGTCGGGTACCACAAGATCGCCGGTACTTGCGGCAGCCTTGTCAACAATGCCCTGATATTGGTGAAGAAGGATTTTTTTCATCACGGATCCTGACAGCCATGCCGGCAATTTGTATAGCTGTAAATATACTTATATCTCCAATATGTCAATATATAAGTATACTTTATCTGATTTTATGTAAATATATAGATTGACAATCAGGGAGATTCTTTCACAATGTAACTCCTGCTCATACAGAAGGTGAGGGGTTCGTTGCTCGTGTCGGCAAGGTTAGTGGGGAGTTTGGTGGCGAGTTTTTTGGTGCAGTGGATGATCATGGTTAATCACTTGGGAAAGTCATGGAGAAAATAGCACGACGAACCGGAAATGAGAATCGGCCAGTACATCGTCGCAACCAAGCAGGAAAAAAGCTTCAGATCCTGGAGATGATGGGTGCATTCGGGCTAATATACATTCCTTTGAAACTTTTTTATTTCACTTCGCTTCAATACGAAAATCGGGCTGCAAACTTCGCCAGTGCTGTTTGAGACTGCGCTTATGGGGCGAACTCATGGTCACAGCACTCCAGCGTTTTGTGCCGCTAGGATTCAGCGCATATTCCTGTTCATCTTCGATGTACGCACGGGTGCCCAGGATATCGTAAGCTGGCGACAGGCGCGGGTCTATTTGATCCTGGTACCGTAGGCTCCAGTTGAGCCTGTCCATTGCTTTTGCCATCTGGCCCACCTGCTTGAGCGTCTTTTCATCCAGATGCACGGGTGTTACCTTCAAGGCCATAGCGATTCTACGAGGTTGTTCAAGAACCTGTAGAGTAAAATTCCAGGGACAGAATTGACTTCAGCCTCATCCTGATTGATCAACCCGGATGGCATCCATATTGAGGTCTGGGTAGAATGCAGCCCTACACCAAGCCAGCACAAGGAGGTAATCATGGGAAGAAGACGATCCAGCCCAATTGAGGATCTTGTGGTGGTCGCCAGCCGGCTTCCGTGGTGGGCAGGTATGCTTGTAGCCGTGCCCCAAGATGGCAGGTCAAGCATTTTAGTCCTGCAACGGATGCGCAGCGTATGAATACCCTGCTGCTCCTCAGCCTTATTCTCATGATCGGCTTCAGTTTAGGCAGGCTTCGTACACAATCCCTTCTGGAGCATAGAGGAGAGACCGTTGTCAGACGTCTTCTCGTGTCGAAGTTGCATGATGATGAATTTCATTTGCTGAATAACATCACCTTGAAGACAGAAGATGGAACTACTCAAATAGATCATATATTGGTCTCTACGAGAGGTGTCTTCGTTATAGAGACAAAAAGCCATTCGCACTGGATTTTTGTCAACGAGAAATCTAAAAAGTGGACCCAGATATTACCCGGCGGTCTTAAATTTGGATTTCAAAATCCTATCCGCCAGAACTACAAGCACCTGATGGCTGTGCGGGGATTACTGGATTTCTTACCAGAACAGGTTTTCATCCCCCTTGTTGTGTTTACTGGCCAAGCCAAGTTCAAGACCGCCAGGCCAAAAGGTGTGCTTTATTCCAGGGAGCTTGTCAGTTTTATCAAAAGTCATCCAAACGGTGCTCTATCACTCAATCGCGTGGCATTTTCAGTAGGAAAAATCGAATGCGCCAGGATGCAAATTACGCGCAAGACAGATCTGGAACACCAGGCCCATTTAGAAAAAAAATTTGGACGGCTGCAATGATTAACCGTCAAAAGAAATACGTAAATCGGGGTTCTACCCCGATTTATCCCTGAAGGCCACCGGTTATTACCTGATTCATCCGCGTACGTCCTACACTGTGCCAATTTGGCCATATCCTGTACTATCAATCACCATAACAAATAAGGATATGTCGCGCTTGCCGTGACATATCCGGTTGTTGAACAAG
>JAVVEZ010000114.1:0-8411 GCA_032250895.1 Pseudomonadales bacterium | reverse complement strand
CAGGAGGCTCAGAATTGAGAATATTTACCCACAAATTTTCCTGAAGACCCTAAAATATATTGTAATTTTAGCAACTACATTTACATTATTTTCAGGAGTTGGGATTGCACAAGATTCTCATAATCAAAAGACCCTTGATGAAATGGATTTTTTTGATTTGTTGAATTTCTCATTCCAAGGGAGAAATAGGGCCTATACGTTTGAAAAATCTGTTGAATCTTCCGACTTGATTATTCGTGGGTACCTGGATTATGTTGGACCAGGAAGAGTCCATACGTTCAAAAATGTCCCTTTCGCACCGACATTGACAACCTCAATCTTCAGAGTAGAGGCAACAAAATATATCAAAGGTAGCGCTGGGAAATATGTGTTTGTTGAATATATTACAGGTGGAATAGATCCGGAAATATTGAATTCAAATAAATTTTCCGGAGAGATGTTGTTGTTTTTGAGTGAATTAATACCTGGAAAGGATGCTATGGATATGGATATCAAAAACATTGATAAAAGTTTGGCATTAGAAGCAAAAAGTCTTTACAAATTAACACTTCAAACCATGCTTTTCGTGGAAGATGTTAATAACGAAGGTGACAAAAAAATTCAAATGCCTGTCGATGGAGGGGGTGTTTTAATTGATTTTGACCCACGACAATTCAATTCCATTGATCAAATAGAAGAAAGAATCAATCAGCTCAGGTGATCTCTGGCACGTAGGGATGGATATTTTCCTCATCAAGGAAACTTTAGGGATGGGCATTCTGAGTTGACATACGCCAGAGACGGAGAAAAAGAAAAGTTTGGCTCGATCGCGAAGTGTCGCTATATTTTACGACAGCGGGTCGAAGGCATGGTTATGCGTATTGAAGACGGCCTTTCGGTTGAGGAATTGGCCTACCAAGTTCATTCGCTGTATCGATCCATTCCTGGATTGCTGTTTCTACATGCCTTAGTGCCTCCTGACACTCTATTGAATCTCGACCAGACCGACCCGGTTGGAACTGCTTTGGTGAATCAGCAGGTTGCCGGCCTTGGTGACCCACATGTTGCGCACGATGCCCACGCCGGAAGGAATGGCCCAGCTCTGGAAGGTTTCGGTTTTGGGGTCAAAGCGCACCAGGGCGTCCGGACGCATGCCGGATTCGTTGTACCAGACTTTGTCAGCCACGACGACCAGACCATAGGGGTGTGAGTCCGGGCCGCTGGGAGATGGCCATTCCCTGGTTTCTCCCGTGCTGGGATCCAGGCGCCCGATTCGGCCCATGGTTGAATTGCCGTACCAGATCATGCCGTCACTGGCGATGCCCAGACGGCGTATCCGGCTGCGCTGGTCGGGAATCGTATAGTAGCGGACTTCCATGGTTTCCGGATCCAGCGCCCCGATCTTGTTGGTGCCATTGTAGGCAACCCAGACCGTGCCGTTGGCGGCGACCTGAATGCCATAGGGCCTGGCTTCGGTTTTGATTTCCGTCAGCTCCCCGGTATCAGGGTCCAGGCGCCCCAGCATGCTCGCGCCCTGGGCGGTGAAGTAGAGATCACCGTTGGGATGGAAGGTCATGCTGTGGGGGTCGCTGGCTTCAGTCGGATATTGGGTAATCAGGCCTGTCTTCGGGTCGAGTTTTCCAATCGTGGCGTTGCTGTTGCCCGTATACCAGATGTTGCCCTGCTGATCCGGCACGATGCTGTGGGGCCTGGCCGCAGCAGGCAGATGATATTCCTGCATCTCGCCGGTTTTCGGGTCCAGCCGGCCGACCAGGCTGGCCCACATGCCGGTCCACCAGATGGCGCCGTCAGGGGCTTCGATCGGATCGCGTACCCGCTGTCCCAGGGTGGGTGCCAGCCATTCGGTAATTTTTATGTCAGTATTGCCGGCCACCAGCGTGGGTTGGCGCTCGGGTTTTGCCGGGAAATGTTTTGCCAGATAGGTGCCGATGGTGTGGGCCTGAGCATCGGAAACATTTACCATGGTGCTGAAAAGATCGCGCCATTGCCCCGGCGTATCGTAGCCCGCCGAACCGATGATGTTGAAGACGCTGTGGCAGCTGTAACAGACGGTCTGTACCAGATCCTTGCCTTCATCATTCGGTAAATCGACCGTGGGCGGCTGTGCACTCAGGGGCGCTGCCAATCCGGTCAGCAGAGACACGCCGGCAAGCATACGAAATGTTTTGAACATGTGGCACCTCATGAATGGCGATTCAGATGTTGACTGGGGGTCGATGATAAAATGCGGCTTTGGGAAAGTCTAGACCATTCAGGGCGTCCCCCGACTTGCCAGTTGCCCGGCTTTGCGCAGATTGTCCACACCGAACTGTTGCAACAGGAAATGCAGCAGCAGATCGATGATCAGCGTATGGAAACGGTCGATCTGGGGTATGGCCGGGCAGCCCCGGGTCTTGTCGATCAGAAAGTGGGCATGAATGTGATTCAGGTTGCTCGCGTTGGCACTTGCGATAAAGTGTTGCAGCAGGCCCTGGGCATTGCGCTGGCAGGGATGGGGGGTGGCTTTGGCATAGGCCGCACTGGCAGCGGCAAGGTTGTCCAGTTGGCCGTTGGATACCGAGGCGTAGAAATTGAACTTCTCCGTCACGGCGTCGAGCGCAAGGTGTTCGCCAGCCTGGGCCGCCACCAGTGTATCCGTGCAATGGCCCAGTGCGTTCATGATGGAGGCATTGAAGCCCTTGGCGATGTTCTCCACCGGGGTCTTGCAGTCATGGGCCGTGCCGGCGCGCTGATATTCCCAGATGCGCTGGGCAATGCCCAGAGCCGCGGCGGCCTCACTGTCCGGCATCCCTTGCAGAGCGTCGGCCCAGGTCTTGACCAGGGCGGCGATCACCTGCCGTAGGTGCTGAGCCACCTCCTGCGAAATCTGGTTGACGGCAACTGCCAGGCCAAGGGCGATGTCCCTGTCCTTGCCCTTCAGATCATAGTGCCGGCTGTCTGACGGAACCCGGGCCCGCAGGTAGTCATACAGGTGTGGCAGCAGATAATGCCGCAGCAGGCTGTGTTCGATATTGCCCTGCTTCACAAAGGGAGTCAGGGCCGGAATGTCCTGTTCGGCGGCTCTGCCGCTGGGCTGGTCGATCACCTGATGCCAGTCCTGCGAGCTCAGTTTGTCGAATTCTTCCCGGCTCAGTTTGGGGTAGTTGTGCAGCACCTGCCGTCGATACGCTTTTAGCGAGTCGAATGCCGGGAAATGCAGGCACTGTTTTATCTCTGCCAGCAGCTCATGCAGGTCTGTTCCGGGATAGCGTTGTCGCCATTGGGCACACTCGAAGCGTCGCAGCCCTTCCGGGCTGAGAGCCCAGTGCGCCACCAGCAACATCTGCCACAGGCAGGCGGCATTCATCAGTCCTTTTTCAAGAAACACCAGGTTGGCAGGATCGCGGAAGCGCTCCCTGACCATGACGTGCGCATGGCCGTCGCTGACCAGTTGGCGGATGCAGCCTGCCATCGCGGCCCTGTCATGGCTGCCTAATTCGCTGCGGGCCGTTTGCCAGTGTTGCAGTTTTGCGAGTGCCTGTTGCAGGTCGCGTTTCTGCGCGGCGCTCAGGGGCGTCTGGCAGAAGGCGTCCAGTGCCGGCAGCAATGCTGACTGCGCCAGATCGTTACCGCTGCAATTGAGGCGGTAAGTGCTGATCAGCACCTGGATATCAGGTGGCAGGGTATTCTCGGTCGGCATCGTTGGTTTGAAGTTCCTGACAAGCCTCCGGGGCATTCTTCCTCGCTGTCATCCCCGCGCAGGCATACTACTATAAGGTCTTTCAACAGTTCAGCAAATCGAGTATTGCCATGGAAGCTCTGCATAGGCCCCCTACCATCACCCTGTAGCCGGCATGTGCACATCGAGATGAGTGGGTAGCTGAATCTAATCTTCATGCTGCCATTTATAGTAACACTTCAGTTCATTGCACTGGTTCCAGCCTAACGCCTTCTCATGCTGCAACTGTCCCACGACGATACCGGGGGCAATGTTGATGCTCTTCGCGAAGCGCTTGATGGCCTGCGGTGAGTAGTCGCCCTCTGCCATGAACTCCAGCAGCGCTTTGCGAGATACCAGTTCTTTTTGGGCAAAGGCATCTGCTTCGGCTTCTTTTTCGGCTTGCATGCCATTAAGGCCTTCCAGGAACAGTTCCTTTTTGCCGTGCAACATGATGTGCCCGGCTTCATGGAAGAAGGTGAACCAGAGTTGGTCGTTGGATTTGTAGCGCAGACTCAACTGGATCACAGCCTTGGTCGGGCTGACCCAGCGGGTGGCGCCGCTTATGCCGGTCTTGGGTAGAGCTGGCACAAATACTACGGCCACCCCGGCGGTGGCACACAAGGCTTGCATACGCGGCTGGAATGCTTCGGGAAGTTGATCAGTCATGGTCTTGATCTCGTCCAGCGCGTGGCGAAAGACTTCCTTGTCGAAGTCCTTGCATCCGATGCCGGTAGCACTGATCTCGCCTTGGCGAAGCCAGGCGGAAACGGCTTCGGCCAATACCTCCTGTTTGTTGTGTTGCCGGTACGCTACTTCCAGGGTTGGCCATAGGTTATCCCATTGACCGACATTGGCAATGCCGAAAAAACGCAACAACTCTTCCAACTGTTGTCTCTTATCCTTGAAACGTGCGATCCAGCCCAGTTTTGCCATATCCTTGATGGGTAAACGATCAAGCCAGAACAAATCCTTGTCCAGATTTGTCCCCTCATGCTGTCTTGCCAGAGCCTCTTGATAGTGCGCTTCCAGGGTCAGCCAGTAGTCGACCGGCATGCCAATGGCGCGCTCGAGCTTGATGGCGGTTTCAGGGGTGATACGCGACTTGCTTTTTACCAGATCGATGATGTGTTTCGTCGTCAGGCCGGTGCGGCGCGCGAGTTCGTTTTGTGTCATGCACCGCTGTGTGAGTTCGTATTCGAGAACGGCGCTTGGAGTAACCAGATAATCCGGGTGGTACTCATTTCTCGTTTCTCTTGTGTCAGCCATGGGTATTCTCCACTTTCATGATTCTGATGGCGGTAACTTTGGTCCAATCCAGGCCTCCTTCCACGCGCTGTGGGACAGGAAAGTTGGCTACTTCGAACAGCAGGCGGTATGGATGCACGAGATCCATACTGAGCATGCCTTTCAGGTTTCCGGTTAATTCATGACAACGATGCGGTGGACTGTAGGGAGGAGCGAAAATTGCCAAAGAGCCTGCTGCCCTGAGACTGGTTAGCACGACCTGCAGAATTGCTGCCTGCCGAGGGCCATAGGTTCGACTCATTGCTTTGGCCTCATTCATCTCCTTTCTGAGCCTGGTGTTGGCAAACGTGAGGTCCATTCACTGATCCTGATTTTGTATAACCAGTAAGGTTAATACTTTTCATAAAAGTTTGCCATAAAAGAATAGCCTTACAGATGAAAGATCCTCTCCGCATTCGTCTGATACAACTTCTTCAACCGTTCTACACCCAGTAGCTTCCTGGCGTGGTGCCGCAACGTCGTGGCATTGTCAAAGTCTGCGTGAGCGGTGCGCGAAGGTGTCGACATTGTTGTGGTCTTCATGGCCACTGATAATTCGCCTAAGTTTTTTTGTAGCGGGCTTAGGCGTAGTCCAGCGAAGTTCGGTGCCGGAGTCATGGTGAAATAAAAAACCCCGGCATGCGGGGTTTTTTATTGAGAACGGGGTTTTGCCTTTTCTTCAGCGGCGTGGTGACAGTTTCACCAGGCGTCCGCCGGGGCCGTCTTCGATGGCCCAGATATTGCCATCGGGGCCTTGTTCGACGCCGCGCATGCGCTTGCCCATGACGAAGCGCTGGGCTTCCACGGCGTTGTCGCCGTTGACGGCTATGCGCACGATGGACATGGAAGACAGGCCGGTGATGAAGGCGCTGCCTTTCCAGTCGGGGAACTGCTCGCCGGTGTAGAACATCAGGCTGGAGGGCGAGATCACCGGGTTCCACCAGACCTTGGGCTTGGTGAAGCGATCATCGGTATCATGGTCCGGAATGATCTTGCCATCGTAGTGATTGCCGTTGGATACCAGCGGATAGCCATAGTTGTTGCCGGCCTCCACCAGATTGATCTCGTCGCCGCCACGGGGGCCCATTTCTATATTCCAGAGCCGGCCCTGGGGGTCGAAGGCAAGGCCCAGCAGGTTGCGGTGCCCGTAGGAGAAGATCTGGGCCGCGATGCCACCCTGACTGGCGAAGGGGTTGCCGGCAGCGGCTGTGCCATCATCGTTCAGGCGCATGATCTTGCCCAGATTCTGGTTCAGGTCCTGGGCGGGGTCGAATTTGTTGCGATCGCCGGCAGAAACGTACATCAGACCATCGGCATCAAAGGCGATGCGGTGACTGAAATGCAGGCCGCCATCCACTTTCGGCAGCGCGCGCCAGATCACCTCTAGGTTTTCGATGCGGGGGCTGCCGGCAAGATTCAGGGTGCCACGGGCCACCGCAGCACCCCGGGTTTCGTTGGCACCGGCTTCGACAAAGCTGAGGTAGACCAGGTTGTTGCTGGCAAAATCGGGATGCAGGACGATGTCACCCAGGCCACCCTGGAAGAAGTAATCCACCTTGGGAGCACCGGCCACCTCGGTTTTCTGGCCGCTTTGCGTGACCAGTTGGATGGTCCCGGCTTTTTCCGTGACCAGCAGCCGGCCATCAGGCAGGAATTCAAGGGCCCAGGGCTCGTTGAATTCGGCAATGGCTGTGGTAGTGAAGGGGTAGGGTTCCTGGGCCAGCGCAAGGCTGCCCACGAACAAGCCCAGGGCAAGGGCAAAAAGCCGTTTCATAGTGTCTTCCTCATGATTATTGTTGGGGTCCGTTGTTGATGAGACTTTTCCAGGTTTTCTGCAAGACAGCCAATTGTGGACAAGAACAATGGGTACTGTCGCAAAAGTGCAAAAGGGCTCCCAGTATATAAGTCTGCGGGGCCGAAATCCATCCTGATTCCGGCAGAAGAAACCTGAATCTTCGTCACTGGGCAGGACAGTGCCGTGGTGGCTCCGCTCGCTCGCTTACGCTCCTCGTCGGCCCCCCCCCCCCCCCCCGGGCCGTGATGAGCGGGATTATTGGGTAACAAGCCTGCGCTGGGCCTGGGTGACCGAAGAAAGAAAAAATAGGAGGAAAGGTTACTGGCTCCGGATCCCCGCGTGCGCGGGGATGGAACATACGCGGGGATCATCAGTTCGGCCTGAGAAAAGCCTTCACGACTGACCAGAGTGGAGCTGAAACAGGGGATCAGGGGGTCGTGCTGTCATCAACACTTTCGTCTTCTTCCCCGTCATCCCCGGCGATATCATCGCCAGAGACATCATCACTGCCATTATCATCGTCAGCGACATCATCACTGCCATCATCGTCAACGAAGCCATCATCGTCTAGATCATCGTCCACGTCACCGTCGCCATCGGCGTCGATATCCAGTGCTTCGGCGCTCACAGTAAGCCCTTTGAGGCTGACCATGCCCAGCAGGCCGTTATACCAGTCGGCAACATTCAGAGGGTCACCATCAGGCACCGTCAGCACGACCCCAAGCTGATAGACCCCTTCCGGGAGGGTTTCCGGGTTCACCGCGCTGATCCGGAAAAGATTGCGCCTGTTCGGGCTGGCCTCGGCGCTTACCGGCAATACCGTGATATCGGTATTGGGACGGAAAATCAGCAGGTAGGCGTCCACGTCACCGTTGGCAATCAGCTGCGCGCCACGTGGAAAGCGGATGCCGATGTCTAGTGGATCGCCACTGTAGAAGATCTGACGATTGGCCGTGATCAGTCCCATGACACCATCAGAGGCATTGTGGTGGCCGAGGTTTTTGTTGCGTCCCCGGCCATTGCCAGAGTCCTCATCGGCAAGCGTCAAACCGGCGCCTGCCAGCAGCACGACTGCGGAAAAAACAAGGCTTAATTTTTTGATCATCTCTCGACTCCTTCATATGGGTTAAAAAACACTGATGCTGGCAGACGGGTCAACGCACCCGGCTCGAGGGCTTGTTCAGCTGCCCTGCAACAATAATCCACCAGTCAGGGCTTTACTGTGAACTGGCTCCCATTTTCTGCGGGGCCGTTTCGTCCCAGGTGGGATAATCCGCATAGCCCTCCGGGCCGTGGCTGTAGAAGGTGTCATAGTCTGGCGTATTCAGCGGGGCGCCGAGACGATAGCGGGTCACCAGGTCCGGGTTGGCCAGGAAGGGCACGCCATAGGCGATCAGATCGGTCTCATCGTTGTTGATGGCGGCAGCGCCGGTTTGGGCATCATAGCCGCCGTTGGTCATCAGTACTCCCTGGTAGATCTTGCGAATGACTGGTGTGACTCTGGGTCCCTTGCCGGCCAGCATATGGCCGGGCAGGGGTTCCATGGTATGGATGTAGGCCAGATCGTAGGCATTCAGCTGTGAGGCGGCATAACTGTACAAAGCGGCCGGGTCGGAATCGCTCATGCCCTGG
>JAVVEZ010000025.1:0-42414 GCA_032250895.1 Pseudomonadales bacterium | reverse complement strand
GACTCGATTTCCCACTCGCCTCGCTACGAACACCTGAGTCCGACAGACTCCTAGAGCAGAATACACCTCAGCCCTGTGCAGGCAATATTCCTGATTGCTGTGTAACATTCTCTGCTTCATCGCTCCTGCAGGCGCCCACCCGATGTTTACGTGGAACCCTGCGGAGCATATAATGCAGCGCTTTCCCTGCCAGGGTATCAGGTGTTCCTATGCTGCGTATCGTTGAAGAAGCTCTCACATTTGATGACGTCCTGCTGGTCCCGGCGCATTCACTGGTACTGCCCAATAGTGTGGAGTTGAAAACCCAGCTTACCCGCACGATCACGCTCAATATCCCGCTGGTCTCCTCGGCCATGGACACTGTCACGGAATCCCGGCTGGCCATTGCGATGGCGCAGGAGGGTGGCCTGGGCATCATCCACAAGAGCATGAGCATCGAACAGCAGGCCCGGGAAGTACGTGCCGTCAAAAAATATGAAAGTGGCGTGGTCACCGACCCCATCTGCATCACCCCCGACACCACTATCCGCAAGCTGCTGGCGCTGACCCGGGAACACAATATCTCCGGGATGCCGGTGGTGCGGGAAGACAATGGCCGCCGGCAACTGGTGGGTATCGCCACCAGCCGCGATGTGCGCTTCGAGAACGATCTCAATGCCACCGTCGACAAGGTCATGACCCCGAAGGAACGCCTGGTTACCGTCAGGGAAGGTGCAGCACTGGACGAAGTCAAAATATTGATGCACCGGCACCGGATTGAAAAGGTGCTGGTGGTCAACGAGCAATTCGAACTCAAGGGCCTGGTTACCCTCAAGGATATTCGCAAGTCTGAAGATCATCCCAATGCCTGCAAGGATGGCCATGGCCAGTTGCGGGTGGGAGCGGCGGTCGGCACCGGCGCGGACACCGAGGAACGGGTCAAGGCGCTGGTGCTGGCAGGTGTCGACGTGGTGGTGGTGGATACTTCGCACGGCCATTCCCAGGAAGTCATCAACCGGGTCCGGCAGATCAAGCAGTCCTTTCCCGACCTGCAGTTGATTGGTGGCAATGTGGCGACGGCGGCTGGTGCCAGAGCCCTGGCCGATGCCGGCGCCGATGCGGTCAAGGTGGGCATCGGTCCCGGCTCCATCTGTACCACGCGCATCGTGACCGGGGTCGGAGTGCCGCAAATCTCGGCAGTGGCGAATGTGGCTGCTGAACTCAAGGGCACGGATATCTGTGTGATTTCAGACGGCGGCATCCGCTTCTCGGGTGATATCGCCAAGGCGGTGGCTGCCGGTGCCCATGTGGTGATGATCGGCAGCCTGCTGGCAGGCTCCGAGGAGGCGCCCGGCGATGTCGAACTCTATCAGGGCCGCAGCTACAAGGCCTATCGTGGCATGGGTTCCCTGGGTGCCATGACCAAGACCCATGGTTCCAGCGATCGTTATTTCCAGAATCTGGATGGTGGCTCGTCGAAGTTGGTGCCGGAAGGCATCGAGGGCCGGGTGCCCTACAAGGGTCCGATGTCGGCAATCATTTTTCAGATGATTGGTGGTGTGCGTTCCAGCATGGGTCTGACCGGTTGCGCCACCATTGCAGAAATGCGGCTCAAACCCCAGTTTGTACGCATCACCTCTTCCGGTGTCAGCGAGAGTCATGTCCATGACGTCAGCATCACCAAGGAAGCGCCAAATTACCGCCTCAACTGAACAAGGTCGCAAGCCAGAGTCTTCCATGAGCCAGAATATCCATGAGCAGCGCATCCTGATTCTGGATTTCGGCTCACAGTACACGCAGTTGATTGCCCGCCGGATTCGTGAGGCGGGTGTCTATTGTGAAATTCATCCCTTCAACCTGGCTCAAGAGCATTTCGAGGCCTTCAAGGCCTGGGGCATCATTCTCTCCGGCAGCCCCGAATCCGTTGCCCAACAGAACTCGCCCCGGGCACCGGCCTACGTTTTCGAAAGTGGCTTGCCGGTGCTGGGGATCTGCTATGGCATGCAGGCCATGGCCGAACAGCTGGGAGGCAGGGTGGAAGGTTCCGCGACCTCGGAGTTTGGTTATGCCCGGATTGAAATTTGCGGGGAAAGCCGCTTGCTCAGTGCTCTGGACGGCGCGATCATGGAAGAGGGGCGCGCGCTGCATGAAGTCTGGATGAGCCATGGTGACAAGGTGGTGAGTTTGCCCGAAGGCTTCACGCTGACGGCCAGTACCGGGACCGCGCCCATTGCCGCGATGAGTGATGATCGCCGCAGATTCTATGGTGTGCAGTTTCATCCCGAGGTCACCCACACCCGGGAAGGCCAGCAGATTCTGAACCGCTTCGTGCATGAGATCTGCGGCTGTGCTGCACTGTGGACACCCGCCAACATCATCGATGATGCCATCACGAGGGTGCGCGACAAGGTGGGTGCCGGCAAGGTTCTGCTGGGCCTGTCCGGCGGCGTGGATTCCTCCGTGGTGGCGGCTCTGCTGCATCGTGCCATCGGCGACCAACTGACCTGTGTGTTTGTGGATAACGGTCTGCTGCGCCTGGATGAAGGCAGCCAGGTGATGGAGATGTTCGCCAGCAACATGGGCGTCAGAGTCATCCGGGTCGATGCCGAAGCCAATTTTCTGAATCAGCTGGCCGGCGTTGCTGAGCCCGAGGCCAAACGCAAGATCATCGGCAGGGCCTTCATCGAGATTTTTGATCAGGAAGCCGGCAAGCTCGGTGAGGTGAAATGGCTGGCCCAGGGCACCATCTATCCGGATGTGATTGAATCCGCCGGTGCCAAGCACGGGGGCGCCCATGTCATCAAATCGCATCACAATGTCGGCGGTCTGCCGGAGCATATGGCGCTCGGCCTGGTGGAACCCCTGCGCGAACTGTTCAAGGACGAGGTAAGAAAGATTGGCCTGGCCCTGGGCCTGCCCCATGCCATGGTCTACCGTCACCCCTTTCCCGGCCCCGGGCTGGGAGTCAGGGTGCTGGGTGAAGTGAAAAAGGAATACTGTGACATTCTGCGCCGTGCCGACGCCATTTTTATTGAAGAGCTGCACCGCGCCGACTGGTATCACAAGGTGAGCCAGGCCTTTGCGGTGTTTGTACCGGTGAAATCCGTTGGTGTCGTCGGCGATGCCCGCCGCTATTCCTGGGTCATTGCGCTGCGCGCCGTGGAAACCATCGACTTCATGACCGCGCGCTGGGCCCATCTGCCCTACGAACTGCTGGAAACCGTGTCCAGCCGCATCATCAATGAAATCCCCAAGGTCTCCAGGGTCAGTTACGACATCTCCAGCAAGCCGCCGGCGACGATCGAGTGGGAGTGAAATAAGGTCTTTCAGGGACTATCGGCGGCTATCGGAAAAGTGGCGTAACTTTATGATTTATATAAATTTACGTCTCATTACCTATCGGCGGCAAGCAGAAACACTTGTCGGTAAAAGCGACGGTATCGCAAATTCCCCGAATTAAGACTCTCCCGATTACCGTCATGCCTTTTTTCGGCATGACGGTAAAACTACGCCCTGACTTCTTTTGATATCAAGAACTTAGGGACATCATCAGGGCTCCTGACCCTTGACGGTAACAAACCGCAAACACAGGAAAAACCTGATATGTTGACCGATACAGCACTTCGTAAATTCAAGCCCAAAGCCGTGCCCTACAAGGTCTCCGACCGAGACGGCATGTATGTGACCGTGTCGAAAACCGGCACCATCACCTTTCGTTACGATTACCGTCTCAATGGCCGGCGCGAAACCCTCACCCTGGGCCGCTACGGGCCGGGCGGTATTTCCCTGGCCCTGGCGCGGGAGCGTCTGCTGGATGCCCGCAAGGCTGTGGAGGAAGGACGTTCTCCCGCCCAGGAGAAGCAGCGGGAGAAACGCCGCCTGTCCCGTGCCAAGACGTTCGCGGAATTCACCGATGTGTGGATGGAGGCCTCCGGCATGGCCGACAGCACTCGGGCCATGCGTAAGCACGTCATTGACCGCGATATCCTGCCGGTCTTCAAGAACCGCCTGCTGGCGGAAATCACACCTGATGACCTTCGGGCGCTGTGAAGAAGCGCGGGGCACCGGCAACCGCCATCATTGTGCGTGACATCGTGAAGCAGGTTTACGGTCACGCCATCATGCACGGCGAGAAGGTGGCCAATCCGGCTGACGAGGTGAGTCCTTCATCCATCGCCACCTTTGCACCCAAGGAACGGATGAAGCGCCGCTTTCCCCATAATGTCTATTTGTCCCAGCAGGCATTGGACATCCTGGTGGCGCTGAAGACCTGCGCCGGTGGCTCCAAGTACCTGCTGCCGGCTCGCTATGACGGCGACCAGCACATGGCCATGGCCACCTTGAATCGGGTGACGGTGAGAGTGTCCGAGCAGGCCCGGGAGAAAGGGCTTCCCCTGGAACCGTTCACGGTTCACGACGGCTCCACATTGCTCAATGAAGTTGGCTTCAATCGCGACTGGATTGAGAAGGCGCTGGCCCACGAGGATAACCGCTCTTCGCGCGCCGTGTACAACAAGGCGGAGTATGCCGAGCAGCGTCGGCATATGCTGCAGGAGTGGGCCAATATGATCGATGCCTGGGTAGAAGGGGATACCTATACTCCGGCCTTGCTGCCATCGAGTATGTCGGTGCCGGCGTTGAGGGCCTCGGTATGAATACGTCTTATACAGTGCATGCCGGGGAGAATACGCAAGCACCTATTCCATGGAGTGTGGGCAAGGCGCTTGCTGGTGAAGTTTATAGAAACCCTGATAAGGTCACTTTAAGTGACTTTTTATGGAGTTTATTAAACTATCAAGTATTGGCTTGGGTTTATAAAAAGTGTATTTTAGTCACTATGAGTGATCAAAATGAGCATAAATTAAACCATTTGCTGGCTGGGCTTAGTGATACCGGCGTGGTTTCCAGCCGGTGGTTAAGAGCGCATGGCTATTCCAGCAGCCTGGTGGTCCGCTATGTGTCCAGTGGTTGGCTGGTCTCCCCGGCCCGTGGCGTATATATGCGCAAAGGCGGCTCCCTGCAGTGGGAAGGCGTGGTGCGGACGCTGCAATGGACGGAGGGCTTGTCGCTGCATATAGGTGGGTGCTTCGCCTTGGCCTGGCAGGGGCACGAGCACTACCTGCGCCTGGGCGAAGCGGCGGTGGTCACCCTCTACGGGCCGGATCGTTTGCCGGGATGGGTGGGCAAGTTGCCGTTGGTGGAGCGTGTCGAGTACTGCGGCAAGGGGCCTTTTGATCTGCCAGCCCTTCCTTTTACCGATGAGACATCGGATCAGGCGTTACTGGACCAGGGCCTGGAACGGCGTGAAGCAGCGCCGAGCGGGATGCTGGTGTGTTCGACCCCGGAGCGGGCCATGCTGGAATTGTGTGACGAGGCCTCTGATGCCAGCGGTGTCTATGAGGCCGACGCGTTGATGCAGGGCATGGCCACCCTGCGTCCACAACGGCTTGAAAGGTTGTTGCGGCATTGCCATAGCATCAAGGCCAAGCGCTTGTTTCTCGCCCTGGCCGAACGTCACGAACATGCCTGGTTTTCGCATCTATCGCTCGATGGTGTGGACCTCGGTCGTGGTAAGCGGTCCCTGATTCCCGGCGGTCGTCTGCATCCCCGATATCAGATCACCCTGCCGGGAGACCTCGATGAACAGCTGGGATAAACGCTGCAGCGACCGGGTGCAGTTGCTGGTGGATATCCTGCCGGTGCTGGCTAAAGAAACCCGCTTTGCCCTGAAAGGCGGGACGGCCATCAACTTGTTTGAGCACGACCTGCCGAGGCTGTCGGTGGATATCGACCTGACCTGGTTGCCGGTGCAGGATTTCGAGGCGGACGTGGCGGCGATGTCGGCGGCATTGGAGCAGTTCGTCCCTGACTGAACCGGCACTGGTGCCGTTAAATGTTCCCATTGTGGACGTCTGCATATTCTGGCCCATTCCGATCACTGATTCCGGTTTAATCCGATCACCCATTCTGGAATTATTCGACCATTGATTCTGGTTTTATCCGATCATTTTTCCGGGGTTTCCAGAATCGGTTGAGGAGGTCACCCTTATGATCTGATCGCTAGGGAAGTAGGGCTATATTACTATCTCAGCGGTGAATCATCGCGTGCAAAGAAAATGTTGAGGAAAAGTAAGTCTGGTGCACTTGGAACAGATGCTCCTATTTCAAAGTTCTTGCAAGGGGTGCTGAAGGTACACGAAGACTTCATTTTCGATCGTGAAAGTGATGCTCGACAGTATTTCCAGCACATCCAGGACGGTGGTTGGGTGGACACAATTTTTCAAGAAGATCCAGGTTTACCGTTGCTTCAGAAATTGAGGTACTACTCTCCGTACTAAGGTACTTTTTAGAGTCGGCATCAGTTTTGCACATCGATCTTGTCGTACTGCGCGTGTGTATATCAAATATGAACTCTAACATGATTTAAATATTCTTATATGAATTGTTAAATTTGGCATAGATTGACTTGTAGGACAGCTTTTGTTCAAATATGGCATCTTGTTTGGATAAGAAGTTCATATTTGACGGAATTACCATGACTGCTACAGATAGAAAGCATTCAGGCGCACAAGTTGCATTGCCAAGGCCTGTCGAGCGTGCTCTGCGTAAGCTGGGGCAAGATATCTCGGCGGCTCGCCGTATGCGCCGACTGAGCCAGGGCGAACTGGCTCAGCGTATCGGGGCCTCGCTGAGTACGGTCAGGCGCATGGAGGACGGCTCTCCAGGCACCGCGCTGCATACCTTCCTGCGGACACTGCAGGTGCTTGGGCGGCTCGATGCTATGGTCAAGGTCTTGGCGCTGCAGAACGATGACCTGGGGATGGAGCTGGTGCGGGAGCAGTTGCGACAACGGGTACGTTCCTCTGGCAGTCAATCCGGCGGCAAGCGTTCCTCCGACAAGACGAATGCCAAGGATAAATCCCGTCCTGATGAACTGGAGGGGTTCTGATGGCTGGCAGGCTTTCCAGCAGATGGGATATTGAGGTTCATCTGGGCACAAGCGGCCTGGTGGTAGGGCACTTGCACTTGGGCAGTGGTAAGCGCAGCGCCTTCCGTTATGAGGAAGCCTGGTTGCGTGATGCGCGGTTTTTCAATCTGTCGCCCGATCTGCAGCCCGTGTCTGGAGTACAGCATCCACAAGGGGTGTTTTTTCATGCGTTGATGGATACGGGCCCGGATGCCTGGGGTGAGCGTGTGATTCGCCGTGCTCATGCAAAATTGCGCCAGAAAAATCGCAGCCTGGCGCCATTGGCACCTGTCGATTTTCTGCTGTGGGTGGATGACGAGGCACGCGTTGGTGCGCTCCGGTTGTTCGACACACAAAACGGCGCCTATCTGAATTCAGGAGAAACACAGTGGCACGTGCCGCCATTGATGGAATTGGGCAGGGTGTTGAAAGCGGCCCAGGCACTGGAAGACGGCAGAGAAAATGAGCAGGATCTGCAGTATTTGCTGGGCCGCGGCACTTCCCTGGGCGGGGCCAGACCAAAGTCTACCGTGCGTGATACAGATGGCGCCCTGGCCCTGGGTAAATTCCCGAGCCAGACGGATCAGCGCGATGTGATCCGCGGCGAAGTGTTGGCCATGAAGTTGGCGGAGAAGGCCGGTATTCGTGTGGCAGAGGCGCGCGTGGAATTGATCAAGGGCACCCCCGTTGCCCTTATCCGGCGCTTCGACCGGACTGCTGATGGGAGCCGTATTCCCTACATGTCGGCGGCGACGATGTTGCAGGTCAGTGGTCGTGATGGTCTCCATGCCTACACTGAACTGGTGGATGCCCTGCTGCAGGATGGCGCCGACCCGATAGCCGACATCCGGGAGCTGTGGCGGCGATTGGTCTTCAACTTCCTTATCTGCAATACGGATGACCACCTGCGTAACACCGCTTTCCTGTACGACGCCCGCAACCACGGTTGGTGCCTTGCACCTGCCTTTGATCTCAATCCAATGCCGGGTGACCGCCGTGAGAGCAAAACCTGGTTGACCGAGGACTCCGGTCCGATTGACAGTCGCGAAATACTTATGGAAGGGGCACCTTACTTCAGGTTGAGTCGTGAAGAGGCCACGGTAATCTGGGAGGCCCTGGTTCAGGTGGTGGCGGGCTGGCGTCCGCTGGCCAGGAAACTGGGTATGCAAAGTACGGATCTTGTCGATTTTGAACCGGCTTTTGACTCTAATTGATAAGTCGTACTGTATGTTATGGAACGTAATTTATATAAAATTCATGCTTGGCTCTTTATGGTCCGTGACGGTAAACACGACGGTAAAACCCAATATCACCGGTCGGATTACGCCAAAGGTTGGGGGTGTCGGTATCTCTCACGAGGATGCCCCGGACGCGCCGCTACCGCAAACCGGTGATCCCTTATCTGCAGGAGCTTGCGGGTATACACTTGAAAGTCAAAGCCCGGAAGGAGGCCCGAGTGCTGTGTGACAGCGTTGAATCGGCAATATTATTGGGTATTTTGAAGGATTTTCTGCACATGGTATCCAGCAATTGATAAAGGTGTCCTATCAATAGTCCTATGAATTTATATGAGAATATCAGCTTGTTGATAATCGGGTGGGGAATAACGATGCCTGACGCAACAGGCTTTTCATGGGAGAGGTGGTTTGATATCGACTGACAATCACGAACATTGGATGTCCCGCGCGCTGGAGCTGGCGCGGCAGGCTGAGCAACTGGGCGAGGTGCCGGTGGGGGCAGTCGTGGTGCTGGAAGGGCGGATCATCGGGGAAGGCTATAACCAGCCAGTCTCGGCGGCCGACCCGACGGCACACGCCGAAATCGTGGCCTTGCGGCAGGCGGCGGTCCGGCTTGGCAATTACCGGCTACCGGGGGTTTCACTGTATGTCAGTATCGAGCCCTGCGCGATGTGTGCCGGGGCCATGATTCATGCCCGCGTGCAGCACTTGTTTTTCGGGGCCACGGAACCGAGGGCAGGGGCTGTCTGCAGCCATTTGCAAATGCTGGATGCCAACCATCTCAACCACCGCGTCCGGCATACCGGGGGCATCCTGGAACAGGAATGTGCTGCGCTGATAGCGGGCTTTTTTCGTCAGAAGCGCAAGCGGGCCTCTGACTGACTCGGGTGCGTTTATACAGGCTCCCAGCCTTATGGCCTTTGGCCTACGTGGTATCTTGCAGTCAAACTTCATGGATAACCTGGAGGCCCCGGTTTCTGTGTTTGTTGATGCGCAGGCTTCCGGGCATCCAGTTCGATGCAGACAAGTTGGTCAACATCACCGGGTTTGACTTTTGGGGGCCGCAGGTCTTATATCTGAAATGGTGACAGTCTGGGCGATGATTTGAATAGCGGGTTGTGAGCGGTAGCAAGAGGAGTTATACGACCATGAATAGCGTGAAAGATCAGTACCATAGGGCTTGCAGGCAAGTTTTGACAGTATTGCAGGTGATGGCTGGTTTGTTGCTGTCCAGCCAGGGCTATGCGGAACAGGCTTCCATGCCGGAGACTGTTGAACACCTTGCCGCCACTGCCACCTCCCACCCCTTTTCTGCCGCCGATCATCAGCAACAACCGCTGGCATTGGCGGATTATGGGTACGTGGAAGAGGAATACCTGGTCAGCGGCAATGCCCGGGTCTTCGACTTGCCCACAGGATTCGGGTACACGGTGCTGGCGCAGGGCCCGTACACGACTCGTATCCTGGTGCGTCGTCCGGGAAGCGACAGTGAATTCAGTGGTATAGCTATTGTCGAGTCGCTCAATCCGTCTTCCCCGGTGGACCTGCCGGTCATGTGGGCCGAGTCCTATCGGCAGTTCATGGCTGATGGACATGCCTGGATCGGTCTTACCATCAAACCCAATACCATCAAGTCGCTGCAACGCTTTGACCCGGCCCGTTATGGCACGCTGGCCATGCCGCATCCGACGGCAGGCCCTGGCTGTTCGCCAGGCCAGATCAATCCCTGGTCACAGCCCACCACGCCGGCCGATGAAACCGGCCTGGCCTGGGATATACTCAGTCAAGTCGGCGCGCTGCTGAAAAGTCACTCCACTGACAATCCCCTGAATAGACCAGCAGAGCGCTTGTTTATGACCGGGCAATCCCAGACTGCCGGCTATTCGAGAACCTATGCCACTTTTTTCGGTGCCGACATCACGGAAGCCGATGGCACGCCTCTGTACGACGCCTATCTGTACAGCGGCAGCCCGCCATGGCAGGTGCCCATCCACCAGTGCGCCGCAGGTTTTGCAGCGGGCGACCCGCGTTTGCTCACCTCTGCACCAGGCGTGCCCGTGATAGAGCTGTTCGCCGAAGGCGATATCGGCACCAACATTGCCACCCGCCGCCCTGATAGCGATCAAACGCCGGATTTGTTCCGGCGTTATGAAGTGGCCGGTGCGTCCCACGTGGAGCCGTGGGAGCAACTTTCCTTCGCGTCAGAGGAAGACATGCTCCGTGCTACGGGTCAGGCCAGTGCCATCAATGAGGCCAATTGTGTGCCAAAAGACGTGGAAGCCTCCGATTTTCCGATCCGTTACGTGTTTAACGCCGCCTGGCGCAACCTGGAACGCTGGGTCAGCCAGGGGGTGCCCGCGCCGAAGGCAGAGCGTTTACAACTGATTGATCCTGATACCGTCAATCCCGGCCTGGTCAGGGAAGCCTCGTCATTCTCACCGGCGCAGGCGTTTGTAAAAGATGCCAACGGCAACGCAGTTGGTGGTGTGCGCACTCCTTTCGTTGACGTGCCTACGGCGCGCTGGGTCGGTGCCAAGCAAGCGGCCGATTCCGCCACACCTGATTTCGGCTGTATTTTTGAAGGTTACAAGATAGCGTTCAGTCGGGAAAAGCTGCGGGCACTTTATCCCACGCATCCCGATTACGTGGAAAAAGTGGCGCGCAGTGCACAGGCCCTGGAGGCGCAGGGCTGGTTGACGGCCATGGACCGGGCGGAGATTATCGTTGAAGCCCAAGCCGCCGACGTGCCCTGAAGAGAAAAAGTCCGGAACACACTTGAAGACAATTAACTGAAGGTCGCCCAAATGAAAAATCGATTACTGTCACTGGTGGTTTTCATGACGCATTTCGCTTTGATGTCTGCATCATCGGCGCAGGTATCACCGGCAGTGCGTGAATACCGATTGCACATGTTTGATCCTGAGGTCAGTGTCCTTGCCAACCGAACCTTTGAGTTCATGTTCGATATCGCCCGTGTTGAAGCAGGACAAGACACGTGGGAATTGCCGCGCAATACCAAGGCGCTGGACTTTTCTTTTGAGCTGGACGGCGAGCGGCTCGACGCGGGCAGTTTCGCGGCGCGCACATTTACCGATGCACTGGTCATTCTCAAGCACGGCCGTATCGTGCACGAGAGTTACCTGAATCGTGCCACGCCCCAGAACCATTTCAACTCCTACTCCATGGGTAAGAGCATCAACTCGATCCTTGCCGGTATCGCCATAGCCGAGGGCAGCCTGCCGTCGGTGAATGTGCCGGTACTGGACTATATGCCGGAACTGCAAGGCACCGCTTACGACGGGCTTACCCTGAAACACCTGCTGTGGATGCGCACCGGTGTTGCCTGGGACGACAATTTCTTCGCCCCCGGACCAGGCCGTGACGCCCATGTGGGCGCCTTCGTGGACAACGAAATGCGCTATGTATCAGCCGCCGAAAAAATCAGGGAACGTGCGGGTCCGCCTGGTCAGATGTTCACTTACAACAGTATCGAAGCGGCTCTGGTGGGTGAAATCGTCAGCCGTGCCACCGGCATGTCGGTCAGCCGGTACCTGAGTGAAAAAGTCTGGCAACCCGCGGGTATGGAGCGTTACGGTTTCTATGTCATCGATGGCCCCCCGGGTGTGGGCAAGGAGTTCACGGTTGGTGCCTTCGATGCAGTGGCACGGGATTACGCGCGCCTTGGGCAGTTGATGCTGAACGGCGGCATGGCGAACGGACAGCGCATTCTGCCGGCACAGTGGGTGGAAGAATCCACCACGCCGGGGCCGGGCAGCGCAAGCGAAGGGCTGGGTTATGCTTACCTGTGGTGGACCATTGCAGGCACTGATGCTTACTCCATGCTCGGTGGCGAGGGACAATTGGTATACGTCGATCCGGCCAGCGAGACAGTCATCGTCAAGCTTAGTCATATACCGGTGGGTTCTCCCGAGGGAACCCGGGCGGAGGCAGAGACCTTCGCGTTTATGCGGGCCGTGTCGGCCTGGGATACTGATTGAAAAAGCTGTCAGCGGACGATTTTATCCTGGAAGAGTAATACCAGATAAAAGCGGAGGCATATGTTGGTAAACACTGCCCGTCGTTCGAGACCTTTCTCTCTCGGTCGTTATGCCTTCACCAACGGCGGCAGCGGCGGCTTCATTGGTGACTTGTGTGGGAGGACAACGCCAGGTCATCTGGCACCTGAACAGGAACTTTGCAGTATCCGATACCGGTTTTCCGATCAAGCGATCGGGCGACGTGCCGCCGGACATGACCTATTTGAATTCCCCTGTGGTAGCCGGGCTGGAGAATTTCTCCAACGATATCAATCTCGCGGCGCGCAATGCCATCGCCGGCATTGTTGACTGCATCGTGGCAACCTACAGCTATGATCGGCAACAGGCCCCTAGTACTACTATGTTACAAACCGCTGAAGGGCGCATTGCTGCGTTAAAACCGGGCTCAAAATGCTCATTTACTCCATGTAAACTGCGCTTTTTCGCCCGGTTTTGCCTTGCACTGCATCCCTTGATCGATTCGTAACACAGTAGTACTAGTCGCTGGGTTGGGATGCCAGATTCCCCACTTCCAGCATCGGGGCGGCATCGATGTCCTGCGCATCCATCATCTGGGCGATGCGCTGCACCGAGGCAATGATCATGTTCTGTTCCCAATCCTGCAACTGGGTGAATTTCCTGACAAAGTTTTCCTGCAGAAGGTCGGGGGCATCGTTGAGTGCGAGTCTGCCCTTCTCGGTCAGCAGGGTGTGAACCTTTCTTTTGTCTTCCCCTGACTTTTCCCGCAAGACGTAACCCCGGCTTTCCAGGCGGTCCAGGATGCTGGTAACCGTGGCCTGGCTCAGACTGATTTCTGTGGCCAATTGGCCGATGCCTGTTTTCTCTTGTTTATCAATGGCTTGTAGAAGAAGTAATTGCGGGGCTGTCATGCCGGTGGTCTTGATCAGGTTGCGGGAATGAATGTCCGTGGCTCTGATGACGCGACGCAGGGCGATCAGGATGCTTTCGATCTGTTTATTTTGCATGAAATTTGCTCACTGTAGGCCTCCCTGCATTCTACAGGGTGATGGATGGATTCAGAATTTTATTGAGGGTCTTTGCATCCTCGTTCACGCAGGCGATAAGCATTGTTCGTCGAACCTGCTGTGGTGGGCAGTAGGGGGCGGCTTTAATAAACAATCAATTTAGTGTACTATGCAAATAGTTTGCTATGGCAAACGCATAGCACATCATAATTTCCTTATAAACGGCTATAAATATAGAAAATAAGTTTATTTTTGGAAATTTAAAGAAAACTATCGATTAAATATAATTTATACATCGAAGTAAAATAAAACGTATGGAGAACACTATGGCCAGCAGAAAAGCACAGCAGGTTGCGTCGCTTGACGCTCTTGAAAGTCGCAGGGATGACTTGTTGACACTTGATGAAATCCCCGAGAACCAGGTTTATGGCAGTGAACCGACCGCCGTCCGGGAGACCGGACATTACCAGGCTGAATATGTCGAGAATTTCGTCAATCGTTGGGACGAATTGATCGACTGGGAACAACGGGCCGAGGGTGAAGGCCGGTTTTTTATCGATCAACTGGAAAAAAGAGAGAAGAACAAGGTACTGGATGTCGCGGCAGGTACGGGTTTTCATTCCGTGCAGCTGCTCAAGGCGGGTTTCAATGTCAGCAGCGCCGACGGCAACGCCCAGATGCTGGTGAAAGCCTTCGAAAATGCCAAGAAGCGCGGCTATATCATGCGTACCATCCACGCCGACTGGCGCTGGCTCAACCGCGATGTCGAAGAACAGTATGATGCCGTCATCTGTCTGGGCAATTCCTTCACTCATCTGTTTTCCGAACACGACCGCAGACGGGCTCTGGCGGAGTTTTATTCAGTGCTCAAGCATGATGGCGTTCTGATCATCGATCAGCGCAACTATGACTCGATTCTGGATAATGGCTTCAGCAGCAAGCACAAATATTATTACTGTGGCGACAAGGTCTCGGCGCAGCCGGTGCACGTGGATGATGGCCTGGCACGCTTTGAGTATGCCTTTGCAGACGGGTCCAAACATCACCTCAACATGTTCCCGCTGCGCAAGGATTACACCCGGCGCCTGCTGACGGAAGCCGGTTTTCAGAAAATAGAGACCTTCGGGGATTTCAAGGAAACCTATCACGATGCCGATCCCGATTTCTTCGTCCATGTCGCACAGAAGTCCTACCATGACGAGTAAGCCCGAGATGCAAGGAACCGGCCGTACAGACGCAGAGCGGGTCGCAGAAAGCTATTACGACAGCAGCGATGCCGATGCATTTTATGAAACGGTCTGGGGTGGAGAGGATATCCACATTGGCCTGTATGAGCCCGGTCTCAGTATTCAGGCTGCCAGCCGGCGCACGGTTGTTGCCATGGCGGAGTTGTTGCAAACGCTGGGGCCGGACAGCCGGGTCCTCGATCTGGGAGCCGGTTATGGGGGCTCGGCCCGCTATCTGGCTAGGGAATTCGGCTGTCATGTGACCTGCCTCAATCTGAGTGAAGTGCAGAATGAAAGGAATCGGCAGTTGAACCGGCAGCAGCAACTCGAGCACAGGGTCAGCGTGCTGCATGGCAGTTTTGAGAGCATTCCCTGCGAGGCTGACAGTTTTGATATCGTCTGGTCTCAGGATGCCTTCCTGCACAGCGACCGGCGCACACAGATCATCAGCGAAATCGATCGGGTCATGACCCATCGGGGCGAGCTGGTGTTTACTGATCCGATGCAGGCGGATGATTGCCCTGAGGGCGTGCTGAAGCCGGTGTATGATCGCCTCGATTTGCAGTCACTGGCGTCCATTGCCTTTTATCGTAGCCAGCTTGCGGCTCATGGTTTTCAGGAACAGAAAATTCTTAATCTGGTTTTTCAGTTACGCAATCATTACGACAATGTGCGTGCAAAACTGGAAGCAGACCGGGCTGAATTGAGCCAGAATATTTCTGCCGCCTATATCGACCGGATGATTGCCGGTCTGAAACATTGGGTGGCGGCTGCTGATGCGGGTTATCTGGCCTGGGGCATTCTTTACTTTACCCGCAATATCGATGCAAGCTGAAGAACCCGGGCGGGGAGGCAAGGCAGAATTTTCCAGTGATCCGCTGATTTTTTTTACAGTCCTTGGCTTTGTGACACTGGTCATCTTTGCCGCCTGGACCGATCTTCCGGATCTCAGGGCCTTTCTGCTGGCCTTGCAGGATGGTATCGCAGAAGGCTTTTCCTGGTTTTTCTCGCTGACAGTGAGTCTGTTGCTGGCTTTCGCCATCTGGCTGATCTTTTCACGCCATGCTCATGTCAAGCTGGGAGCGGATGATAGCCAGCCGGATTTCAGTCTGCTCAGTTGGCTGTCGATGCTGTTCAGTGCCGGCATGGGCATCGGCCTGGTTTTTTTCGGGGTGGCCGAACCGGTTCTGCATTTTCTGCATCCGCCCGCCGCCGAGCCTATGAGTCTGGCGGCGGCCAGGGACGCGATACAGCTCTCCGTGTTTCATTGGGGTCTGCATGCCTGGGCCATCTACGCGGTCTTGGGAGCCTCCCTGGCCTATTTCCACCACCGCGGCAAGGAACCGCTGGCGATCCGTTCCACCCTGCGTCCCCTGCTGAAAAGCCACACGCACCGATTGCCCGGCAAGTTCGTCGACATTCTTGCTGTCATCGGGACCCTGTTCGGCCTTGCCACATCGCTTGGCCTTGGCGCCATTCAGATCAATGCCGGACTTTCCAGTCTTTATGGTTTTTCCCAGTCGGCTTTGACACAGGCCCTGATCATCGTCCTGATAACCTTCTGTGCCACGACCTCGCTGGTAACCGGACTCGACAAGGGCATTCGGCGACTGAGCGAACTGAACATGTTGCTGGCGGCGGCCCTGTTGGCATTTGTACTGCTGGCAGGTCCCAGTGTCGAGCTCCTGCGCGGCCTGCCGGAACATCTGGGCAACTATCTGCAGAGTGTGGTTGGTCTGGGTTTGCGGACCAATGTCTTCGGGTCCATCGAATGGCAAAAGGCCTGGACCATTTTTTATTGGGCCTGGTGGCTTTCCTGGGCGCCCTTCGTGGCGACCTTCATCGCCAGAATTTCCAGGGGCCGAACCATCAGGGAATTCGTGCTGGGCGTATTGCTGGCACCGACCCTGGTCGCGCTGCTGTGGTTTGGCGTCTTTGGCGGGGCTGCGCTGGACATCGAAATGGCTGAACTGGCAGCCACGAACACCGGGGCCGGGATAGGCGCTGCCGTGGAAGCCGATAGCGCCACGGCCATTTTTGTGTTGCTGGATCATTTCCCCTTTCCCAATCTGACGGCCATGCTGGCGATTTTTTTGATTACGGTTTTTTTTATCAGCTCTTCGGATTCCGGCTCCTTTGTGGTGGACATGCTGACCTCGGGCGGCAACCCCAATCCACCGGTATGGCAGCGAATTTTCTGGGCCTCTCTGGAGGGCCTGCTAGCCATCGTTCTATTGTTGATCGGTGGACTCAATGCCTTGCAGGCCGGGGCCATCAGCCTGGGTCTGCCTTTCTGTTTTCTGCTGCTATTGGTCATGGTGGCCTTCGTCAAAGAGCTGAACGAGTCCGCTGCCGTCACGCCGGCGAAGGGCGGGAGGCAGCGGCAGCCATGAGCTGCTTCCCCCGTCTACTTTAATCTTCGCCGCGATGACGCGTTATTCGGAGTCTTTATATATTATTTAATAAAACTATTGATATGGTTTAAATAATCTAATTTATATATTTATTGAAGTCCTCTACAGTGCTCCCCGGGTATTCGGTAAAAGCTGCGAATGCAGTTTTCCGGACAAGACGTTCTGAATATAGAGGAGATAAGGTCATGATTCGTCCATCACTGTTCCCGGCCCTGGTGCTGGGGGGCTTGCTGTCAGCCCCGTCCCTGGCGGCTGAACCGATCAGCGTGATCGAGGTGCCCACCGGGCTCGATCAGCCCCTGGTGGAGCTGGGGAAAAAGCTCTACTTCGACCCCAGGCTATCCCGCTCCGGTTTTATTTCCTGCAACTCCTGCCACAATCTCAGTATGGGTGGCACGGACAATCTGCCGACGTCCATTGGTCATGGCTGGCATCAGGGTCCCATCAATGCGCCCACCGTGCTCAATGCCCGCTACAACCTTGCCCAGTTCTGGGATGGTCGGGCATCTGACCTGAAGGCTCAGGCTGGGGGGCCGATGGCCAACCCAGGCGAAATGGCGTCGACGCATGAACTGGCCACGGAGGTGCTGGCATCGATTCCGGCTTACGAGCGTGAATTTAATGCTGTCTTTGCTACACCGGGTGTCACTATCGACAGGATCACGGCGGCAATAGCGGAATTCGAGGAAAGCCTGGTGACACCGAATTCACGGTTCGACCAATGGCTGCGCGGAGATGCCGGTGCTCTGAGGGCTGAAGAAAAGAGTGGTTATGAGCTGTTCAAGTCTGCCGGCTGTGCCGGTTGTCATAATGGGCCGGCGGTGGGTGGTGGCGCCTTCATGAAAATGGGCTTGCTGGCAGCCTATGAAACCGACAGCCCTGAGGTCGGCCGTGAGGCCGTCACCGGCAATGTGGCTGATCGTTATGTCTTCAAGGTGCCCACGCTGCGCAATGTGGCCTTGACCTATCCCTATTTCCATGACGGTGCCGTGAATACCCTGGATGAAGCGGTAGAACTGATGGGCCGCCTGCAATTGGGTCGCCGCTTCAGCCCTGCACAGACGGCGCAGATCGTGGCCTTTCTGCATACCCTGACCGGAGAGCAGCCGAGCTTCACCCTGCCCATCCTGCCACCGTCTGTGGATGCCACGCCCCGGCCCACACCGTTTGAGTGAGCCGGGACTGAAACCCGCCCCTTCCGTGTTCCCCTGTGCTGCCGGGAACGCGGCAGGAACGGGGGGTGAGAGCGAGGGGGAGAACGAGAGAGAGGGCTGATAAGAGGGCTGATAATCCTATAAACGCAGGCCGATTTCGATTACCATAGCGCCCTTGAAATTTTCAGCATGCCATCAGCAGGCTTCTCACCCACAGGACTCATATTCTTATGCTAAGCCTGCGCGGAGCATCAGCTCTTTCAGCCTTTGCCGCCGATAAACTGCTGCGCACCTTGCAGGCCAGCTTTCCTGTCATCAGCGCGATTCATGCCGACCATATGCATTTTGCCGATCTGGATGGGGAACTGAGCGCCACCGAACGGACGCTGCTGGAACGCCTGCTGAGCTATGGAACGGCGTCCGCCGCCCCGGCCGTTTCGGCAGCAGACTCCGTTGATGTTTTTTGTGTCATTCCCCGGCCCGGCACCCTTTCACCGTGGTCGAGCAAGGCCACGGATATTGCCCATAATTGTGGCCTGCACAAAGTCAGGCGCCTGGAACGGGGCCTGCTTTATACCCTGACGGTGACTGGGCAACTGGACCGGGCCGCGCTGATACCCTGGCTGCACGACCGCATGACACAGGCTGTACTGGATAGTGTCGAGGACGCCGAGGTGCTGTTCCGGCAGACGACACCGAAAACCATGCACAGCGTCAATGTGCTGGGTACCGGACGTACGGCGCTGGAGCGGGCCAATCAGGAACTGGGGCTGGCCCTGGCTGAGGATGAAATCGGCTACCTGGTCGAAAATTTCCAGAGTCTGAGACGCAATCCCAGCGATGTCGAGTTGATGATGTTTGCCCAGGCCAATTCCGAGCACTGCCGGCACAAGATTTTCAACGCGAGCTGGACCATCGATGGCGTGAGCCAGGATAAATCCCTGTTTGCGATGATCCGCAACACCCACGAACGGCATGGCGAAGGCGTACTGTCTGCCTATCGGGACAACGCCGCCGTCATTCAGGGGCATCAGGCCGGGCGCTTTTTTCCTGAACCCGGCAGTCATCGCTACGCCTACCATGTCGAACCCATCCACATTCTGATCAAGGTGGAGACCCACAATCACCCCACTGCCATCGCGCCTTTTCCGGGTGCGTCCACGGGCTCGGGAGGAGAAATCCGGGATGAGGGCGCAACCGGTGTCGGCGGCAAACCAAAGGCGGGGCTTACCGGGTTTAGTGTTTCCAACCTGAAGATTCCGGGTTTCATCCAGCCCTGGGAAACGGACTATGGCAAACCCGATCACATTGCGTCGGCCTTGCAGATCATGCTGGAGGGGCCGCTGGGCGGGGCTGCCTTCAATAATGAATTTGGGCGCCCCAATCTTTGCGGTTACTTTCGCACCTTTGAAGCGAAAAGCCCGGCCTCTGTTTTGGGTGACCCGAACGTTGAGGATATCCGGGGTTATCACAAGCCCATCATGGTGGCCGGCGGCTTCGGCAATATCCGTGACAGCCATGTGGACAAGGGCGTGATTCCGGTGGGTGCCCACCTCATTGTGCTGGGTGGCCCCGCCATGTTGATTGGCCTGGGCGGCGGCGCCGCCTCTTCCATGAGCTCGGGGACCAGCAGCCAGGATCTGGATTTTGCCTCGGTGCAGCGGGATAACCCGGAAATGGAAAGGCGCTGTCAGGAAGTGATTGACCAATGCTGGCAACTGGGGGATGCCAACCCCATCTGTTTCATTCACGATGTCGGGGCCGGCGGGCTGTCCAATGCCTTGCCGGAACTGGTCAAGGACGGCGGGCGTGGCGGGGTCTTCCAGCTCCGGGATATCCCCAGTGCAGAGCCTGGCATGTCCCCCCTGGAAATCTGGTGCAATGAAGCCCAGGAACGCTATGTGCTGGCCGTCAGTCCCGCCGCTCTTGCCGATTTTCAGGCCATCTGCGCCCGTGAACGCTGTCCGCTGGCGATTGTCGGCCAGGCCACCGAAGACTTGCAGCTGGCGCTGCACGACCGCCATTTCGACAACCAGCCCATCGCACTGCCGATGGCGGTGTTGTTTGGCAAACCACCCAAAATGCACCGGAATATCAAGAGCGTCAAACAGACGCATCAGCCCTTTGTCGGCACGGGCATCGATCTGGCCGAGGCAGCGGAGCGGGTGTTGCGACTGCCGGCCGTGGCCAGCAAGAGCTTTCTCATTACCATCGCCGATCGCTCGATCACCGGGATGGTGGCCCGGGAACAGATGGTGGGCCCGTGGCAGGTGCCGGTGGCCGATGCTGCCGTTACCACCATTGCCTATGATTCTCAGCGGGGGGAGGCCATGGCGATGGGCGAGCGCAGTCCGCTGGCCCTGATCGACGCGCCGGCCTCGGGACGTATGGCGGTGGCGGAGGCCATCACCAATATTGCCTGTACCCGTATCGCCAAACTGGGTGATATCAAACTCTCCGCCAACTGGATGGCGGCGGCAGGTTATCCCGGAGAAGATAAAAACCTCTATGACACGGTGAGAACTGTCGGTATGGAACTGTGTCCGGAACTGGGCATTACCATACCTGTGGGCAAGGATTCCATGTCGATGCGTACCCTGTGGGGACAAGCTGCAGGCAGCAAGAGCGTGTCGGCGCCTCTGTCCCTGGTGATTTCCGCCTTTGCGCCAGTGCAGGATGTGCGCCTTACGCTGACCCCGCAGCTGCGAATCGATCAGGGGCCCAGCACGCTGCTGCTGATCGATCTGGGCCTGGGCTCCAACCGGCTGGGAGGCTCGGCACTGGCGCAGGTTTATCAGCAACTGGGTGATGAAACGCCCGACCTGCACAGTGCGCATGATCTGAAGACCTTTTTTGCCTTTATCCAGCAGGGTCTCGAACGCGGCTTGCTGCTGGCCTACCATGATCGCTCGGACGGCGGTTTGTTGGTGACCTTGCTGGAGATGGCTTTCGCCGGTCATTGTGGCCTCGATATCCATCTCGATGCCGTCAGCAACGCCCAGGGCCTGATGGACACGCTGTTCAGTGAGGAACTGGGGGCGGTCATCCAGGTGCGTAACGCGCAGCTGGCAGAGCTGATGACACTGGCCGAGGAAATGGGCATTGCCGACATTTGCTGTGAACTTGGTGAAGCCAATGCCAGTGAACACATCGGTTTCAGCTTTGGCGATAGCGAAATTCTTGGCAACAGCCGCATTCACTATCAGCGGATCTGGGCGGAAACCAGTTATCGGCTGCAGAGCCTGCGCGACAACGCCGACTGTGCGCAGCAGGAATTCGACAGTATTCTGGATGCCTCGAATCCAGGCCTGAACGTTGAGCTGGGCTTTGATCTCAATGACGATATTGCCGCGCCCTATATCAGCAGTGGCGCCAGGCCTGTCATTGCCGTGCTCAGAGAGCAGGGGGTCAATGGCCAGATGGAAATGGCGGCGGCTTTTGATCGCGCGGGCTTTGCCAGCGTGGATGTGCATATGAGCGACATTCACAGTGGCAGGGTGAGCCTGGATCGCTTTGATGCCCTGGTGGCCTGCGGCGGCTTTTCCTATGGCGATGTGCTGGGTGCCGGTGAGGGCTGGGCCAAGTCGATACTCTTCAATCCCCAGGCCAGGGAACAGTTCGAGCAGTTTTTCAAGCGGCCCGGCACGCTCGCCCTGGGTATCTGCAATGGTTGTCAGATGCTGTCGAATCTGCACGAATTGATCCCCGGCAGTGAGCACTGGCCCCGCTTTGTCCGCAATCAGTCCGAACAGTTTGAGGCCCGTAACGTGCTGGTCCGGGTGGCCGCTTCAGCGTCGGTTTTCCTGATGGGCATGGAGACCTCGAGGTTCCCGATCGCCGTTGCCCATGGTGAGGGCCGGGCGGTCTTTGCCGATGCGCAGCGCGAGCGGAGCGCCCTTGCCAGCGCTACCCTGGTGTTGCAGTATGTGGACAATTACGGTCAGGTCACCGAAAACTATCCGGCCAATCCCAATGGTTCCCCCGGGGGAATTGCCGGACTGTGCAATCAGGATGGCCGCGTGACGATCATGATGCCGCATCCGGAGCGGGTCTTTCGCAGCGTCACCAATGCCTGGCATCCTGATGACTGGCAGCAGGATGGCCCTACGCTGAGGATGTTCCGCAATGCCAGGGTCTGGCTGGGTTGAGGAAGCTCTTGGGAAGATTTCAGGGGAGAGTAGTGACGAAAATGATGGCAGCAATATTCAGAAAAAAAATGCGCAGCCATGACGAGGTTGCCGACAGTGGTCTGCATCGTTATCTGGGGGCTCTGGATCTGACGATTCTTGGCATTGGCGCCATTATCGGTACCGGCATCTTTGTGCTGACCGGCATTGCCGCTGCCACCCAGGCCGGACCGGCCGTCATTCTGTCCTTCGTGGTGGCTGGTCTGGCCTGCGGTTTTGCCGCCATGGCCTATGCCGAGCTGGCTTCCATTGTGGGCGGTTGCGGCAGCGCCTATGGTTACAGCTATGCGGCCTTCGGTGAATTGTTTGCCTGGTGCATCGGCTGGATTCTGCTGCTCGAATACAGCGTTGCCGTGGCGGCTGTGGCCAATGGCTGGTCCGGCTATTTTGACAATGCCATGACGGCCATGGGTCTGAACCTGCCCTCGGCTCTGACCCGGGCCCCCAGCCTCGGCGGGATTGTCAACCTGCCGGCCCTGCTGATCGTACTGGTATTGATGCTGCTGCTGAGTGTGGGCATCAAAGAGAGCGCACGTTTCAACCTGATCATGGTTTTCGTCAAGCTGCTGACCATTGCCGTGTTTATCGGGATCGCGGCGTTCAATGTCGATCCGGAAAACTGGTCTCCCTTCATGCCCTTTGGCTGGTTCAGCGAGGGGCCGACGGGTAAACCGGTCGGCGTGCTGGCCGGTGCCGCCATCATCTTTTTTGCCTATATCGGGTTTGATGCCGTCTCCACCGCCGCTGAAGAAGCCCGCAATCCACAGCGGGACCTGCCCATCGGCATCATGGCCTCCCTGCTGATCTGCACGGCGCTCTACATTGTCGTGGCCGGCCTGTTGACGGGTATCGTGTCCTATACCGAGCTCAATGTTCCCTCCCCGGTGGCTCATGCCCTGCAGCTGATCGGCTTCAACGGTGCCTCGGGCCTGGTGGCTGCCGGTGCCATTGCCGGTATTACGACGGTCATGCTGGTGCTTTATTATGGATTGACCCGGATCCTGTTTGCGATGTCGAGGGACGGCCTGTTGCCGACATTTTTTGCGGTGATTCATCCACGCACCCGGACGCCGGTGCGGGCCATCGTTTTTACCGGCGTGCTGATGGCGCTGACTGCCGGCTTCGTTCCTCTCGGCCAGTTGGCGGAGCTGGTGAACATCGGCACGCTGTCGGCCTTTGTGATGGTTTGTCTGGGGGTACTGGCCCTGCGTGTGCTGCATCCGGATGTGCCACGTTCCTTCCGGGCTCCCTTTGGTCCCGTGCTGCCGGTTCTCGGTGTCGTCTCCTGTGGTCTGTTGATGGCGGCATTGCCCGGTATTACCTGGCTGCGCTTCGGCATCTGGCTGACAATAGGCCTGGTGATTTATTTCTTCTATTCGATGAAGCGCAGTAAATTGGCCACTCAGAGCTGAGGCTTCATTTTCCATATAAATTGAATGCCTGCCGGAACTGGTTTATCCTGCGCCCCTGCAATTACCGGATGAGACGTATCGGGGCGCTTATTCAGAACTTCTCCAGGGAGTTCTGTACGGATGCATCTCTTGCCTTGCTGGATCCCCCGCCCACGGGGATGACGGCTTACGCAGGGATGATGAAGCAGGCAAGGCTTATTATGCACAGCATTGGCTGGATTCTCCCTGCGTGTGTCCCGTATGACCATCGATCGATATTTTTCAAATCAAGAACAAACAAGTGGAGAGAAGCATGAGCGTCAGCCGGAGTCATTCAACACCTTTTGGTCTTTTTCTGGGGAATGCTCCGCAGTGGTACAAGCAGGGTGTGATTTTCTGCCTGATCCTGAATGTCGTGCTCTACTTTACTGCAGGGCCATTGCTGACATCCTGGTTCATTCTGGTCGAATTCATCGGCACCCTGGCCATGGCGCTGAAGTGCTTTCCGTTACAGCCAGGTGGTTTGCTGGCGCTGCAGGCCCTGGCTCTTGCACTCACCGATACGCACGTGGTCTATGAAGAAGTGGAGCATGGCTTGCCGGTGATTCTGCTGGTGATTTTCATGGTGGCGGGGGTGCACTTCCTCAGGGAAATGCTGTTCCGCATGATCAACCATGTGCTGCTGAGCATCAAGTCCCGGATTATCATGAACCTTGTCACCATCATAGTGGTGGCGGTGCTTTCCGCTTTTCTCGACGCACTGACGATCCTGGCGGTGCTGGTGGCCATTGCCACCGGTTTCTACGAGGTCTATGAACGGGTGGCATCGCGTGCCGGCTATCACGATGATCCGGATCCCGATGACAATCATATTGACGCACTGCACCGTGAAGACCTGGACAAATTCCGGGCCTTCCTGCGTGGTCTGCTGATGCATGGCGCAGTGGGAACGGCCATCGGCGGAGTGTGTACGCTGGTGGGGGAACCGGAAAACATCGTGATCGGCACGGAGGCGGGCTGGAGCTTCATGCAGTTCATCCTGATGGTGAGCCCTGCCACCATCCCGACCTTGTTTGCCGGCTTTGCAACCTGTGTCGTGATTGAGAAATATCGCTGGTTTGGTTTTGGTGCGGAACTGCCGGTCAATGTCCGGCAGATATTGCTGGATGAAGATCGCAAATTGCGCCAGTCGGCTGCCGCCACCGAAGGTTTCGTGATGGTGGTGCAGGGGATTGTCGCGGTATTGATGGTCATTGCCTTGTCATTGCATCTGGCGGAGATTGGTCTGATCGGCCTGGCCGTCATCATCGTGGCTTCGTCCATGACCGGCGTCACCGACGAGCATCGCCTGGCCGAGGCCTTCACGCCCGGACTGCCCTTTGCATCCCTGTTGGTCGTCTTCTATGTCATTGTCGCGATGATAGATACCCAGGACATGTTCAAGCCAGTGATTCAGTGGGTACTGGCGATGGACGGGCAGATGCAGGTCTTCATGGTGTTCCTGACCAATGGCTTCCTGTCAGCCATCAGTGACAACGTGTTTGTCGCCACCATCTATATGGACCAGCTCAAAATGGCGCTTGACCAGGGCCTGGTCAGCCGTGAGCTCTTCGAGGCCCAGTCGGTCGCCGTGGTGATGGGTACGGGGATTCCCAGCATGTCCACACCCAATGGGCAGGCAGCCTTTCTGTTCCTGCTGATGTCTTCGATTGCGCCCAGGATCCGCCTGGGTTATGGCCGCATGGTCTGGATGGCCTTGCCTTATTTTATCGTGTGTACCCTGGTAGCCGGCTTTGCCATGCTGTATATCGTCTGACGGGATACAAAGGCGCCTCAATATGTATAAACTCTGCTTCTTTGTGCCTGAAAGCCATCTCGAAGACGTCAAAAGCGCGGTGTTTTCACAGGGCGCCGGAAGGATGGGTGCTTATGACTCGTGTTGCTGGCAGACCCGGGGGCAGGGGCAGTTCCGGCCGCTGGCGGGCAGCCAGCCTTATCTGGGGCAGCAGGGGAAGCTTGAAAGCGTCACCGAATACAAAGTGGAATTGGTCTGTGACGATGGGGTGCTGGAATCTGTCGTGGGGGCTCTGGTGGCGGCCCACCCCTATGAGTTTCCGGCCTACGATGTCATTCGCCTGCAGTCGCCGACAAAATCATAGCTTTGCCGATTCAGCTGTTTTATAGTCGAAGCCATGAAGCACACAATCCTGCTGAAAAATCCTCTCAGATCCACGTCGTTGCTTGTTGGTTTGCTGGTCGCAGGACTGTTTGCCGGTCCCGGCTTTGCCCAGCAGAATTCGCCAGCGCAAAACAAGGATCCCGAAGCGGAATTTCATATGGCCCGCATGATTTACGCCGATACCAGTGGCGGGCGCGTTGGTGGTAGCCGCCGTTATGGCTTTGGCTACCGACCGGGTTGGTGGGCCATCGATTATCCAGAGGCCGAAACACATTTTATCAGCGGCATCCGCCGGCTTTCCCGCATCGATGCGGCCGATGACAGTCGTCATCTGCAATTGAGTGAGGATGCTATTTTTGATTATCCCTGGTTATTCGTGCAGCAGGTGGGCCAGTGGCGGTTGAGCCAGGCGGAGACGGCCCGTCTGCGGGAGTATCTGCTGCGCGGTGGTTTTCTCGTTGCCGATGATTTTCATGGAGAATATGAATGGCAGGTGTTTGCAGAGGCCATGCGTCGGGTGTTCCCGGACCATGCCATTGTCGACCTGGACACCAGCCACGAGGTCTTTCATGTCCTGTACGATCTGGACCAGCTTACCCAGATTCCCGGGCAGCGCCACCTCTATCGTGCCGCCAATGGTGACATCCGTGCCCAGCTGCAGGGGCCACAGAAGTGGCGTGGTATTTATGACGAGGCGGGTCGTCTGATGGTCGCCATCAACTTCAATATGGATATGGGCGATGCCTGGGAGCATGCAGACGACCCGTACTACCCCGAACCCATGACTGCGCTCGCCTATCGTTTTGGGCTCAATTATCTCGTTTACGCAATGACACATTAAGGGGCCGGGTGTGTGAAAAAACGTCAGAGTAGTGGCTGGCTGTTCAGAAAGGTAAAGCTTGATGGCGGCAGGTCGATAGTCGATTAAAAGCATTGCTGTGTTGGCAGAGTTGTTCGGCGCCTCCATGAGGGGCTTGTAAATCAAAATTCAGTTCTATACCCTAAGAAGCTTCGGGCTTCCCGGATAAGCCCAGGCATCAATAAAGTTTTGTGCGATGTCGATGATATTTTTCAACAATAGTCCCGGTCGTTCAAACGAAGAGCTGCGCCTTTTGGTTACAGGAATATCCATGAATCTGCTTAAATGCCTGCTGCTGTTTTCAGTCATGCTGGTTTCCGGTTTGAGTCTTGCGGCTCCGGCTGATTTTCCCATTCCCGACACTATTCGCCCCGCTGTCAACTTCTGGGTGCGGGTGTATACCGAGGCGGATACCAACAGTGGTTTCCTGCACGACTCGCAGGACCTCTCCGTCGTATACGAAAAGCTGGCCCGTGATAATGACCACATCAACAAGCGCAGAAAAAAGATCGCTGACGATCTGCTTGTTCTCGCCAGCGGCAAACGGAGTGGCTTGAGCGCATCCCAGCGCAAAATTCTGGCTTTGTGGCCGGGCGATGTCAGTAATGCCAGACTGGCAAAAGCCGCGGAAAGCATCCGCTGGCAACTGGGTCAGTCGGATCGCTTCGTTGCCGGCCTGCAAAGGTCCGGAGCCTACCGGCGCTATATTGAAAGTGTGGCCCGGGCCATGGACATGCCCATCGAACTGGCGGCGCTGCCGCATGTGGAATCTTCCTTTCATCCAGGTGCCTATTCCAGCGCCGCCGCGACCGGCATGTGGCAGTTTGTCAGAGCCACCGCCACTCGTTTTCTGCAGGTTGATTATGTGGTTGATGAGCGGCTCGATCCCTATGCATCCACTCATGGTGCGATGAGTCTGCTGGAATACAACTACAATGCGCTGGGCACCTGGCCTCTGGCACTGACAGCCTATAACCATGGTGCAAATGGTATGGCACGCGCAGTCAAGGAAATGGGAACCACGGATATCGGCAGGATCATCACCGCTTACAAGGGGGCGCGTTTCGGCTTCGCCTCCCGGAATTTTTACCCACAATTTCTCGCGGTGCTGGAAGTGGAAAAACGCGCCAATGAATTTTTCGGCCCGGTACAGATGCATCGGCATCCCGAGTTTGCCGAGCTGCGCCTGGACATGTTCGTCGATGCCAAGGTTCTGGCAGAAACCATGGGGATCAGTTTCAATGATCTGAAACGGGATAATCCCGCCCTGCAACCGGCGGTCTGGTCAGGCACCAAGCGTATTCCCAAGGGTTACAAATTAAAAATAGATCGTTCGGTTTTTAACGGTGATCTGTTGCGGGTTGTGAGCGCCATTCCCGGCAGTCAGCGTTTTACCGCCCAGATTCCCGACGCCAGTTACCGGGTCAACAGGGGCGACAGTCTCTCTCTCATCGCCGAGCGGTATAACACCAGTGTGTCCGAGTTGGTGGCCATAAACCAGTTGCGTGACCGGCATACGATCAGAATCGGGCAGACCCTGCTGCTGCCCCAGCCGGAGGGGGCGGCACCGATACTGCTGGCCGATACCGGCAATGTGGGTATCACGACCAATGCCAGTCCCGCGCCATCGCGGGAAATGCCCCAGGATGGCAAATATGTGGTCAGCCGCGGCGATACCCTGTCGATCATCGCCAGGCGCTTTCGTTTGTCGGAGGATTCCCTGCTGACGATGAACCGTCTCGGTGACCGTGATTTGATTTATCCCGGACAGACACTGAACCTGCTTGCCACAGACGCGCCTGACGTGCTGGTAGCCGTGAACGATACCGGGGGCACGGATAGCCTGGCCCTGAACGCAAACCTCGCTGATGAAGAAAAAGAGCTTCCGCAGTTGCTGCAATTGAGTGTGGATTCGGATACGGCGGCAGTTGACGTGAAGGAAGACGTGCTGGAAGTTGAAGCCGAGGCAAAGTTGTTGGTGGATCTTTCAGCTGATCCTTCTGATTACACGGTCATGGCTGATAACAGCATTGAGATTCAGGAAGCGGAGACGCTGGGGCATTATGCCGACTGGCTGGGTTTGAGTTCATGGGATTTGCGACGCCTGAACAAGATGTCCTTTAAACAGCCGGTCATCAGCGGTTCGCGCTTGAAACTGGATTTTTCAAAGGTGAGCATCGCCGCCTTCGAACGAAAACGCCGGGAATATCACCGCGACCTTCAGGCCCAGTATTTCCGGAACTGGAGAATTCAGGGTACCGAGGACTACAGCATCAGGAATCGTGACTTTGTAGTGAACCTGGCTCGTCAGCGTTCGGTGCCGATGTGGCTGTTCCGTCAATACAATCCTGAGGTCGATATCGGACATATCCAGATTGGTCAGAAAATAGTTTTCCCGAAAGTGGAAAGAGTCGATATTTGATGAGTCTCTGATTGCTCCGGATTCACCAGGATCACCGGCTTTGAAAAAACTGGAAGAAATACGGCCCGCACTCAGGCAGATCAGTGCCATGGCCGGAAGTGCCAGTCTGCTTCTCGGCTTCGTCGTGGCCTTCGCTGTCCTGTGGGGCGACCAGCAAGGTCGAGTCAACCTCCTGTATCTCCTGTTTCTGTTTGCCTTCCTGCCGGCTTTGGGTTTTGTACTCAGCCTGCTGTACCTGCTCTATGGTTCGGGCCGGGCTTTTGCCGGACACGTGTTGCGACTGCCGTTCTGGCCCCGGCAATGGCAACGGACATTATTGACATTGGCCGGTTTCAAGCTTCAAAGGCTCTGGTTCATTTGCCAGACCCAGATAGTGGTGCTGAGTTTTGGCCTGGGTGGTTTGCTGGCCTTTTTTATCCTGCTGGTGGGCAGTGACATCAGTTTTGTCTGGCGCAGCACGCTGCTCCAGGCCGAGGATTTGCTGCCCTTGCTGAAACTTCTCGCCATCCCCTGGCGTTTCTGGCCGGAGGCTCAGCCTGCGCTGACACTGCTGCAACAAAGCCAGGATTCCCGTCTGGGTCTCTTGTCCCATGATGCCGCTGTGCTGGGCAGCTGGTGGAAATACATGCTGGCGGCACAGTGTACGTACAATCTTCTGCCCCGTTCTCTCATGCTGCTGGTTTCCCTGCTGTATTATCGCCGCAATCTGGCCTCGGTCAGGACTCCTGCAAAAAAAGAACAAAGCAGCACAACCCCCCTGAATGTGGTGCCGGAAGAGGGCGAGCTGGCAAAGGTTGTTGATCATATCAGCGCTGCCTATGACCTGGTCAACTGGGCTGACGCACCAGGCTTCTGCATTGACTTCGTCAGTGCCAGACTGGGACCTCCGGAGCATGTCTTCCAGTCGGATCTGCGGACGATGCTGATGCAGGAACAAGCCCATCCCCCTTCAGACAAGACTCGGGTGGTTGTGGTGAAAAGCTGGGAAGCACCTTTGGGAGAACTCAGGGACTACCTGGAACAGGGCTCCGGTTTCATCCTGCCGCTGGACTGGAAAGACAGTGCCATGACAGCGATCAGCCCGGTCCATCTGCATGAATGGCGCCGTTTTTGTGGCAGCCTGGAAGGGTGGAGGGTGTTGCAGCCCGTGCTGGGCGGGGTATCGGCATGATTCCTGTCTTTGCCGTGACAGGGCACCCCAACAAGGGGAAATCGTCCATCGTGGCGACGCTGGCACAGGATGACAGCGTCGCCATCTCGCCGCAGAGCGGGACAACAAAGATATCGGAAACCTTCACCATCGAGCTTGGTCAGTGCCGGTACCAACTGGTGGATACACCGGGATTCCAGCGCCCCCACAAAGCCCTGGCGTGGCTTCACAGGCACGCGACAAGCGCTGAGCAGCGCAGTGCAGCAGTACGTCAATTCGTGGCAGATGAAAGCTGCCAACGGGAGTTTCCCGATGAGGTCCGGCTCCTGGCGGCCATTGTTGCCGGTGCGGCGGTCCTCTATGTGGTGGATGGCTCCAGACCTTATGGGGCAGAGTACGAAGCTGAAATGGAAATCCTGCGCTGGACGGGACAGCCCGGCATGGCCCTGATCAATCCCATAGAAAACGAGGCCTATGTCGAACCCTGGAAGCATGCCCTGGGACAGTATTTCAAGGTGGTCAAGGTCTTCAATGCCATGCAGGCAGATTTTGAAAAACAGTTGGCCATTCTGGAGAGCTTCAGCCATCTCAAGGAGGAGTGGCGGGAGCCACTGCATGCACTGATTGACGCCTATCGTAACCGCCGGCGTTGGCAGAAGCAGCAGAGTGTGGAAATCCTTGCCAGTCAGCTCAGGGATCTGTGTTCTTATCAGCTAAGTCAGAAAGTATTGCAGAAAAGCCAGGCCGTTGCCTTGCAATGGCTGTTGGAAGAGCGTTTTTACCGATGGTTGAAAGAGCGGGAACAGCAGGGTTTCGAGGCTCTGAAACAGCTCTATCGCTATCGCCATCTGCGCAGCGAAGTTCAGGATCTGCCCTTGCAGGATAATCTGTTTGATACTGAAAAATGGATTGTCTGGGGATTGAGCAAGAAACAGCTGACCACGGTGGCGGCGATTGGTGGCGCAGCAGCCGGCGCCGTGCTGGATTTGAGCCTGCTCGGTCACAGCCTGTTGCTGGGCACGCTGGGCGGCAGCCTGATCTCTGCCTCGGGCGTCTGGTTTGGTGCAAGGCACATTGCCGGGTTCAAGCTGAAAGGTTTGCCGCTGGGTGGCTATGAGGCGCGGCAGGGACCTGTCAGAAACAAGAATTTTCCTTATGTGGTGCTGGGCAGGTTCATGGTCCTGGAAAATGCTCTCAGGAATCGCAATCATGCCCGCCGCGACAGCATCGAACTCAAGGAAGGTGATCTGGCTGCCAGCCTGGAAAAATTGACTCAGGCACAGCAAAAAAAGCTGTATTCAGCCATGGACAGCCTGAGCCGGCAGAAGCCGGTGGATGAGCTTGTCAGCGTTTTGGAACCTTTGTTTGAAATTTGAGATGTCTGAAAAAAAGCTCTTTTTTCAAGCAGCGACTTCCTTCCAGACAAACAGCCTGACGGCCAGGATAAAAGCAATTGCCAGCCACAGACCCATCCCGATCAGGTCTGTTGCAATCTCCGCCAGACTCAGCCCGTTATTGATGATTTCACGCAAGGCATTGGCGACAAAGGTAAGCGGCAGGGCGGCGGCTATGGGTTGGATGAGGGCAGGCAGGGACGCCAAGGGATAAAAGATACCCGACAGAAAAATCTGGGGAAAAATAACGATGTTTCCCACCGCCGCGACGGTCTGCTGGGTTTTCGCGAAACTGCCGACACAAAATCCGAGGCAGAGAAAAATCATCGTTCCCAGTATGATGATCAGATAGAGCGAGGCCAGATTGCCGACGATGCTGATCTTGAGCAGAAAGACTGCAATCAACAACAGAATGGAGAGTTGCATGAGGCAGATCAGCAGGCGGGAAAGCACCAGGCCGGCGATAAAATCCCCCGGCGCTATGGGCGTGACGAACAGGCGTTTCAGAATGCCTTTGCGCCGGTATTCCACGATATTGAAGCCGCTGCCCCCGATACTGATCTGCATCAGCGTGAAGGCCAGCAGGCCCGGCACCAGAAAGTCGATGTAGCGCTGCGAGCGCGCCTTGACATCCTCCACCTTCAATGAAAACAAGGGCTCGCTGTTTCTCAGACTGCGTTCAATATTGACCAGGGCCTGTTCCAGTGATGGCATGATCAGGGCCAGTTGCCGTACTTGTGATGCATCCACCAGCAGCGTCAGTTCGGAACCGCCGCCACTGTCCTGAAATTCCTCGGGCAGGATCAGCACCAGGGTCTCGTCACCTTCCAGCAGCGCGGCCCGCAATTCCTCTTCACTGCCCCGGGTGATGCTGAAGAGGGGGTTGTTGCCGAGTATGCCGATAAAGTTGCCGGCCACCTCACTGTCGGCCTTGTCGACGATGCCAATCTTGACGGGATCCGGGTTGCCATCATTGATAAAGCCAAACACCACCATGAAAATGACAGGGAAAAACAAGGTAAAAAAGATGGACTGCCGATCTCTAAAAAATATTTTGAGCAGGGTTCGGGCCAGCGTCATGGACAGTGCACGGTTCATTGTCAGTCTCTCAGGGCAGTGCCGGTCAGGGTCAGGAAGACATCTTCAAGGTTACCGTGTTGTGGTGCTGCTGGCGGCTCGGCGGCATACTGCTGGATGAGGCTGTCGGGTGAGCCTTCGGCGATAATCCGGCCATGGTCCATGATGGCGATACGATCGCACAGATATTCTGCTTCTTCCATGTTATGGGTGGTGAGTACTATCGTCATGCCACTCTTGTTGAGATCCTGCACCAGCTCCCAGAGTCTGCGTTTTGCCTGGGGGTCGAGTCCGGTCGTGGGTTCGTCCAGAAACAGGATGCGGGGCTGGTTCACCAGCGCACAGGCAATGGAAAAACGCTGCTTCTGCCCGCCGGACAGATTGGCAGGTTTGGCCTGGGCCTTTTCCTCCAGATTGACTCGGGCCAGTAGTTCAAGGGGCTTGGCGGGCCTGTGATAAAGCGCAGCGAACAGACTCAGCAATTCCGCCAGGGACAGGTGATCAAAATACTCGTTGGCCTGTAGTTGCACCCCGATGATTTTTTTGACGGCATGGGGATGGGTTTTGACATCGATGCCGGCAATGAAGGCCTCCCCGGCATCGATGTCGCTCAGGCCCTCCAGCATTTCCAGAGAGGTGGTTTTACCGGCCCCATTGGGGCCGAGAATCCCGTAGATTTCACCTTCCTGAATACTCAGGGAAATGCCATTGACAGCATAGAAGAACCCGGAATTTTTACCGGGCAGGGGATATTTGCGAGCCAGATTCTTTACGTCGACGATTGCCATGCCGGGATATTGCCCGCCCTTGTCCCTTCGCTGTTTATTTGATGGCGGAGGGATTCGAAAAATCTATCGTTTCCGACATCGTGCAATTATCGTCATTCAGGCATTCGTTCTGCAGCAGCATCGCGGTTTCAACCAGGGGTTCTGCGGGCGCTTCCAGGAATGCCGGCGGATAGCGTCCCATGGCCAGATCGAAGGGGGTTCGGCCAGCGGCATCGACAACTTGCTGACGGGCGCCATGATCGATCAGGTACTTGGCGATGTCAGTCCAGCCCTGTTTTGCGGCACCATGCAGGGCGGTCTGGCCATCGGTAACGGCCGCACCCCGGATGGCCGGTTGCATGCCGGCACCACGATCAGAGGCGGCGGCGTCCGGAAATATGCGCAGGGCGGGATCTCCGGTCAGGGCATTGATATTGGCGCCGGCTGCCAATAACAGGCGAATGGTTTCAATGCTGTCTTCTTCGGTTTTGTAACGTCCCCGGGTGGGGGCGCTGGGATAATCGATGCCGGCCACAACCATCAAGGGCGTCTGCCCCCGGGCATTGGGCAGGTCCACCAGGGCGCCATGGGCAAGCAGCAATTTGACGGATTCGTTATCTGCCGCCCGGGCCGCACGCATCAAGGGAGTGGCGCCGGTGGACAGAATGTTGTCCGCGCCCCGGTCGAATACGGCATTGCGGTAGGGCGGACGCAGCTTCAGCTGCATGTTGGGATTCGCACCATGCAACAGCAGCATCTTGGCGATATCAAGACCGGTCAGGGCGTCGTCGGAGGGAATATCCGGTCGGCCACCGATGGGCAGAGTGTGGAGGTCGATGGCGTTATACAATGGGGCTCTGCCGAATAAATCCCATTGGTTGACATCTGCGCCAGCCTCTATCAAGGTGGCCGCCGTGTCGAAATGAAGGTTGATCAGGGCCAGGTTGAGGGCACTGACGCGATCGGGGTCTGTCGCGTTCAGATCGGCACCGGCAGCCGCGAGGATTTTTACGCATTCGGTACAGCCCTGACGGGCGGCATAAAGCAGGGGTGAAAATCCGCCCTTGTTCATATCCTTGGGCCGGGGTTCCGAGGTAATGCGCCGGTTCCAGAGTCGGGCGAGCCCGTGGGCGTTGATGTCGGCACCCTGATCGATGAGAAACCTCAGCATTTCCGGCTGGCTCTGTGCGGCTGCCCACATAATGGCAGACTGAGCTCCCCAATGTTCCCTGGCGTTGATGTCGGCACCATGGGCGAGCAGGACTTTGGCCGCCGGAATATTGCCTGAGCGTGCGACCACCATCAGGGCGGTTTCGCCCTCGGGATTGCGCCAGTTGGCATCAGCGCCCTTGTCGAGCAGCATTTCAATGATGGAGCTTGATCCCAGTACCGCTGCTTCGAAAAGCGCACTGGCACCATAAAGGTTACTGTGGTTGACATCGGCCCCGGCCTCGATGAGTGCGGCTACCAATTCTTCATCACCCTGGTGAATGGCGTAGAGCAGTGCCGTCGTACCATCGGCCTGTTGGGCATTCACATCAGTGCCCTCGCTGATCATGGTCAGGGCATGCGCACGACTGCCGGAGGCGACGACATCGGCAAGATTGCCGTGGGCAAAACCCAGCCCGCTTGCCGTCAATAGCAGGGATGCCAGAAGAATCCGAATTTTCATCATGCCGCTCCTTTAAACTTCGGTAAGAACACCGGTGCTGTCACCGAAAGAGGTTTCCGGGATGCCGGCACGGTTCAGCATTGTCAGCAACAGGTTGGCATGCGGGGTATCCTGTGGATACAGCAAATGCTGGCCGCCCTTCAAGGTACCGCCGCCCAGGCCGAACACGGCATTCGGCAGAGGATCGTTGTTGTGTTTGTTGCTGTTGCTCATGTTGCTGCCATAGAGAATGATGGAGTTGTCCAGCACCGATCCATTGCCTTCAGGCATCGCATCAAGCTTTTGCAGGAAATAATTGAAGACCTGGGTATGATAGGTCTGCACTTTTGCCAGCTTGGCTTTCTTTTCGGGCTCTTCCCCATGATGAGACAGGGGATGGAAGGCCTCGGAGATGCCGATGTTGGTATAGGTCCGCATACTGACTTCTTTTTCCATCATGAAACTGGCCACATTGGTCAGGTTGGCCTGGTAGGCAAGAGCGATCAGGTCATACATGATTTTCAGATGCTGTTCAAAATTGTCCGGGATGCCCACCGGGGCAGGAGGAATCTCTATTCCGGTCAGATCCTGGGTTTTTATTTTCTGCACCCGTCGTTCTATTTCGCGTACTGATTGCAGATAGTTATCGACCATGACCCTGTCCTGAGGTCCCAGTTTTTTCTGCATGGACGCAGTCTCTGCCATGATGGAGTCGAGGATGCTGCCGGTTTCATCGACAATGGCAGCACGCTCCTGGGCATTGTCACCCTGGCCAAACAACTGAAAGAACACCTTGCGTGGATTGTTTTCCATGGGCAAGGCCTGGGTCGGCGAGCGAAATGACAGGGTGCTGCCAAAAGAGCAGGAATAGCCGGCCGCACAGGGGCCGCCGGTGGGGGTGGCGAGTTCCAGTGAAGGAAAGGCCGTGCCCTGGCCCATATACTTGGCCGCGATCTGATCGGCCGTCGTGCCCTTGGTCGGATCGCTGACATCCTTCGGGGCAACACAGCGCAACCAGGTACCGGCGATGATGCCGTGGGGATCATTGCTCTCGGCGGGCTTGTTGCGCAGACCGGAAACAATGGTCATTTTGTTTCTGAATTTTGCTATCGGAGCGAGGATTTCCGACATTTCAAAGTCAGTGCCGGTACTGGCGGGCATCCAGCGTTCCATGACAGCACCGTGAGGGAAAAAAACAAAACCCAGGCGTGTTTGTGGTTTGGCGGCTGTCTGCGCCCACGCGGTGCTGGCAGGGATCATGGCATCGAGCAAGGGCAATGCAACGCTGCTGCCCAGTCCGCGCAACACCGTTCTGCGTGACAAATGCTTTTTCGTGATAAACATAATGATCTCCGTTTAGTCGTTCAAGGCTACGCCATTCTGGCCGTTGACATTAGCTGTTTCAGGTACCACTCGTGTCTGGAACGGGCGGCTGCGCACAATATTCATGACCAGTGATGAGAAGCGATAGTCATCCTTGGCGGCTTCTCTGACAATGGCTCTGACGATGGGCATGTCCGAGGTTTCAATGGTGCGGCCCAATGCATAAATCATCAGTTTTTCGGTCAGGGTCTGTGCCAGCATATCGGGGCGGGCCAACAGGGCCTTTCTCAGATCAGCCGGGCCATTGATGGGATCGCCGTTGGGCAGTTCTCCCGAGGCATCGATTTCGGTGCCGGTGAAGCGGTCCCGTTCGCGCCAGCGGCCCACTGCATCGAAGTTCTCGAGGGCGAAACCCAGAGGATCAAGTACCGCATGACAGGCATTGCAGCTTGGGTTCTGGCGGTGTTGTTCCATTCTTTCCCGCACCGTCGAGGCAGGCTTGCCTTCCACGTTTTCCACCAGCGCTTCCACATTGGGAGGCGGAGCAGAAGGCGGGGTTCCCATCAACCTTTCCATGACCCAGGCACCCCGTCGTACCGAACTGGTACGGTTGGGATAGGAGGAAACCATCAGCACGCCGCCCTTGCCCAGCAGTCCCCAACGCCTGGAGTCTTCCAGTTCAACCCTTCGGAAACGGTTGCCCTTGACCGTGTTGATGCCGTAGTGCAAGGCCAGTCTTTCGTTGAGGTAACTGTAGTTGGCATCCAGCAGATCGATGACACTGCGATTTTCCCGGAAAACACTGTCGACAAACAGTTCAACCTCTTTCTTGAAATCAGCACGCAGATCGCCTGCGCCTGAAGCATAGGGGAAGATGCCGCGGTCGGGGTTGATATCATCCAGATTGGCCAGACCAAGCCATTGATAGGCGAAATTGGAGGCCAGGGTACGCGAGCGCGGATCTGCCAGCATGCGCAGGACCTGCTCCTCCAGTATTTCGGGATCCTTGAGCTTGTCGGCAGCGGCCAGATCGAGCAACTCCTGGTCCGGCAGGCTGCTCCACAGGAAAAAGGAGAGCCGGGAAGCCATCTCTTCACCGCCCAATTGATAAATGCTTCCCGGTTTCATATCCGGGGGCGCGGTCTCTGCCCGGTAGAGGAAGTTCGGACTGGACAATACCCGGGTCAGGGACTGTCGGATGCCTTCGTCAAAACCGCCTGTTTCATACCCGGCTTCATAGAAGTCCAGCAGGATGTCGGTATCCTGGGCAGTCACGGGCCGCCGATAGGCCCTGCTGGCGAAGGCGGTGATGATTTTCTCGGCACAGGCTTTTTCTTCTGCTGTTGCCTTGGGGTAACAACTGAAAATTTTGTCCCGGCTCGGGCTTGATTGCAATCCTGCCGGATTATAGGGGCCTCTTATCTCAAACGAATTGATGGACAGGATACGATCCTGCACGGAGCCGGGAATGAAATGCTGCAAGCGGTCATCGGATTCGGCAAAGGTCCGTCTGACAAAGGTGACACCGACCTTGTGCGGCCCCGCAGTGGTGGTGAAGGGAATGTTTTTCAGCCGGGCATTGATGGCGTCCACCGACGGGTCCTGGTCCACATCGATGGACTTCATGTCTTGTTCACCGCCGATATTCACCTGAAAGATTTTCTCGCCATCCACCGTCACGATCAGGGTATTTTTGAATTCCATATTGTAGACCCACAGGGCCTGGGCCAGATCACCAATACTGATGGAGTATTCGCCATCAGCGGGAAACCAGTGCTCTGCCAGGAGGCCGCCGCGGGTGCCCAAAGGCAAGCCCTCTATATGAAACTGCTGGGAACTGCCGCCTTCGGCACGGGTCGGTCCTGCTTCCCGTGGTGTATAGGTAGTGCTGCTCAGAGACGGTGCCGGATCTCCTACGGCCTGCTCCATGATGGTTCTGGCCGCAGAAACATACTGATCAATAAAGGAAGGGGATATCTGCAGGGCATCGGCCACATTATCGAAGCCTTCGCTGGTATTGTCTTCGGGCAGGACGGCGGCAGGGTTGATTTCCAGGCCCACCAGATCACGGATGGCGTTGACATATTCCTTGCGGTTGAGACGATGCAGGGCTATTCGGTGCGGTTCCAGCGTCACGCTGCCGGCTTCATCGAGGTAGGATTCCAGCCATGCGACAAACTCGTCCCGGCGCTCCTCGGCAGGTTTCTCCTGGCCTGGCGGTGGCATCATGCCGCCGCGCAGCTTGCGCACCGCCTTCTCGAAAATGTCGGCGTTTTCGGGCAGATCATCAGGGTTTAAAGAGGTGAAGTCGATACCACCGGAATAGTCATCGAAATTGTGGCATTCGGAACAATACTGATCGAGAAAACCCCATTCCTGTCCTGCCCGCTGCAGAGCTTCAAAGTCATGGCTGTCATCAGCTGCCATGCCGGGGTGCATTCCCAGACCCATGACCGTGATTGAACAGATACTTGCTGCAAGAATTTTTTTGACCATCTCAGTATTCACCATTTCCAGAATTTCACTAACAGTTTGTTGAAAAAGTCCATTCATGAACTTTTTCAAGCCGGTTTGCGGCACATGTCCGCAAACCGGATACGACAATTCAATCACTTGCGTGCTTGATTTGCGGCCGGGCCATCCATGGTCCGGATTAGGAGTCTGTTTTTCAACAGCCTGCCAACTCTACTGATCTTAGACCTTTTCTGCCACAAAACATTCAACTGGGCGATGCGCTGCTGTCTCAGGCATCCGGTGCGTAATGTGCCAGCACACTCTGATGGGCCAGCAGCACAAACAGGTCAGAATTGCCCCATTGCGCATCAAACTCGGCAGTAGGTTTCGCTGCCAGGGTTTCCTGCGGCCCCTGTGCCTTCATGAACAGGTTGCGAATGCGCTCAAAGATGGTGGCATACATATCCCGCATCGTCAGCAGTTCGGCATAGCTCATGACCGGACCATTGGCAGGGATGATCCGGGTTGCTTCATTGCTGGCCTTGATAATGATCTCCAGACCATCCACCAGGCCACCGATCCAGCCGCCTGTCCACCAGTCAATGATGGGCCAACCCTCATTGGAGATGACGCCGCCGGCGTGGATGACGTTTTCCTCGGGGAAGTAGACATAGGCATCACCGTCGGTATGGGCTTGACGCATGTAACCGTAAAGAAGGGTTTCCGTGCCGTGGTTCAGGTCGCCATAATGATAGAAGGTCTCGTTGGGGCGGGCAATTTCCGGGAGAGGAGCAAAGGGGGTCTCTTCCCAGGGACGCTGAATCTCCACGCTCAGCCACAGCCGGGTGTTTTCATGGCCAAAAATGCGACCACCGGCTGCGCCAACGGCCTCATTCAGGCCTGTTTGTTCGCGATGCCAGTGGGTATTGACCAGGGTGCTGATCCTGCTCGATGAGGTCTCTGCCGTGATCAGGGCCAGCAGTTTTTCGGCGTTGTGTTGCAGGCCGCCATCCACGACCAGCAAGTCACCATTGCCGGCTTTCTTTACCAGTACATTGCAGCCGGCGCCCGAGATCAGTGTCAAGTCATTGCCCAAAGGCTGTGCGACCAGCTCCGCTGATGCGCCGTTACGGCTTTCCTGGGCAAAAACCCGAGAGGATAAAGCCGGCATGCAAAGCGCCAGAGCCGCCGCATTGCGGGAACTGCTGGAAATAAATTTTCTTCTATTAATCATTAAGTTACTAATAATATTGGATGTGGACATCAGTTGCCTGGATCAAGGTGGGGTGCTGAATCAATGACCGATTATAGTGCAGGTGCTGCGAACAATCTACCTGCCGACCCATTCCCTGAGTCCGACCGACTCCTGGTTTGATTATGATCAAGCGCAAGGCTCTGGGTAATGTAGTACGAAAGGCTACAGAGCAGATATGGCCGGACGAGCCTTGCGGTCTGGCTGGCCCGGAACGGGAGCACTGCCACAGCCCTCAAGGACGGCACCGAGCCCTGAGACGCCATGAATTTGGATTGTCATGTGAGGACAGGTGCTTTATGCTTCGGCATCAGTGAAAACGGGACAGGCTGATGAACACCCGCCATACCTATAAATACGTCAAGCCTGATAACAAGTAACGAATCCACATTACACATAAAAGTATTGATAGGGGATATTACCTGCCATGACATCTACTGCCATTGATCCGCGCAAACTGCTGGACAGCTCCCCGATGAGCACATTGCAAATCATCGTGGTTGCCATCACGGTTTTTCTCAATGCCCTGGATGGCTTCGATGTGCTCTCGATCAGCTTCGCTTCGCCGGGTATTGCCGAAGAATGGGGGACTACCCAGGCGGGACTGGGCATCGTGCTTTCCATGGAGTTGATCGGCATGGCCATCGGCTCGGTGTTGCTGGGAGGCGTGGCCGACAAGATCGGCCGCCGCAATACCCTGCTGGGCTGCCTGATGGTGATGAGCCTCGGTATGGTGATGGTCCCGGGTACCGGCAACACGGTGGAACTCTCGATCTGGCGGGTCTTCACCGGCTTGGGCATTGGCGGCATGCTGGCCTGTACCAATGCCGTGACAGCGGAGTTTGCCAACGCCAGACGGCGCGCACTGTGCATTTCCCTGATGGTAATCGGTTACCCCCTGGGAGGCGTTTTCGGAGGCATGATTGCGTCCAACCTGCTTGCCAGTTACGACTGGCGTGCGGTTTTCTATTTTGGCGCAGCGGTGACCGCCTTTCTTATTCCTGTCGTTTATTTTCTGGTACCTGAATCCATTCAATGGCTGACGCGCAAGCAACCTGAAGGCGCCCTGGAAAAGATCAATGGCATTCTCATACGCCTGAAACACTCGACAGTCAGTGCCTTGCCGGTCATTTCTTCTGAAGAACGCAAGAAGTCAGTGGCAGAGATATTCAAGCCAGGGCTGATCGCCATCACGCTGATGATAACGGCTGCCTACTTTCTTCACGTCACCACCTTCTATTTCATTCTGAAGTGGACGCCAAAAATCGTTGCCGATATGGGATTCTTGCCGTCCCTGGCCGGAGGCGTACTGGTTTGGGCCAATGTCGGCGGTGCGCTGGGGGGGGCCATTTTCGGTTTGCTGACCACGCGTTTCGAGTTGCGGAAGCTGACCATTGCCATTCTGGTGCTTACCGCTGTCGGCGTCGCCATCTTTGGTCGCACACCGGAGGATCTCGATCGCATGAAAATGCTGGCGGCTTTCGCCGGCTTCTTCGGCAATGCGGGCATCACGGGGCTGTATTCCATCATGGCCAATGCCTTTCCCACACATGTGCGTGCGACCGGGACCGGGTTTGCCATTGGTGTTGGTCGTGGTGGAGCGGTGTTGTCGCCCATTCTGGCAGGTTTTCTGCTCGACGGTGGTTCCAGTCTGCCTACGGTGGGCCTGATCATGGGTATGGGCTCGTTGCTGGCCGGCATCGTGTTGATTTTCCTGAAGCTGGGTACCGGCCGGTCGGCCGGAGCACAGGCGGCACAGCCAGACGACTCGTTCAAGACCTCCATGGCCTGATGCAATCCGTTTTGATGATGGCCTCAGGGTGGAGAAAATCATCCTGAGGTCGGCAGGCTCCTTGAGAGGTATTTGCCGGGCGTCTGAAGAAATTCTGGCTGAACCGGTCTAAGACTGTGTGGACTTGCAGAGAAGGTTAGACAGGGCTTTGACAGTCCCCTAGAATAGCCGGTGTTCAAAGCCAGAAGTTCGAAATCAGAACGAGGTGAGTATATGTTGAAAATAATGGAAGTATTGAGAGAATTCCTAAGGTTATCACTCCCGCTGGCGCTGATGCTGACTTCATTCAGCCTGTATGCACAGTCCGGACCAGCCCCCGTTGTCGCTGAAGCCAGTGCGGCCAGCGTCGATATCCGCTCTGCCAGTGAGTCTTTAGTGGCGTCTGGAAACGATCTGAAGCCGCAGATGTCGATGGCGCAGTCTCCCCAGCCGGCAGCAAAGGCCGAGACGAGTCTGGCCACCACTGCCACAGCGCAGTTCGATGCCATGGATCCGGGGGCCTGTCTGGTGATCAG
>JAVVEZ010000024.1:0-42756 GCA_032250895.1 Pseudomonadales bacterium | reverse complement strand
ACAATGAGCGTAACAAATTCTGATAATCCTCGCTGATATCAATGGTCGATTGTTTAAGTTCATTAATTTTTCTGCAGGCATGCAGAACGGTCGTATGGTCCCGCCCACCAAACATATCCCCTATTTCCGGCAGGCTATGGTTGGTCAGATCCTTTGCCAAACACATGGCCATTTGTCTGGGCCTGGCCACCGAGCGGTTGCGTCGCTTGGATATCATATCAGCCATCTTGATTTTGTAGTACTCGGTCACGGTTCGCTGAATGTTGTCCACACTGATCAGCTTGTTCTGTATTGCCAGCAGATCCCTGAGAGCCTCCTGGATCAGTGGAATGCTGATTTCCACGCCCATGAACTGCGAATGGGCAATCACTTTCTTCAAGGCGCCCTCGAGTTCGCGGACATTGGAGCGCAGTTTCTGTGCCATGTACATGGCTTCTTCGTTCGCCAGAAAAACCTGTTCACGATGGGCCTTGTTGATCAGGATCGCCGCTCTTGTTTCCAGCTCCGGAGGTTCCACGGCGACCGAAAGACCCCAGCCAAACCTGGATTTGAGCCTGTCCTCCAGGCCATTGATCTGGTTGTGATACTTGTCACAAGTAAGGATGATCTGCCGCCCCCCCTCGAAGATGGCATTAAAGGTATGGAAAAATTCTTCCTGGGAGCGCTCCTTGTTGGCAAAAAACTGAATGTCGTCGATCAGGAGGGCATCAACAGAATGATAGTAGCGTTTGAATTCATTGATCGCATTGAGTTGCAAGGCCGATACCATGCTGCCGACGAAGGTCTGGGAGTGCAGATAAACCACATTTGCGCTGGGGTTTTGCTCCACCAGATAATTGCCTATTGCATGCATCAGATGGGTCTTTCCCAAACCGACCCCTCCATAAATGAAAAGAGGGTTATAGGCGCCGCCCGGATTCTCGGCAACCTGCGAGGCTGCCGCTCTGGCCAGCTGATTGGACTTACCTTCTATAAAGTTGTTGAAGGTATAACTCTTGTTCAGCTCCCCTTTATAGCGCAAGCCGCCTTCAACATTGACTTTTTTGATTTTTGACGTGGTCTGCCGGAGCCTCGTGGGCACTGGTTCCGGACGGGCCTGTTCCTGGAGCTCTGACCTGTCGTTGTCCGGCATCGCGCCGGGCTCCCGATCGTCCTCTTCGAAAGCCAATGCCCGGTCAGCAGCCAACCCGGGCTCTCCACCAACCTTGAAATCCGCTATCTCAAGACAAACCCGGGGAGGTGTATCCACGCTGGTTTCATTGACCAGTAAAACAATCCGCTCAAGGAAATTGTCCTTGACCCACTCGAGAACAAATTTGTTCGGTGCCTGCAAATGCAGGGTTGTTTCACCACCAACTGCACGCAAGGGTCTTATCCAGGTGTTGAATTGTTGTGAGGGAAGCTCATTTTTCAGGCAATATACACATTTTTGCCAGATAGCCAGAATCACGACAGGAACACTCCAGGGTTGTTTTTATTCTTGGGAAAACGCTGAATGAGCCGTCATCCTGCGTAAGCCGGGATGACGGTACCGATTTCACTGAGACCCGGCCTTCGCCAATGCAACAGTGGCAGCTTTGTCCAGCGCTTTCTTAAATCAATTGCGAGCTAATTTTACTCATAGCAACTGAAGTTATCCACACAAAAAACAAAAAATCATGACTTTTTCTATCGAATTTTTATTTTTATTTTTCAATTACTTAAATAATAATCTCTGAAAAAACAAGTAAAAAATGGAAATTATTTCTGTCGGTTTTCTGACAGAGTTCACAGGTATTCCCTGTGGATAAATTGTGAAAAGCTTTGTATATCTTCGATCGCTGCGCGTCGCCCCGTCCGGTTCAAAACCTTACTTGCTTCCCGGGCTCTTCTGTTATCCGGGCAGCCAAAGAATACAATTGCATTATCATTACAGAGCCTATAAAATTCGCGATCTTGTTTTCAGGCCAAAAACCCTGAAAATTCGGCATCTACACGCTCAATCCGGAATTCACTATGAAAAGAACTTTTCAACCCAGTCTGATAAAACGAGCCAGAACTCACGGTTTCCGGGCTCGCATGGCAAGCAAAAATGGCCGTCAGGTCATCAATCGCCGACGTGCCAAAGGTCGCGCTCAGTTATCTGCCTGAGATCCATTACCTTACTAACGAGGTACGTTTGGCAGCGCCCGATCAGGGATTTCCCAAAAAATCCCGGCTCCTGAGCAGCAAAGACTATACTCCCGTCTTTGAAAACCCTGATTTCCGGGTATCAAGCCGCCATTTTCTTTTGCTCGCACGCTCCTCCAAACACGCCGGCGCACGCCTCGGCATTGTGGTCGGGAAAAAGAATATCGCCAAGGCCGTGCAACGAAATCGCCTGAAGCGCCTGATTCGGGAATCTTTCAGAGCAAAAAAGCAGCATTTTGATACAATCGACCTCATTGTACTGGCCAGGAAAGGGCTTGCCGAGCTGGATAAGCAGACTATCCGGCATCAATTGGATGTCCTGTTTTCTGAACTCTTGCAAAAAAAAAGAACAGTCTCTTGATTCTGGATTGAGGTTTTCAATGACCAAAGTGGCCCTCAAGTTAATCACCCTGTACCAATACCTGCTCAGCCCCCTGATTGGCAACGCCTGCCGTTTTCACCCCAGTTGTTCCCACTACACCCGGCAAGCCATAGAAAAGCATGGGCTGAGGTCGGGTTTCCTGTTGGGGCTACGCCGGATTTCCCGCTGTCATCCATTCCATGAAGGGGGTATTGATCCCGTTCCGGAGACCATTTCACCCCTTTTCAAAAAGCTGTAATTACCTATGGACTACAAACGTTTTGCTTTGATCGCAGCCCTGGCCATTGTTTCATATCTGCTGCTGCTGGAATGGAATCAGGATTATCCGGCCAGCCCGGCCCCGGCACCTGCCCCGATAACATCCAGCGAAACCAGCCGCCCCGTGCCATCTTCTGACGTGCCCGCTGTGGTGTCCGAGACCGGCTCACAGGCTCCCGCCCTGGATCTGCCCCAGCCTCCGGCCAGCGCAAGCTCCCCTGCCGAAGAGAACGGCAGGCAATCATCCTCGCTCATTACCGTGACCACACCGGTACATATCGTCGCCATAGACCTGAACGGCGGCGATATTGTCGGGGTTTCCCTGCCGCAATATCCCACCACGCTCGAAACACCCGAAGACCCTCTGGTTCTGTTGCGCAATGATGCCCGCGGTATCTATATTGCCCAGTCTGGCCTGATTGGCCGTGATGGCCCCGATGCCACGGCTGACGGCCGCCCCGTGTATCAGAGCGCCCGACAGCATTACCAGCTGGACGATGCCGAGGGCGAATTGAGCATCGATCTCACGTTCACTGACCGCAATCAGGTCAATATCACGAAACGCTTTACCTTCCACGGCGATGATTATCTGATCGGGGTTCAACACCTTGTTGACAATCGGAGCAACATGCCCTGGAACGGCAACCTCTTTGGTCAAATCAAGCGGGATGGCCTGCCCGACCCGAGCACTGCCGGTGGTGTGGGTGTCAGAGCCTACCTGGGTGCTGCTCTGACTACCAACGATGATCCCTACAAGAAAATAGACTTCGATGACATCGACGATGGCCCCAGCAAAGATGTTGTGGATGGCGGCTGGATTGTCTTCTCCCAACATTATTTCCTGAGTGGCTGGATTCCTGACCAGGGTCTCACCCACACCTATACCACGCGCAAGAATGCGTCGGGAGACTATATCATGGGCTTCGTCAGTCCCGAGTTTTCCGTGGCGCCTGCAGAAACCGCATCTTTCGATGCCTCCTTCTATGCCGGCCCCAAGGATCAATACCGCCTTGAAGAGATTTCTCCCAATCTTGGACTCACGATAGACTATGGCTGGCTTTGGTTCATTGCCTCTCCCATTTTCTGGCTGTTGACAAAAATCGATAGTGTCGTTGGAAACTATGGCTGGTCGATTATTTTCCTGACCATCATCGTCAAGCTCCTGTTTTCCTACCTTTCCGCGGCCAGCTACCGGTCCATGGCGAAGATGCGGCGTCTGGGTCCACAGATTGCCAGGCTGAAGGATCAATACGGCGAAGACAAGCAGAAGCTCATGCAGGCCCAGATGGAACTGTGGCGCAAAGAAAAAGTAAACCCCATGGGGGGCTGCCTGCCGATGCTGTTGCAGATGCCGGTGCTGCTGGCCCTGTACTGGGTATTGAATGAAAGTGTTGAGCTCCGGCATGCACCCTTTATTCTCTGGTATCGGGACTTGTCGGTAATGGATCCCTACTTCGTTCTGCCCCTGATCATGGGCGCCACGATGTTCATATCGCAAACCCTGACCCCCATGACGACCATGGACCCTGTACAAGCCAAGGTGATGAAATTCATGCCCATCATCTTTACCATTTTCTTCCTGTGGTTTCCGGCAGGCCTTGTTTTATACTGGTTGGTTGGTAATGTCTTCAACATTTTCCAGCAATGGTATATCAATAAAAAAGTAGACGAATCCTACGCCGCCAAAGGTTCATAAATCTTTGCATTACACGCATGAGACCATCTGCGCCATCGCCACACCGCCCGGAATGGGTGGCGTGGGGATCGTTCGCGTCTCCGGCAGCCATTCTCTTGTCATCGCCCAGGCCATCCTTGGCTTCATGCCGACTCCCCGCCATGCTCATTATGGTTCTTTTTACGCCGTGGATGGCTCCATTCTCGATGTCGGCATCAGTATTTTCTTTCCGGGCCCCCACTCGTACACCGGTGAAGACGTGGTCGAGTTTCATGGCCATGGTGGTCCATTTGTCATGGATCTTCTAATCAGGGAAATTTTGCAGGCCGGCGCGACGATTGCAAGACCCGGTGAATTTTCGGAACGAGCCTTTTTAAACAACAAGATCGATCTTGCCCAGGCGGAAGCCATTGCCGACCTGATCGAAAGCAGTTCCTCACAGGCGGCCCGCTGCGCCATTCGTTCGCTGCAGGGGGAATTTTCCTCACGCATAGCAGAGCTGGTCACGGCGATCACCGAACTTCGCATCTATGTGGAGGCGGCCATTGATTTCCCCGAAGAAGAAGTGGATTTTCTGGACAGCGGCAATATTGCAGGCCGCCTTGAACAGATTCAAAAACAAGTGCATGAGGTCCTGGTACAGGCCCGGCAGGGGGCCATTCTCAGGGAAGGTCTGACCATCGTCATTGCCGGTGAACCCAACGCCGGGAAATCCAGTCTGCTCAATCTTCTTGCCGGGCAGGACCGAGCCATTGTGACGGCACTGCCCGGAACGACCCGGGATCTCCTCAAGGAACACATCAATATCGACGGTATGCCATTGCATATCATCGATACCGCCGGCTTGCGCGAGAGTGATGACCTTGTCGAGCAGGAAGGCATCCGACGTGCCTGGAACGAAATACGAAGCGCTGATCAGGTGTTGCTGGTGGAAGATGCCTCCCTTCGCGACGATTACAAAAACAATCCGCTATGGCCACAGCTGGAAGCGGCTGTTGCCGATATGAGCTCGCTTACCGTCATCAAAAACAAGATAGACCTCACCCATGGTACCGCGGGTATCAGCACAGACCCGATCAGCGGAATTACCTGCATCAATTTGTCCGCCAAACAGCGTGAGGGCATAAGGCTGCTGCGCGAACACCTGAAGGCAAGCGCCGGTTTCAACTCACAGGCAGAAGGTGGATTTATCGCACGGCGCCGCCACCTGGACGCCTTGCATCGGGCCGCTGAAGCCCTTGCCTGTGCCCGGCAACAGCTTCAGGAACACAAGGCGGGTGAACTGGTCGCGGAGGATTTGCGCAGGGCACAACACGCCCTGGGTGAAATAACCGGCGAATTTACCAGTGATGACCTGCTGGGAAAGATTTTTTCGAGCTTCTGCATCGGCAAATAATGCGGGTTCCCCTGGGTTCCAAGGAAGCCTTCTGAGGCCAAATAACAGGGCCCCTGCCCCTTATTATGACCCACTCCCTGGGCCCTCTCCATTTAAGGGTATAAGCCTCTCCTGCAATAACCCGTGACATTCCCGTCCGGAGTCTGATAGATTTCCGACGATTAGAAACGAGAAGGTAGGGCGACTGTGGAAATTCCAGTTATCCGAGGTGGATGCCTGGGTGCGGACCGGTGGTGCCGATGAGGGGCCGGACAAGAAAGAAAACAGCGCATGACGGAATCCAATCGCATCGACCTGATTGACAGCAAGGAATATGGCTACTGCTGCCTGGTGAAAACCTGCAAGCGAGTGCTGGAACGACTCGAAGATGTGGAAAACCGTGTCCGCACCCGGATCACCCCACGCGAACGCATCGAAACCCCGCTGTGGAATCCCGTAGCACTGCGCGAGGCGGTCATCAACGCCATCATTCACAACAACTACAGTACCGAGCTGGTACCCAAATTCAAGATCTTCAACGACCGCCTGGAAATCACCTCTGCCGGTGCCATCCATCCCGGCAAGGAGCAGGAGGACTTTTTCTCCGGCTACTCCATGCCCCGCAACAAGACGCTGATGCGGGTATTCAAGGATCTGGGCATGGTCGAATACCTGGGCTCCTGCATGCCTCGCATCCTCAAAGCCTACCCGCGAGAAGCTTTCACCTTCGCCTCCCAGTTCATTCGGCTCAGCATGCCCATGTCAGAGGTGGCCCCTGTTACAGGGCAAGTCGCAGGGCAAGTCGCAGGGCAAGTCACCAGTCTGATAGGAGTGCTGCAAGGCGCCATGAGCCGAAAAGAGTTGATGGCTGCCCTCGATCTTACCGGACGTGACAACTTTGAAAAGCTCTATCTCCGGCCAGCACTGGCGGAGGGATATATTGATCGCAAAGCAACAGATTAAGGAACGAGGCTATGGCCGTTTTTTCGCTAAGAGAACAATTGATAAAGGACTTCAGCGAATTCGCGCGTTCCTTCACATCCATTCGCGCGCAGGATATTAAAAATGAACTCGATGTGGCCTATGCTGATGGCAGATACTGGCCCGAGCCTCCGAATTCGAAGACCTTGTAAGGGTGCGGCTTCACAGCCGTGAAGAGGAAGGGTTTCTGTTCAAGAAACGAATTGGCATGGAACCCAGACCGCTGGATGTGTAAACATGCTCAATAAAACAACCTGTATCACATACAACTGAACCAACTTTTCGATTTTAACAGGCACCAATCATGCTTACTGAACTCAGAATCAAGAACTTTAAGGCCTGGAAGGATACCGGGCCTCTGCGCATGGCGCCGCTGACAGTGATTTTCGGTGCCAACAGTGCCGGAAAAAGCAGCCTCGGGCATCTCCTACTGGCATTGAAGCAGACAGCCTTGTTAACCGACCGTCGCCGCGCTCTCCACTTGGGCGATATGCATTCGCAGATTGATCTGGGAACTTTCGAGGACTGTCTTCATGAACACAATCTGAAAGAGAAGCTGGAATTTACCCTTGGTTGGGAGCTACCTCAACCAATGGATTTCAAAAACCCGATTTCCAAAAAAGATACGTATCGTGGTGACCAGATGCGCTTACGGTCAGTATTACGTGCTGACGCAAAAGGCTTGCCGATGTTGGAGTCTTTTCATTTTGATCTGACCGAAAAGGGGGAGACAACCCTTTCCGCTAGTCATGGCATCCATGACAACGGTAAAGCCTATCTGGAAGTTAAGCCACTTAACTTGGTGAAGAGTATGGGAAGAGCCTGGCCTCTGGAAAAACCGGAAAAATTCTATCGTTTTTCCGACGTAACCCTCGCCCGTTATCAGAACGCAGCTCCTTTAACGCAGTTTTCCCTGGAAACCGAGCGCTTGTTGGCGGGCTTGACATACCTGGGGCCGCTGCGTGAACCCCCCAAGCGCACCTACTCATGGGCGGGAGATATGGTTCCTGATGTCGGTCCCCGGGGTGAATTCGCCATTCCCGCACTTTTATCAGCGACCCAGGAAGAACGAATGCTCAACCGGGGCCATAAAAAACAACGGGCAGTGTTTGATACGTTTATTGCCGCCTGGTTGCGTGATCTCGGGGTGATCGAAAGCTTTGTCGTACGGCCCATTTCCAAAGGCAGGAAAGAATACGAGGTGCTGGTTCGTACCCACAAAGATTCTCCTGAAGTTAAGCTGACAGATGTCGGTTTCGGTGTTTCTCAGGTGTTACCGGCTCTGGTGCAGGCTTTTTATGCACCAGCAAACTCCACAGTCTGGATGGAGCAACCAGAAATTCATCTGCATCCACAGGTTCAGTGTGAGTTGGCGGACGTGTTTATCAGTGCGGTACAGGCCTATCAGTATGGGGTCCCTCGCAATGTGCAACTGATCGTCGAAAGTCATTCCGAGCATTTTCTAGTACGTTTGCAACGACGAATCGCGGAAGGAGTGATCTCTCCAGGTGAAGTAGCCATATATTTTGCCAACAGAACACGTTCTGGTGTCGATCTTGAAGAGTTGCGTGTAGACCTCTATGGAAATATTGAGAACTGGCCGGATAATTTCTTCGGTGATGAGATGGGGGAACTGACTGCTCGAACTCAGGCTGCTATCAAGCGTCGTCAACAAGAGAAAAAGGATGCCACGAATGGCTGAAGTGGTCATTGATACCAATGTGTTGTTGGTGGCAGATGGTCAGCACCAGGATATCTCTGATGAATGCTTGTCCGCGTGCATCGCGCGCCTGGAACAAGTGAAGAAGTCATCAACGATAGTTATTGATGATGAGTATCGAATTCTTGGGGAGTATCAGCACAAACTCAGCGCGAATAAATCAAATAGTGTTGGCGGTGTCTTTCTGAAATGGCTGCTGCAGAACCAAACCAATACAGCGCATGTCGCACAAGTGACGCTAACGGAAACGGCGCAGGGCTTTTTTGATGAATTTCCGGAGGCAGAACTGCAGGCAGAATTTGACCCTCCAGACCGTAAGTTTCCAGCCGTAGCCAATGCCCACCTGTCCAAACCGCCCATTCTACAAGCCACAGACTCCAAATGGCTGAACTGGTGGTCAAGCCTTGCGGATAGCGGCATCCGCGTGGAGTTTCTATGCCCGGCCGATATCTGCCGTTTTTATGAGCAGAAGTTTCCCGACAACGCCGTACCAGACTTACCATGAGCAACTTCTTCCGCTTCCCCCATACCCCGCACCTCGCTTGGTTAGGCCAGGGAACGCCGCGTGACGACAAAGTACTCTCCCCTGAAGAGGTTGATGAACTACTAAGCACTGCGGTGGTGATTGAGGAGAAGCTCGATGGCGCCAATCTGGGCTTTTCCGTCAGTCCGGATGGTGATTTGCGAGCGCAGAACCGCGGCACCTATTTGCACTCTCCACATGGCGGACAGTTTTCCCGACTGGACCAATGGCTTGCTATCCATGAAAGCCGGCTGTTTGATGTGCTGGACGAGTATTTGATTTTGTTCGGCGAGTGGTGCGCCGCGCGTCATTCCCTCGATTACTCCAGCCTCCCGGACTGGTGGTTATTGTTCGATGTGTACGACCGCCGCGAAAGGCGATTCTGGAGTACCCGCAGACGTGATGCATTGGCCCGGAAAATACAGGTGGCAACCGCCCCATACCTGCTAAAGGAAAAAGTCACCCTTAAGGCATTGAAGGAACTGGTATCCACGCAGCAAAGCAAATTCCGTAGTGGCCCGCTGGAAGGGGTGATAGTCCGCCGGGAAGACGACGATTGGCTACACGCCCGCGGCAAACTGGTACGTGCGGAGTTCACCCAGGCTATCGACAGCCACTGGCGCAGCCGCCGAATTGAATGGAACCACCTGTCTTATGGCGATCAAAATGGCGCGGGTTGGGCTACAGAAGACAAGTAAACCCATGCAGGCCTTGCCTACCCTTATTTCAAAAGCCCAGGGCGTCGATACTCTACTGGCCGTACCGGAACATGGCGTGATGGAACGTATCGGCTTGCCTTCGGCAGCCCACCCGTTACCTTCGGGCATGGCTAGTGCCGGTGTCGCCAACAATCCCGCGCAGTTGTACGAAGCCCTGCGTCTGTTGCATGCACTGCAAGTTCACCCTGCACCCACCTTGTCTGCCGAGGTGGAAGCACGCCTGGCAGCAATTCCGGTCACGGAACGCACCCAAGAGGTGCGCCAGCGTATCGGCCAGGATGTTTTTCGCGTTGCTTTGATGGAACTGTGGCAGGGCCGCTGCGCCCTGTCCAGGGCCGAATTCCCGCCGTCGTTGCTCCGCGCCAGCCACGCCAAGCCCTGGAAGGAACTGCTTTCCACCGTGGATTGGCTGCTGACCAAAGAAAAGGTATCACCGGATCCTGAATCCATACTCGACGGAGTACGTCACTGGCCTGCCGGAGAGAATTGGGCTCAACGTAAATTAACGCTGTTTGACCAACCCAAACTGGAGCTGGCATTGAATCGGCTGAAACAAACGCCCCTGCAAACGGCCGATTAACGACGCACACCTCTGACGTGAATCGACAACAGAGATTGTTTCTTCCAGTTATAGTCGTCCCTGGTTCTGTATTCGGATTGTGGCTCTGAGAGTGCATCGGCAAACAACAATTTCACAAGCTGTGAATCAAACCTGTGTAAACCCTGTTCTGCTTGTGTACAAAAATAAGCTCCGCTCCGCGCTGTGGATAAACAGCGGATTTATCTACATCCAATACCGGATTCGCACGCTGTTTCCAAACCCGTTTTACACAGCCTTTAAATCAATTCAAGCCTTTGATAAAAAAAGATATTCATATTATTTCCACCGCCCATGGAGGCCTTAATAGCAGTAATAATATTTGAATAATGACAATCTCTGTATATACATATATCCAATAATCCTTTGAAGAACCCGGATAAAAACCCGGACTGCCGCGTTACCGGACCGAATACCAACGGGTACCAATAAACAGGAAAATCCCCGGCGAAATGCGTATACTTGGCTCCCCTGAAACCGGGCATTGTTGAAGCACATGAGTTTTTCCGATCATTTTGATGTCATTGTCGTTGGCGGCGGCCATGCCGGTACTGAAGCCGCGCTGGCGGCTGCGCGTATGGGAACGCGCACCCTGCTGATTTCCCACAACATTGAAACGCTGGGCCAGATGTCCTGTAATCCGGCAATCGGGGGTATCGGAAAAACCCACCTGGTCAAGGAAATCGATGCCCTCGGTGGAGCCATGGCGCTTGCGGCAGACCGTGCCGGTATCCAATTCCGTACTCTCAATGCCAGCAAGGGGCCGGCCGTGCGTGCCACTCGGGCACAGGCAGACCGGGTTTTGTACAAGGCGGCCATTCGGGAAATATTGGAAAACCAGCAAAACCTGAGTATTTTTCAGCAGGCTGTCGACGATCTGATCGTTGTCGCGGACAGGGTGGAAGGGGTCATTACCCAGACCGGCCTGCGGTTTTATGCGCCGCGCGTGGTGCTGACCACCGGGACATTTCTGGGCGGCAAGATACATATCGGTCTCAGCAATCATGCCGGAGGCCGTGCCGGAGATCCGCCGTCACTGGCCCTGGCCAGCCGTTTGCGCGAACTGCCGTTCCGGGTTGGCCGCCTGAAAACGGGCACCCCGCCGAGGATAGACGCCAGAACGGTGGATTTTACCGTAATGACAGAGCAACCCGGCGATACGCCTTTGCCCGTGATGTCGTATCTGGGCAGGATCGGGGATCATCCCCGGCAGGTGAATTGTCATATCACGGCAACCAATGAGAAATGCCACGATATCATTCGTGCCGGCATCAAATATTCCCCCATGTACACCGGTGTCATCGAGGGTGCCGGTCCCCGGTATTGCCCTTCCATCGAAGACAAGGTGGTCCGCTTTGCAGACAAGGACAGCCATCAGATTTTTGTCGAACCGGAAGGTTTGCGCACGCATGAACTCTATCCCAACGGCATTTCCACGAGTCTGCCCTTTGATGTGCAGAAGCAGCTGGTCGCTGCCATCAGGGGCTTTGAAAATGCGCATATCATCAGGCCGGGTTATGCCATCGAATACGATTATTTCGATCCCCGTGATCTGAAATATTCCCTTGAAACGAAGTTTGTTGCAGGTTTGTATTTTGCCGGTCAGATCAACGGCACCACGGGCTATGAAGAGGCGGCTGCGCAGGGCCTGCTGGCCGGAATCAATGCCGCGTTGGCGGTACAGGGCAGGGACAGCTGGTGCCCTGGACGTGACCAGGCCTATCTGGGTGTCATGGTGGATGATCTGATCAGCCAGGGCACCTTGGAGCCCTATCGGATGTTTACCAGCAGGGCGGAATATCGTCTGCAACTGCGCCAGGATAATGCCGATTTCCGGCTGACGGCGGCGGGCCGGGAAATGGGTCTGGTGGATGATGAACGCTGGCATGCGTTTTCGGTGAAGGCTGAAAAGGTGGAGAAGGAAGAAAACCGGCTGAGAGGCACCTGGGTTCAGCGTGACAGTCGACTTGCCAGCCTGATCAACCGGATGCTGGAAAATCCGATGAATCACGAATACCGGCTGTCGGATATCCTGGCCCGGCCAGGAGTGAACGTCGAGAACTTGTACAAAGCCTGTGCCGAGGCTGGCGAAGGGTCTTCGGAAATTCCCCAGGATGTGGCGGAGCAGATCGAAATCCGCGTCAAATATCAAGGTTACATAGAACGCCAGCAGGCTGAAATCCAGGGGCTCAAACGGCAGCAGAACACCTGGCTGCCAGAAGATTTTGATTATTTGAACATGCCGGGTCTTTCCCGGGAACTGCAACAAAAACTGTCCCAGGCCAGGCCCGACAGTATTGCCAGAGCGGCCAGAATTCCCGGGGTTACGCCGGCGGCGATTTCCCTGCTGCTGGTCTATCTGAAAAAATATCAGGCTCTGCGTAGCAAGAGCGCCTGATGCCAGGGCTTGAGCCAGCAACATTGGCGCGGCAGTTGAGCAACGGCCTTCAGCGTCTGGGTTTGGATCTGGATGCCGCCAAACAAAGCAGCCTGCTGGCCTATCTGGCCTTGCTGGTGCGCTGGAATCAGGCCTTCAACCTCTCCGGGGTCAAAGAACCGGAGCGCATGGTGAGTCTGCATCTGCTGGACAGCCTGAGCATAGCTCCCTTTGTTGCAGGGCACAGAGTGCTGGATGTTGGAACCGGCGCGGGCCTGCCCGGCATCCCGCTTGCCATTGCCTTTCCGGAAAAGAAATTTGTGCTGCTCGACAGCAATGGCAAGAAGACCCGCTTTCTGTTTCAGGCCGTCACCGCGCTGGGGCTGGACAATGTCGACATCGTAAATGAGCGTGCAGAGAACTTCCAAAGCCAGGATCAAATTGATATTGTCGTCACCCGAGCGTTTTCTTCACTGAATCAGAGTATCCGCTGGACTGCTCATTTGTTCGCAGAACATGGCTGTCTGCTGGCCATGAAGGGACTTTATCCAGAGGCGGAGGTGATGTCCTTGCTGCCCGGTTATACCGTCAGGAATACGTATGCCCTCTCGCTTCCGGAGGAGCTTGAGCAGCGTCATCTGCTCGAAATTGTTGCGGGCCAGGAGTCTGTCGGACTCAGGTGTTCGTAGCGAGGCGAGTGGGAAATCGAGTCCATTTTTTCGGTCTTTTGAGGTAAGCGTGGGCAGAGTGTTGGCAATAGCAAACCAGAAAGGCGGTGTCGGCAAGACCACCACCACGGTAAATCTTGCCGCCTCTCTGGTGCTGATGAAAAAAAAGGTCATGCTGGTGGATCTGGATCCCCAGGGCAATGCCACCATGGGTAGCGGCATTGAAAAAAACGACCTGGACCATACCGTTTATGATGTGCTTGCGCAGACCCGTTCCTTGCAGGATGTCATCCTGCGGACGCCACAGGCGGGTTACGACATTCTTCCGGCAAACGGCGATCTGACCGCCGCAGAAGTCGAGCTGCTCAAGGTAGAAAACCGTCTCAAGGAGATTCTGGCTCCGGTCAAAGCCCACTATGATTACATTCTGATCGATTGCCCGCCGTCCCTGAACATGCTGACGGTCAATGCGCTGGCGGCGGCGGATGGCGTATTGATCCCCATGCAATGTGAATATTATGCTCTGGAAGGCCTGTCCGCGCTGTCACAGACCATCCATGCGATCAGTGAATCCATCAATCCGGATCTGGTCATCGAGGGTATTTTACGCACGATGTTTGATGCCCGGAACAAACTGACAGAGGATGTTTCCGCGCAGCTGCATGAATATTTTGCCGACAAGGTCTACCGAACGGTCATTCCGAGAAATGTCAGGCTGGCTGAAGCCCCGAGCTTCGGTCTGCCGATAATAGTGTATGATAAAGCCTCACGGGGCGCCCTGGCCTACATTGCGTTGGCAGGAGAAATTTTGCGTAAATCCGGCAATGAGCAAACAACGACAGTCTGATGTCAACGCGTATCAGAAAAAACAGGGCACTGGCATGGCGGTGAAAAAAAGGGGTTTGGGCAGAGGGCTCGATGCGCTCCTGGGGAATGGCAGGGCCTCAATGCCGTCAAGCCTTCAGGAACAGGCGGCAGATGCGACCCAGGGGCTTCCGGCGGCGGCCGACAAGACCCGTATCGGTGAGCTTGCCACCAAAGAAGGGAGAGACGGTGAACTGGAATCACTGCCGGTGGAATTCATTCAGCCAGGCAAGTTTCAGCCGCGCCTCGACATGCAGGCGGAAACCCTGGAAGATCTGGCCAACTCCATTCGGGCACAGGGCGTGATGCAGCCCATCGTGGTCAGGTCAGTGGGTCCGAACCGTTATGAAATCATTGCCGGTGAGCGGCGCTGGCGGGCCGCCCAGCTTGCCGGGCTGGACAGGATTCCGGCGCTGATCCGGCAGGTGCCGGACGAAGCCGCCATCGCCATGGCCCTGATTGAAAATATTCAGCGGGAAGATCTCAACCCGATAGAAGAAGCCATGGCATTGAAACGACTGCAGGAAGAGTTCAATCTCACGCAGCAGGAAGTTGCCGATGCCGTCGGAAAATCGCGGGCGGCCGTCACCAACCTGATGCGCTTGATGGGCCTTACGCTCGATGTTCGCAAATACCTGGAGCACGGGGATCTGGAAATGGGACATGCCCGGGCCTTGTTGACGCTGCCGGCAGAATCCCAGGCCAGCACGGCCAGAGCCGTGATCGGCAGGGGCTTGTCCGTCAGACAGACGGAAGCCCTGGTCAGAAAATTACAGGCAGAACAAGGCAAGACCAAAACCCCCGGAGGCCGGGTGGATCCGGACATCAAAAACCTCGAAGAGGATCTTTCCGGACGGCTGGGCACACAAGTGCTGGTACAGCACAGCGCCAAAGGCAAGGGTCGACTCATCCTCAAATACAGCAGTCTCGATCAACTTGACGGCATTCTTGCCCATATCCGCTGATCGGGGCAGGGTTTTCCGGGTTCTGAGCCCAAGCATGAAAATTGTCGCGAAAATTGCGGTTGCTTGCGGGGGGCTTAACTCACTATAATGCGCACCGTTGAAAATCATAGTGACATCATAGAAAAAACAGGAGAGGATGAGCAATCAGGGCCGACCCGCAAGGGTAACGAATCTCAAAGCTCCCCCGATCTATAAAGTCATCGTCACCCAATTCTGTACCAGTATCACTGCGGCCATGGCCTGTCTTGTCCTGGTGGACCGGACCGCGGCCTACTCGGTTTTGCTCGGGGGATTGATAAGTACCGTGCCCAACGGGTATTTTGCGCGAAAGGCTTTTAAATACAGGGGGGCACGCTATACTCCCGAGATCGTGAAGTCCTTCTATGCAGGCGAAACCGGGAAGATGGTGATGACGGCGGGCCTCTTTGCCCTGGTTTTTGCCGGGGTCAGGCCCTTGAATGAACCAGCAGTGGTTATAGGTTTTACTCTAACGATACTTGCGGGACTGATAGCCACGGCTTTCATGAATAACGCCTCGGTCAGAAAACATCAAGAAAGATAGTGAATTATGGCAAGCGCAGCAGCTGAAACACAAACCCAGGGTGAATACATCTCCCACCATTTGCAGTTTCTCACCTATGGCAAACATGCCGATGGCCATTGGGGCCTGGCGCATACGCCAGAAGAAGCCGCGCAAATGGGGTTCTGGTCTTTTCATGTCGATATGCTGGGCTGGTCCATCGGTCTGGGATTCCTGTTCATCTGGCTCTTCAGAAAAGCCGCTAAAAATGCGACATCGGGAGTTCCCGGAGGCTTTCAGAACTTCATCGAGTGGGTCTATGAGTTTGTGGATGGCAATGTCCGGGATACCTTCCATGGCAAGAGCGAGCTGATAGCCCCACTGGCGCTGACCATTTTCTGCTGGGTTCTGTTGATGAACACCATGGACCTGGTCCCGGTTGATATCCTGCCCTGGCTGGCACAAACGATTTCCGGCAATGAGCACATTGCCTTCCGTGCGGTTCCCACGACAGATCCCAATGTCACCTTCGGCATGTCCATCGTCGTCTTCATTCTTCTTATTTACTACAGCATCAAGATAAAAGGTCTTGGCGGCTTCCTCAAGGAGCTGGCATTTCAACCCTTTGGCCCAAAATTCCTGCCCTTCAATCTGCTGATTGAAGTTCCGACACTGCTGGCCAAGCCCGTTTCTCTGGCATTGCGACTCTATGGCAACCTGTATGCCGGGGAATTGATATTTCTGCTGATTGCCTTGTTTGGCTGGTGGCAATTACCGACCCATTTCCTGTGGGCGGCCTTCCATTTGCTGGTGATTCCCCTGCAGGCCTTTATTTTCATGATGCTGACGATCGTCTATCTCAGCCAGGCACATGAGACACAAACACACTGATCAGCAACAAAGTTTTTTAACGAAAAAAGGTTAACAACCTTTAAAACTGGAGGAAGAAATGGAGTCAATATTGGCTTTTACGGCTCTCGGCGTACTGCTGGTGCTGGGTATGGGTGCACTGGGTACTGCAATTGGTTTTGGGATCCTGGGCGGGAAACTGCTCGAAGGCTCTGCTCGCCAACCGGAACTGGCCCCGATGCTGCAAGGTAAAATGTTTCTGGTAGCCGGCCTGATCGATGCGGTGACCATGATCGGTCTGGCGATTGGCATGTGGTTCACCTTTGCCAACCCCTTCATCGCAACCCTGGCCGGTTAATCAAGTCACGTTCATTAAGTACGAGGTGTAGGTGTGGATATCACTGCAACCATATTCGGTCAAATGATAGCCTTTGCTTTTTTCATATGGTTTTGTATGAAAAAAGTATGGCCGCCGTTGACGGGAGCCCTGGGAGAAAGGCTGAAAAAGATTGCTGATGGTCTGGAAGCGGCCGATCGCGCCCAGCGCAATCTTGAGCTTGCACAGGAGAGAGCCGCCGAGCAGCTTCGTGAAGCAAAAACGCAGGCGGCCGGCATCATCGATCAGGCCAACAAAAGAGCGAACCAGATCATCGATGAAGCCAAGGGACATGCCCGCGAAGAAGGCAAGCGCCTGATTGCCGGCGCACAGGCAGAGCTGGAGCAGGAAATAAACCGGGCCAAGGAGCAGCTTCGCAGTCAGGTTGCTGCCATTGCCTTTGCCGGCGCCGAGAAAATTCTGGAAGCATCGGTTGATGAAAAAGCCCACAGCGAGCTGGCAGAAAAGCTTGCCGCGAGCCTTTAAGGAAGCATGAAACGCCATGGCTGAAACAACGACCTTAGCAAGACCCTATGCCAGGGCGGCCTTTGAGGTTGCACTGGCCGGCAAGACGCTTCAATCCTGGTCAGAGATGCTGGCCCAGGTGCAGGCGGTTGCCCGCCATGATGCTGTCGTCGGGATCCTGTCATCACCGTCATTGACCGGTGCAGCCCAGGCGCAAATCCTGCTTGATCTGTGCGGAGACAGTCTTGATCCGGCGCTTCAAAACTTTATCAGGATTCTGGCTGAAAACAAACGGCTGCCCCTGCTGGAAGAAATAGCGACGCTGTTTGAAGAGATGAAGGCCGTCCAGGAAAAAACCCTGGATGTGGATGTTACGACAGCGTTTCCGCTGGCAGACAGTACCCGGCAAAAACTGGCCGAAGCGCTGGGCAGACGCTTGCAGAGAACCGTCACGATTCGTAGTGAAGTCGATAAAAATTTAATAGGTGGCATTGTCGTACGTGCGGGAGACCTCGTGATAGATGGTTCTCTGCGCGGCCGGTTGAACAAGCTGACCGAAGCGATGAATTCCTAAACACAGGTTGAGGGAAATAAAGAATGCAGCAACTGAACCCATCAGAAATCAGCGAAATTATAAAGCAGCGGATCAATAATCTGGATGTCTCTGCACAGGCACAAAACGAGGGCACGATTGTCAGCGTGTCTGACGGCATTATTCGTATTCACGGCCTTGCCGATGTCATGTACGGAGAGATGATCGAGTTTGAGGGCGGCGTTTATGGTATGGCGCTCAACCTCGAGCGGGATTCGGTGGGCGCAGTGGTGCTGGGCGATTACAAGATGCTGGCGGAAGGTCAGACCTGCCGCTGCACAAAACGTATTCTTGAAGTTCCGATAGGCCCGGAGCTGGAAGGCCGGGTCGTCGATGCGCTCGGGAACCCCATCGATGGCAAGGGACCGATCGGTGCAAAAATGACCGCTCCGGTGGAAAAGGTCGCTCCCGGTGTCATTGCCCGCCAGTCGGTGTCGCAGCCGGTACAGACGGGTCTCAAGGCGATCGACGCGATGGTGCCGATTGGCCGCGGCCAGCGCGAATTGATCATTGGTGACCGCCAGGTGGGAAAAACGGCCGTCGCCGTCGATGCCATCATCAACCAGAAGGGTACCGGGGTCAAATGCATTTACGTGGCAATAGGACAAAAACAATCCTCCATCGCCAGCGTGGTGCGCAAACTGGAAGAGCATGGCGCAATGGCACACACTATCGTGGTCGCCGCCGGGGCCTCGGATCCTGCCTCCATGCAGTTTGTTGCGCCCTATGCCGGTTGCACGATGGGCGAATACTATCGTGATCGCGGCCAGGATGCCCTGATCATTTATGACGACCTGACCAAGCAGGCCTGGGCCTATCGCCAAATATCCCTGTTGCTGCGTCGCCCACCGGGTCGCGAAGCCTATCCCGGCGATGTGTTCTACCTGCATTCGCGCTTGCTGGAAAGGGCCTCACGGGTTAATCCGGATTATGTGGAAAAGTTCACCAACGGCGAAGTCAAGGGTAAAACCGGCTCACTGACGGCACTGCCAATCATTGAAACCCAGGCCGGTGACGTTTCCGCGTTTGTACCCACCAACGTGATTTCCATCACCGATGGGCAAATCTTCCTGGAAACCAGCCTGTTCAATGCCGGCATCCGGCCGGCCATGAATGCGGGCTTGTCCGTGTCCCGCGTGGGTGGAGCGGCACAGACAAAAATCATCAAGAAACTGGGTGGTGGTATTCGTCTTGCGCTGGCCCAGTATCGTGAACTGGCGGCCTTTGCGCAGTTTGCCTCGGACCTGGATGATGCCACCCGGGCACAGCTGGAGCACGGCCAGCGGGTCACGGAATTGATGAAACAGGCGCAGTATTCCCCCCTTTCGGTCGCCGAGATGGGCGTCGTTCTGTTTGCGGCCAACGAGGGCTACCTGAAGGAAATAGCGTTGAACAAGATCGCCGACTTTGAGTCTGCACTGCTGTCCTATATGAACAGTGAGCAGAGTGACTTGATAAAAAGGATAAACGAGACCGGTGACTACAGCGATGACATCGCGGCGTCGTTCAAGGCCGCGCTCGATAAATTTGTAGCGACTCAGACCTGGTAAGCAGTCATGGCAAGCGGGAAAGAAATCAGATCTCAGATCTCGAGTATCAAAAATACGCAGAAGATCACCAGTGCCATGGAGATGGTGGCGGCAAGCAAAATGCGCAAGGCGCAGGATCGCATGCAGTTGGGAAAACCCTATGCCGCCAGCATCAGAGATGTCGTCAGCCATATCGCCAATGCCCATCCTGAATATCAGCACATGTACATGAAGGAGCGGGAAGTCAAACGAGTGGGTTATATCGTGGTTTCCTCCGATCGCGGTCTTTGTGGCGGATTGAACATCAATCTGTTCAAAGCCATGATCAACGACATGAAATCATGGCACGATCGATCGGTATCGATTGATATTTGTACCATTGGTTCAAAAGGCTCGGCCTTTTTCAACAGCTACGGTGGCAATGTGGTCGCTGCCGTCAGGCATATCGGGGACAAACCGACACCTGATGATGTGATTGGTGCTGTAAAAGTCATGCTGGACAGCTTCTCGGATGGAAACATCGACAGGCTGTTCCTGGTGGGCAATGAATTTGTCAATACCATGACCCAGCAGCCGGCAGTTGCGCAGTTATTGCCTTTGAAGCCTTCGGAAAGCGATGAACTGAAGCATCACTGGGACTATATCTACGAACCGGATGCAAAAGACCTGCTCGATGGCCTGCTGTCCCGGTATATCGAGTCCCAGGTTTATCAGGCGGTGGTTGAGAACAATGCCTGTGAACAGGCCGCCAGGATGGTGGCGATGAAAAGCGCCACAGATAATGCGGGTGATCTCATCGGCGAGCTGCAACTCGTGTACAACAAGGCCAGGCAGGCGGCGATTACCCAGGAATTGTCTGAAATCGTCGGCGGTGCTGCGGCAGTCTGACACAGCAGACGGCAGCGGAAACAGAATCATACATTCAGGATCTAGCAGATTTAAGAGGAACCGAACATGAGCAGCGGTCGTATCGTACAAATTATTGGAGCTGTTATAGACGTGGAATTTCCGCGGGACGCCGTACCGAAGGTTTATGACGCGCTCGTGGTGGCCAACAAAAACATCACACTGGAAGTGCAGCAGCAACTGGGTGACGGGGTCGTACGCACCATTGCCATGGGTTCCACGGAAGGCTTGAGCCGTGGTCTGGGCGTCGATGACACCGGTGCGCCGGTCAGTGTTCCGGTCGGTGAAGAAACCCTGGGCCGGATCATGGACGTGCTTGGAAACCCCATCGATGAGTGTGGACCGATCGGGGAAAAGGAAAAAATGCCGATTCACCGCAAGGCCCCCAGTTATGACGAGCAGGCAGCGTCTGAAGAACTGCTGGAAACCGGCATCAAGGTTATCGACCTGGTATGCCCCTTTGCCAAGGGTGGCAAGGTCGGTCTGTTTGGCGGTGCCGGGGTGGGCAAGACCGTCAATATGATGGAGCTGATCAATAATATTGCCACGGCGCGTGGCGGCTTGTCGGTGTTCGCCGGGGTTGGTGAACGAACCCGGGAAGGCAATGACTTCTATCATGAAATGCAGGAAGCCAATGTTATTGATACCAAGAATTTCAAGAATTCCAAGGTCGCGATGGTTTATGGCCAGATGAATGAGCCACCCGGAAACAGATTGCGGGTGGCCTTGACGGGTCTGACGATGGCCGAGAAATTTCGTGATGAAGGCCGCGACGTTCTGTTGTTCATCGACAATATCTACCGTTATACGCTGGCCGGCACCGAGGTTTCGGCATTGTTGGGTCGTATGCCATCGGCGGTGGGTTATCAGCCGACGCTGGCGGAAGAAATGGGAGCCTTGCAGGAACGTATCACATCGACGAAAACGGGCTCCATCACATCCATTCAGGCGGTCTATGTGCCGGCTGACGATTTGACCGACCCCTCACCGGCGACGACCTTTGCCCACCTCGATGCCACCGTGGTACTGTCCCGTGATATCGCACAATTGGGTATCTATCCAGCGATCGATCCACTGGATTCGACTTCGCGACAGCTGGACCCGCTGGTGATAGGACAGGAACACTATGATGTGGCGCGCGGTGTCCAGAGTATTCTGCAACGATACAAGGAATTGAAGGATATCATTGCCATTCTGGGCATGGACGAGTTGTCGGAAGAAGACAAGCAGGCCGTCAACCGGGCACGAAAAATAGAACGGTTCTTCAGTCAGCCCTTTACCGTGGCGGAAGTTTTTACCGGCAGCCCGGGCAAATACGTTTCCCTGAAAGATACCATCAGCGGCTTCAAGGCCATTCTTGCCGGAGAATACGACGATCTTCCGGAGCAGGCTTTTTACATGGTGGGCGGTATTGAAGAGGCTGTTGAGAAAGCAAAAAAACTGAAAGCCAAATAAGGCGTTCAGGAATCGGAACAGCAGGTGGACAGCCCGTGGACAGGAAAGAGCAGAGATTATGGCAATGACGATGCATTGTGATATAGCCAGTGCCGAGGACCGGATTTTTTCCGGTCTGGTGGAATATCTGGTTGCAGCAGGCAGCCAGGGGGATTTGGGTATCTACCCCGGCCATGCCGCGTTGTTGACCGCCTTGATCCCGGGCCCGGTCAGAATCGTAAAGCAGAATGGCCAGGAAGAAATTTTCTATGTTTCTGGTGGTTACCTTGAAGTACAGTCCGGAACCATAAATATTCTTGCCGATACAGCCGTAAGAGCCCATGATGTGGATGAAGCTGTTGCATTGGAAGCCAAAAAAGCCGCAGAGGATGCCATGAGCAATCAGGGAGCAGAATTTGAATATTCAAAAGCGGCGTCGGAACTGGCTGAGGCGGTGGCCAGATTAAGGACCATCCAGCAATTGCGAAAAAAAGCCGGCTGAGCCCAAAGGCGGATAAAAAAGGTAGCTAAGGCTACCTTTTTTTTTGGTATTCTTGGGCGCAAGAGAAACACTGGCAAGACATAAACTGGAATCAATCATGGGATATGATCTCAATATTGTGGTCCTGGCGGCGGGTAAGGGTACCCGCATGCATTCAGATAAACCCAAAGTGCTGCATGAGCTGGCAGGTAAGAGCTTGCTTCAGCACACCCTCGATGTCGCAGACGGCTTGAATGCCTCTGCTGTTCAGGTCGTGGTGGGGCATGGTGCCGGGGAGATAAAACAGGCGCTCAAAGGCCGCAACATCGGCATCGTTGTACAGGAACCACAGCTTGGAACGGCCCATGCCGTCCAGCAGACGCTCGAATATCTGGATGACAGTGCGCTTGCCCTGGTGCTTTATGGCGACGTGCCGCTGATCAGGATAAAAACCCTGCAAGACCTGCTGTCGCAAATGCATGAAAAAAGCATGGCCGTGCTTACCTGTCATGTTGCAGAGCCTCATGGCATGGGAAGAATCATTCGGGATGACCGGGATCGGATAATCGCCATCGTAGAAGAAAAAGATGCAAATATTGAACAAAAAGTAATCAATGAAATAAACACCGGGATAATGGCATTTCCAGTCAAAAAATTAAAACAATGGCTGCCGACGATAGAAAACAACAATGCCCAGGGAGAGTACTATCTGACGGATGTCGTGGCATTGGCCGTGGCAGACGGATTTGATGTACTTTCAGTTGAATGCAGCGGGGCCATGGAAGCAAGCGGTGTCAACGACAGGGTGCAACTGGCGGCCCTAGAGCGTTACTATCAGCAGGAAAAAGCCATGGAGTTCATGCTTGCCGGCGTCTCGATAGTGGACCCGCAGCGCTTTGACATAAGAGGAGATGCTGAAATAGGGCGGGATGTAATCATTGATATCAACGTCATTATTGAAGGAAAAGTTAAGATTGGAGATGGGGTGAAAATAGCAGCCAACTGTATCCTGAAAGATTGTGAAATTGATACTGGAACCATTGTTCTTTCAAATACCATTATAGAGAAATCACGCATCGGCCGGCGTTGCAGTATTGGACCCTTTGCCAGAATCCGGCCGGATACGGAATTGCATGATGATGTCAGGATAGGCAACTTTGTCGAAATCAAAAAATCCGTTGTTGGCCAGGGAAGCAAGATCAACCATCTTAGTTACCTGGGAGATACCCGGGCAGGAAAGAATGTCAATGTGGGCGCAGGAACGATTACCTGTAATTATGACGGGATCAATAAGCATATGACTGAAATAGGCGATGATGTCTTTGTCGGGTCAAACACAGCCGTGGTTGCACCCGTTAAAATAGCCGATGGCGCAACCATCGCAGCCGGTTCCGTTGTCACCAGGGATGTCAACAACGGACAGCTTGCCGTCGCTCGTGCCAGACAGACGAATATTGATGGATGGCAGCGCCCGAAGAAAACAAAGAGGTAATTATGTGTGGAATAGTGGGCGCTGTTGGTCAGCGTCAGGTTTCAGCCATTCTGCTGGAAGGCCTGAAAAGGCTCGAATACCGGGGCTATGACTCGGCCGGCCTTGCGCTTATCGAGCGGGGAGCGACAGAGATCAAAAGCCTGAAAACGGTGGGAAAGGTTGAAATACTGAAAAATGAATTGGCGAAAGCCCCAATCCTGGGAAATATTGGTATCGCTCACACCCGCTGGGCCACGCATGGAAAACCAACACAGGCGAACGCTCATCCGCAACTGTCGGGGAAAAATCTTGCATTGGTGCATAATGGCATCATAGAAAACCATGAAGAAATAAAAAGGGAACTGATTGAAAATGGATATGACTTCGTCTCTGAAACAGATACTGAAGTTATTGTTCATTTGATCCATTATATTGAAAAAACAACAAAAGAATCATTCATCAACGTTGTAAAGCGTGCAATAAAAAAATTAACCGGTGCCTATGGAATCGCAGTAATAAATGCCAGCTATCCAGACCGCATAATTGCGGCGAGAAGCGGAAGTCCTCTAATTATCGGTGTCGGCATCGAGGAAAACTTCATTGCTTCGGATCCCCTGGCCCTGGCTCGTGTTACCGATCGATTTATCTATATGGAAGAAGGTGATATAGCCGAGATCACGGCGTCTTCAATCACGATCTGGAATGATGAAGAAACAGTAAACAGGGTATCGGCAAGGCTGGAGCAGAATCTGGATGAAAATGTCAAAGGCAATTACCGGCATTTCATGCTGAAGGAGATATTTGAACAACCAGAAATGATAAAAAATACCCTGAATGAAAGAATAAACAAGTCGCATGTTCTTGAAAACGCCTTTGGTATCAAAGCGGCAGAAATATTTGACCGGGTTGAAAATGTACAGATCGTTGCCTGTGGCACCAGCTCGCATGCCGGGCTCATTGCAAAACACTGGCTGGAAAGTATCGCCGGGATTCCGTGCGCCGTTGATATTGCCAGCGAATACCGATATAAAAAAATATTAATTCCAAAAAATAGTCTTTTTGTCTGCATCTCTCAATCAGGGGAAACCGCCGATACGCTGGCCGCGCTGCGTTATGCCGGCGAAACGGGTTACCTGGCGACGCTGGCGGTTTGCAATGTGGCCAATAGTTCACTGGTGCGGGAAGCTGACCTGAACATTCTCACCCACGCCCAACGGGAGGTGGGCGTGGCCTCTACCAAGGCGTTTACGACCCAATTGGTGGTGCTGGCCCTGTTGGCAATTGTCTTGGCCAGGAGAGCCGGGCTGTCGGCGGAACGAGAACAAAAACTGGTTGAAGAGCTGAATGCTGTAGCGGGAAATGTCACGAAAATCCTTGAGCTCGACAAGGAGATAAAGAACATCTCTCTCGAGTTTGCGGAAAAAAAGCATGCCTTGTTCCTGGGCCGTGGAGTGCAGTATCCCGTCGCCAAGGAAGGTGCCCTGAAATTGAAGGAAATCTCCTACATTCACGCGGAAGCCTACCCCGCCGGCGAGTTGAAGCACGGCCCCCTGGCACTGGTCGACAAGGAGATGCCGGTAATTGCCGTGGCGCCGAATGATGAATTACTGGAAAAACTGAAATCCAATCTGCAGGAGGTCAGCGCCAGGGGGGGACGGCTTTATGTCTTTGCTGATGAAAATTCAGGGTTTAAAAATGATGAAAATACCCGGGTCATCAATATCCCCCATAGCGGGGAATTGATGGCACCCCTGATTTATACCATTCCTTTGCAGTTGCTGGCCTATCATGTCGCCGTCCTGAAAGGGACTGACGTCGATCAGCCCAGAAATCTGGCCAAATCGGTGACGGTTGAATAGAGGCGCTCCGGGCTTATTTGGGTTTGGACGAATGCGTACCCGTACGCAGGGATCTCAGGCTTTTGTTCAGGCGTTTGAGATGGTCCTTCAGAAGATCCCCCCGATGCTGCGCGACACCCATGGCCAGGACATCGATCACCAGCAGATGCGCAATGCGGGAGGAGACCGGTGTAAATTCCTGGTGGTTTTCTTCCACGTTGACATAAATGGGCAAGGCACACAACTCGGCAAGCGGCGTCTCTCCGGGAACCAGGCCGATCACGGTTGCTCCGGCTTCGGTGGCCAGGTTGACGCTCTGGATCAGAGCCTTGGTGCGGCCGGATTGGGAAATGGCGACCACGACATCATTCGGTTTCAGGGAAATGGCGGACATATGCTGGATATGAGGGTCCGTATAGGCGGCAGCCGTGACTTGCAAGCGGAAGAATTTATGTTGGGCGTCAATTGCCACTGAACCAGAGGCGCCAAAACCGTAAAACTCGACCCGTTCTGCGCGGCACAGAGCCTTGATGGCCTGCTCCAGTGCGCGAGGATTGAGTTCGTCCCGAACGTTGAGCAGGGAACCGATGGTTGAATCGAATACCTTGCGGCTCAGGTCAGAGACGGAATCTGAATCACTGACGGAAAACTGACTGAAGCTCGCGCTGGCACCGAGATACTGGGCGAGCTGTACCTTGAAGGACTGGAAACCATCAAAGCCGATGGCACGGCAGAAGCGGATCACCGTTGGCTCGCTGACCCCGGCATTTGTGGCCAGGTCAATGATCCGCATATTGATGATGGTTTCAGGGTTTTTCTGCACAAACTCGGCCACCTTGCGTTCCGACTTGCGCAATGCCGGCGAAGACTGGCTGATTTTTCGGATTAGATTCGGGCTTTCCAAGAAGGGGATCCTGAATGGTAAAAACCAGAACACAGGAAAAACAACAAATTAGACCGATGATACGGTCGTGCCGCGTGTAAAAATCTCAATGATTCTCAAGCAAAAAGAAAATGCTCAAACTCAAAAAAAGCGTACTTTTCTTGAGTTCAAGGCATCATCCGCCTACTTGCCGTGGGCAGAGTACTTTAATAATACGAGCGGGCCAGACAGCATTCACTGCCTGGCCCACCGTGCAATTAAAGGGGAGTAACGTTCTCTGCCTGAGGGCCCTTCTGACCCTGGGTAACGTTCATCTTGACTTTCTGGCCTTCATACAGGGTACGACGACCGTCGCCCATGATGGCGCTGAAATGGACGAAAACATCCTTACCGCCAGCTTGCTCAATAAATCCAAAGCCCTTTTCATCATTGAACCACTTAACAGTACCTTCTACTTGTTCTGACATATCACTCTCTTATATAACAAATACCAACATTCGTTGGCGAATTTAACTTGCTGTATTCTATGGAAAAACGCAGCGTTATCTGAGAAATGAAACCGAATTCGGCCGCATTCCGGCGGTAACAAGCATGCCCATTGAAGACAGAATTGTTAACCGCTTGGTCCGATGGTAACAAGTTTTATGTCAATTTCAAATCTCGGAGAGCGACTATTTTCAATTACAGGCAAATAAATTTGGGCATAAACCAATCCCGGCCCGGTATTTTGCTAGAATGACAGCCCATGGATGTCTCCCACATACTCAATTCTCTCAATGATAATCAGCGTCAGGCGGTAACGGCTGAACCTGGAAATCTTTTGATCCTGGCGGGTGCCGGCAGCGGCAAAACCAGAGTTCTGGTACACCGGATCGCCTGGCTCATCCAGATCGAGGGGCTGTCGCCAGCGGGCATACTCGCGGTTACCTTTACCAACAAGGCCGCCAGCGAAATGCGGACGCGCATAGAAGAGATCCTGCAGCGTCCTTTGGGTGGCATGTGGGTTGGCACGTTTCACGGCCTGGCGCATCGCCTGCTGAGAGCACACTGGCAGGAAGCCGGCCTGCCGGAAAAGTTTCAGATACTGGATGCCGATGACCAGCTCCGCCTGTTGAAGCGTTTGATCAAAAGCCTGGACCTCGATGAAGGCAAGTGGTCGGCAAAACAATGCCAGTGGTTTATCAATCAGCAAAAGGATGAGGGCATCCGGGCCGGGAGTATTGAGGCGTTCGGCGATGACTTCACCCGCACCATGACGACGGTTTACATGGCCTATGAACAGGCCTGTCAACGGGGCGGCATGGTGGACTTTGCCGAGTTGCTGCTGCGCTCACATGAACTGTGGCTCAATAAGCCGGAGTTGCTGAAACACTATCAACATCGTTTTGGCCAGATTCTGGTGGATGAGTTCCAGGACACCAATGCCGTGCAGTATGCCTGGCTCAGGGTTCTCGCGGGCCGCAGTGGACGGGTGACGGTCGTTGGCGATGATGACCAGTCCATCTATGGCTGGCGCGGCGCGAGAATAGAAAATATTCAGCACTTTGAACAGGATTTCAGTCCCGCAGGCCTCATCCGGCTGGAACAGAACTACCGCTCCACCGGCAACATCCTGACGGCCGCCAATAAGCTGATCGCCCACAATAGTGGTCGTCTCGGCAAGCAATTGTGGACCGAGGGAGAGGCGGGGGACGCGATTTCGGTTTACAGCGCCTTCAATGAACAGGACGAGGCGCGTTTCATCTGTGACCGGATCGAAAACTGGGTAAGCCAGGGCAACAGGCGTTCAGAAGCGGCCATTTTGTACCGCTCAAATGCCCAATCCCGGGAACTGGAAGAGGCCTTGCTCAGGGTGTCCATGCCCTATCGTATCTATGGCGGCTTTCGTTTTTATGAGCGCCTGGAAATTCGCAATGCCCTGGCCTATCTCCGGCTGATTGCCAATCCACAGGATGATGCTGCCTTTGAACGGGTGGTCAATACACCGGTACGTGGCATTGGCAATAAAACCATGGATACGCTCAGAGACTTCGCCCGGCAAGGGCAGATTTCTTTATGGCAGGCGGCCAACACGGCCCTGAGCCAGACACGGCTGCCCCCCCGGGCAGCGGCAAGCCTGGGCTCCTTTATAGGGCTTATCAATGAAATGACGGCCTGCGCCCGGGACCAGGACCTGTTTGAGCTCAGCGAGCAGGTAATCAAGCGCAGCGGACTGATTCAGCACCATGAAAAGGAAGGGGGTGAAAAGGCCAATACCCGCATCGAAAACCTGGAGGAACTGGTCAATGCCGCGAAGGCGTTCAGACTTCCCGAAGACACTGATGGCGGGCAGGAACCTTCACATCTGGACATACTGACCGGCTTCCTGGACAAGGCGGCGCTCGATGCGGGAGATGCCCAGGCCGAGGCACACGAAGATGCCGTGCAGCTGATGACCCTGCATTCGGCCAAGGGCCTGGAGTTTCCCCTGGTCTTTATTGCCGGCATGGAGGAAGGCTTGTTTCCCCATAAAATGTCCATGGACAGTCTGGAGGGGCTCGAAGAAGAGCGCAGGCTCTGTTATGTCGGGATCACCCGGGCCCGGCTCAAGCTCTACCTGTGCCATGCGGAATCAAGACGCCTGCACGGCGAGGAAAACCTGACCCGACCCTCGCGCTTCCTGCGTGAAATACCGGCTGAGCTGCTGGAAGAGGTCAGGTTGAAAGCCCAGGCGAGGCGGCCGTTTTTTGCCGGAACCCGATCTCCTTATCGGGGTGAATCCGGGCAGACCAGGGACTTCCGGCACGATGCCATGATTCCGGCGACGGCCCTGAGTCTGGGCCAGCGGGTGCGGCATGCGAGGTTTGGCGAAGGGGTGGTGCTGAACTATGAAGGCAGTGGCAACAATGCCCGCGTGCAGATCAATTTTGATGATGAGGGAGGCAAATGGCTGGTGATGTCCCATGCCAGACTGGAAGCCTTATAAGAAAAGTCCAACTGACCGGGCCTCAGGTCCGGCACTGAAGGAAGACGGGTGATGAGAACATTCAGCAAGCGTTACCGCAGTGGCCTGCTGGCCGCTGCGCTGTTCGTGCTGTCCGCCTGTGGCGCGGCTCCGGAGCAAAATGAAGACACGGCGACCGCCGCTCCACAACAGCGCTACAACTGGAAAATGGTCACGGCCTGGCCGAAAAACTTTCCCGGCCTCGGCACCGCGCCCGAGTATTTCGCCCGCAAGGTGGAAGCCATGTCGGGCGGCCGCATGAAAATCAGGGTCTATGGCGCGGGTGAGCTGGTGCCGGCCCTGGAAGTCTTCGATGCGGTCAGCGCAGGGAGTGCGGAAATGGGCCATGGTGCGGCCTATTACTGGAAGGGCAAGGTACCGGAAGCCCAGTTTTTCAGTGCTCTTCCCTTTGGTCTCAATGGCAGGGAGATGGATGCCTGGATCAAATACGGTGGCGGCGGAGAACTGTGGCGTGAACTGTATGCGCCCTTCAATCTGATACCGGTCAGGGGTGGCAACACCAATGTGCAGATGGGCGGCTGGTTCAACAAGGAAATCAATTCCGTGGAGGATTTTCGTGGTCTCAAGATGCGGATTCCGGGCCTGGGTGGAGAGGTTCTGCAAAGACTTGGAGGCGTGTCGGTCAACCTGCCGGGAGGCGAGCTCTATACCTCCCTGCAGACCGGGGTGATCGATGCGACCGAATTCACCGCGCCCTACAATGATCTGGCCTTCGGGTTTTATGATATCGCGAAATATTACTACTACCCGGGCTGGCACGAGCCGGGGGCGATCATAGAATTTATTTTCAACAAGCAGCTCTTTGAAGCGCTGCCGGCGGACTTGCAGGAGATCATGCTGACGGCTGCCGAGGCAACCAATCTGGAAATGGAGGATGAATTTACCGCCCGCAACAGCGGGGCGCTCAAAGAGCTGGTGGAAAAGCACCATGTGGATATCAGGAAGTTTCCCGATGATCTGCTGCAGGCCTTACAGCGGATTTCGCGGCAGGTGACCGATGAGCTGGGAACCATCAGTCCCATGGCCGAGAGGATTCATGCCTCCTATCGGGATTTCGAAGCGCAGGTGCGAAACTATCACAAGATCAGTGAAGAGGCCTATACCAAAGCCCGTGATTTGCCGCTGAACCCGGATCCCTGATGGACCCGTCGAATTTCGATATTTGTCAGGACTCAGGGACGGGGGGAAGGCATCAGGACTTGGCCCTGGGTTTGTCTCTGGGAATTGCCCGGGTACGGCCATTGTCGTCGATGGCGACAAAAATGAAGCGACCTTCCGAGACCTTGGTCCACTCCCCGCAACTGGCCACATGCATGACCCAGGCCTCCACCTCGACCTTGATGGAGCTTCTGCCCACGGCCCTGATCCTGGTGTAACAGCTTACCAGCGAGCCCACCTTGATGGGGGCCAGAAAGGAGATGCCGTCAATGGCCACGGTGGCTACCTTGCCCCGGGCAATCCGGGCACAGGCGATACTGGCGGCCATATCCATTTTTGAGGCCAGCCAGCCGCCATAGATGTTGCCATCCTGGTTGGTGTCTGCGGGCAGGGTCAGAGTTTGAGTGGTCAGGTCTCCGGCAGGGTCCGGATTGGGATCGAGGTCGATATTCATGGTGTTTGACGTAGTGTCTGAAATAGTGTTTGACATGGACGGCTCAATAACTCCTGGCGCAAGACGGCTTTAAACGACACTGGGCACAAAATCACGATACGATTTTTTTGCCAGTCTGGATTACAACAGCAAGCCGGAATTCCCGCAAGGCTTTGATCTGGATATTTCACCAGCAGCTCCTGCTGCGGCCATCTCTGCGACCAAACCATTGCGCTGGCCGAGCGGTAGCGCGTTTGTTCAGAGCGTCCTTAAAGCTGTCCGGGCAGCCAGGTTGCCAGCTCCGGCCAGACAGCCAGCAGGCCCAGCATGCAAAGTTGAATGAGGATGAAAGGGATGACGCCCCGGTAAATCGCCGCAGTGGGAATACGGGTGGGGACCACGCCGCGCAGATAGAACAGGGCGAAACCGAAGGGTGGCGTCAAAAAGGAGGTTTGCAGATTTACCGCCAGCATGACCCCGAGCCAGATGGGATCGAGTCCCATGGCCAGCAGAATGGGACCCACGATGGGTACCACCATGTAGGTAATCTCAATAAAGTCCAGAATGAAGCCCAGCAGAAAGACCACCAGCATGACCAGCAGGGTCGCAGTAAAGACACCTCCCGGCATGTTGACAAAGAGCTCTTCGACCACCAGGTCGCCACCGAAACCCCGGAACACCAGCGAAAAAATGGAAGCCCCGATCAGAATCAGGTAGACCATGGAGCTGATCCTGGCGGTTGCAAGGCTGACCTCCCTGAAAATGTCGTAATTGAGTTTGTTTCTGGCCAGCGCCAGCATGATGGCGCCGAGCGCACCCACCCCGGCGGCTTCGGTCGGTGTGGCGGCGCCGGAGAGAATGGAACCCAGCACCGCAATGATCAGAATCAGCGGCGGTATCAGGCTTTTCAGTAGATGTACAAGAATATGCTGATCACCCTGGGCTGCGGCAAGGTCTTCCGCCCGTGCCGGCGGCGCGGCCGCAGGCCTCACAATGGCAATGACCAGCATGTAAACGATATAGAACAAGACCAGCAGCAGGCCCGGGATCATCGCGCCGCTGAACAAATCGCCGACGGAAACTGTTTGGGTTGAAAACACGCCCATGCGCAGCTGGGCCTGCTGGTAGGCATTGGACATGACATCGCCCAACAGCACCAGCGCAATGGAGGGCGGAATGATCTGCCCCAGGGTTCCGGTGGCGCAAATCGTGCCGGTGGCCAGGGCCGGGCTGTAACCGGCTTTCAGCATGGAGGGCAGTGACAGTACTCCCATGGTGACGACGGTGGCGCCGACGATGCCGGTGCTGGCCGCCAGCAGCATGCCCACCAGGATCACGGCAATGCCCAGGCCGCCGCGCAGACGGCCGAACACCAGGGCCATCCCCTCCAGCAGTGTTTCCGCAATTCTGGATTTTTCCAGCATCACGCCCATGAACACAAACATGGGCACGGCAAAGAGATTGGTGTTGGTGATGATGCCATAAATGCGGTTGGGAACGGCGCTCAGGAAGGAGCTGTCAAAGAGCCCCAGCAGGGAGCCGATAAAGGCAAAGGCCAGGGAGGTCCCGGCCAGGGAAAAGGCCACCGGATAGCCGAGCATCAATACCAGACAGATGCAGACGAACAGCAGCAGCGGCATCAGTTCCATCATGATTCAGGGGTCTGCGCCAGGGCGCTCGGGCTCAGCAGCAAGGCCAGATTACGGAAAATTTCCGCCATTCCCTGCACGATCAGGGTCAGGGCCATGACCGGAATCAGGGTTTTCAGCAGGTAGACATAGGGCAGCCCGCCGGTATCGCCGGACTGCTCACTGACGGCCCAGGAGGCCTGCACATAGCCCCAGCTGATCCACAGAATGAATCCGCATACCGGCAACAAGAGCAGCAGGCTGCCGAGCAGGTCCACCCAGGCCTTGTAGCGGACAGAGGCCTGGGTGTAAAAGATATCGACCCGAACGTGGCCGCCGTGCTTGAGAGTAAAGGCCGCTGTCAGCAGAAAGAGCATGGCATTGAGGTAGGTGACCGATTCCTGGATGGCGACGGAGCCTTCGTTGAGGACATAGCGGGTAAAGACCACATAACAGGTCACCAGCACCATCAACACGGCGCACCATGAGCTCAACCTGCCCATGGCCTCACTGATACCATCGAGGAAGCTGCCGAGTCGAGCCAGTACCTTCATCCAGATCTCCGAAATTCACCTCGCCGCATTCCCGCGCAGGTCATCCCTGCGTTTTCATGTCTTTTCCATGCCCCCATGTCGTCCCGCGCAGGGGTGATGGGTGTGTCCCTCCCGTCATCCCCACAGGCGGGAACCGGCATCACTCAGCCGCCGCAGGCGGATCAAAGCTCTCCAGCGTGAATTCAAAGGTGTCCGGGTTGCTGCGGCGCAGTTCGAGATTGGTAAAGACCTTGCGTCCCACGCGCACCGAAGGCACACGCAGCATGTTGTCTGCCGGGGTGAACACCGCCACTTCCTGACCGGTGTCGGCCAAGGTAATAACGCGGCTTAAATCGACGGTAAACACAAAAGCTGGAGGCGTACTCTGCAGGTTGAGAATTACCCGCAGCAAGGAATTGCCGACCCGCACCGGCAGGCTGACGCGGTTGCTGGCGAAGGAGCCGACCGTCTCCGGCAAAGGCGGTGCACAGGGGTTGGGTGGCGCATCCACCAGCCAGGCCCGGTTCACCAGTACGAGGTCGCCGATACTGAGGTTGGTCCCTGGATTCTTTCGGGGCACCTGGGTAAAGGCCGGATTGGCGTTGTTGATATCGATGGTGGGGAAGGTGGCGATGCTGTCGAAGAGGGACATGCCGTCACCCAGTACCCGGGCAAACGCGGTAAAGCCGCCATTGTTGTCAGCCCCCAATGTGGCGGTGTTGTCGACCAGGTTGACGAACCATTCACTGGTGGCGCTGTTCGGATCCCCGGCACCCTTGGCCATGGCCACGGTGCCCCGGGTATTGGGCGCATTGAACTCATTCATTACCGGCGGATCCTGGGGAATGCGCAGGCCCAGCGGGGAAAAGGAAAAGCCGCCGCCCTGCACGACAAAGCCGGGGACGCTGCGATGGAACAGGGTGTTGTCATAGTCACCGTCCACCACATAGTGCAGGAAGTTGCGCACGGTGAGGGGAGCGGCATCCGGCAGCATTTCCAGGCAGAACTCGCCCATATTCGTGTCCATGCAGACATTGCTCGGCGGCAGGGTCTGCAGCCATTCATCGGTGCAGGCAAAGATCAGGTCCTCTTCGGTTGGCCCGGGAGGCGGGGCATCCGGATCCTCGGGGGGCGGGGCGGGGGGCTCTTCGATGACCACGTCATCGGCAACGAAGACCCGGTTGACGACCACCAGCTCATCGATGTCCACGCCATCGTCTCCGGTTGCCCTGGATACCGGCACTTCGCCAAAGGCGGCGCCCAGGCTGGAGACCAAATCTACCCGTGGGGCATTGCCGATGGCGTCAACCACCGTCATGCCGTCATTGATGATGCGGGCAAACACGGTAAAGCCGCCGTCGACAAAGTCGAGGGTGGGGGAGTTGTCGGTGAGATTGACGAACCACTCACTGGTGGCGCTGTTGACCTGCCCGCCGAGCCGGGCCATGGCCACCGTGCCCCGGGTGTTGGAAACATTGAACTCGTTCTGTATGGGCGGGTCCTGGGGCACCGGAACCGGCTGGCCCTGGGTCACCGTCGCCGTGGAAAAGCCGCCACCCTGAATGACGAAGTTGGGTACGGTTCTATGGATGAAGGTATTGTCGAAGTCGCCGTCATTGACGTAGTTCAGGAAGTTGGCGACGGTGCCGGGTGCGGCCTCCGGCAGCAGCTCCATGCAGAACTCACCCATATTGGTATCGACACAGACGATGTTCTGGGCTGCGGCACCGGCACTGAACAGCCAGGACATGGGTGTCAGCAAGAGCAAAGAGAAAAGCTTGAGAGGTTTCATTTGGTCACAGCAAGATGTCAGAGAAAATCAAGGGCGGAAAGAATAGCATAAAAATCGAGCCCCGGAGATAGCGCCGGAGGCCTTGCAACGAGAATTCCTTCTCGCGTTACCTGCTCTGGGCCCCTGCCTGCGCAGGGGTGCGGCTTATAGTGGGTGAAGTACATGTTCCCGCCGTCCCTGCGCAGGCGGGGATACAGTAAAGGTATAGAGATGACCTTTACTCAAATTTAACAATAAATTAACGAGAGCTTAACTCCCGATACCCATTCTTTAACCTACACTTTATCCAAATTTTACAAAGGGTCTCTAGACTTGCGCCTCGTTGGTTTATTAACGATCACCTTTCAAGCGCAACCTGGAGAAGCAAAATGAAATTACGCTCAACATTATTAGGTTCGGCAATCACACTGGCTCTCAGCGGCTTGTTGACCGTCAGCGCCGCACAGGCCTCCAATGCGGAATTGAGTTCCGTGCCGGTCAGCAAGTTCGGCATTGGCAGTTCGGGCACCACGGCGACGTTCTCCGGGGGCATCACCAACAATGGTGGAGCCAGCTTTCTGCAGGAAATCCCCGCCAATACAAGCGCTGACTTCCAGGCAAGGATCAATGTCGCTGCCGCTGACATTGGCAAGACGGCCGGCTTGATGATGGTGCTCAGAGTCTCTGACAGTGGCGGTACCGGTTGGTTCCAGCGCGCGCCCTCGGGTGAGTTCGTGTCCTGGGACACCAAGGTAGGGAGTCTGGCATCCTTTGAAACCCGGAATCTACAGGCGCTGGAAACCGTAAACGTCAGCGCCATTGCCAAGCCCGGCGATAATCTCGAAGGAACCGAGATCTCTGTCTTTTTCGCCTATCAGGTTGCAGGCGAACCCATGACCTACAGTTTCAACCCGGTCAGACTCAATGTCGCGCAAACGCCGGCCAGCACCTGCCCGGCAGGAACCACCTTCACCCCCGCCGTGGTTCTGGGCGGGAAAAACCTTTGTGTGCTGTCAGGCACCTACACCGAAGATCTGCATCTGACCTCCAATTTTGACTATGTGCTTTCGGGAGCCGTGTTCATTGGTGGCGACAACACCAACAGTGCAGAACTGACCATCGATGCCGGGATTACCACCTTTGGTGAGTCCGGCAGTGATTTTCTGGTGATCAACAGGGGTTCCAAAATTCATGTCAATGGCACACCGAACAAGCCGGTTACCATGACCAGCGCCAATGATGCCACGGCGACATCCAGCACTCGCGGGCAATGGGGCGGCATCATCATCAATGGCAATGCGCCAATCAATGGTTGTTCGACCGGTACCGTTCTGTGCGAGGCCCAGGGCGAGGGCAGCACAGGCCTGTTCGGAGGCAACGACGCAGAAGATGACAGCGGCAACCTCAATTACCTGGTGGTCAAATATGCGGGATTCCAGATCACCCAGGATAACGAACTCAACGGCATTGCCTTGCAGGGTGTTGGTTCAAAAACGCTGATCGACTATGCCCAGGTTCACAACAATGCGGATGATGGCATCGAATTTTTTGGTGGCACCGCCAATGCCAGGCATCTGGTGCTGACCGGTAACTCGGACGATAGCCTGGACTGGACGCTGGGCTGGCGCGGAAAAGTTCAATACGCGGTTGTGTTTCAGACCGATGTCGGTGATCAGGGCATAGAAGCGGATAACAACGCGTCCAACCGCGACAGCCTGCCACGGTCACAACCGCAGATCTCGAACATCAGCATGATCGGCAATATTGATACAGATGTGGGCATGCTGCTCAGAGAAGGCACCGGTGGAAATATCTCCAATGCCGTGGTCAGCGGTTTTGGTGAAGGCTGCGTCGACATCGACCAGAGTGCGACATTCATCAATGCCGGCACTTCGGCAACGGAACTTAGCGGTGGGCTCACGCTGACGAATACGCTCTTCGATTGCGATATCAACTTCATCGTTGACAGCGATGATGGCTGGAGTGTGGAAGCGTGGTTTAACAACCAGGCAGACAATACCCTCGGCACGGCCAGCTTTACCAACACCTTCGTCAATACCAGTGCAATCAATGCCTTTCCCGCAGCACAGCAGACGGACAACTTTTTTGACCAGACTGATTATATTGGCGGGATAAAAGATACGACCAGTGACTGGACCAGCGGCTGGATTTTTATCGACTGGGAGTAATAGCGGGCTCTGAATGACGAAGGCGCGGGGGAAGGGCGGAATGGACACCGTCGTCACCTCTGCGCAGACAGGGGTCCAGGGCAGGCGTGGGAATGACTAACAGGCTGTTGAAAAACAGCCTGTTCAACAAACTGCCGAGAGGTAATTGAAGAGAGAGCTATGAAGAGAAAATCCTACGTATTGGCCGCAGCGATCCTGCTGGCCCATCAGCCGAAACTTGCTGCACAGGAGGTTTCGGCTGATACCGTTGTAGCGGGTCAAATTACCTTGACCGAGCGACCGGCATTGCCGATGGCAAAGATAGAGGAAATCGTAACGACAGGCCGTTATGTTCCGGATGAAAAACGTGCCACGGCCGCGATTTCGAATGTCATCGATGCCGAGGCGTTTCAACGTGCCGGCGATTCCAATGTTGCCGATGGCCTCAAGCGGGTGGCGGGCCTGAATCTTCAGGCAGGACGCTTCATTTATATCCGGGGTTTGGGTGAGCGTTACTCCAGTTCCATGATCAACGGTTCAACCTTGCCGAGCCCCGAACCCCTGAACCGGGTGGTGCCGCTGGATCTGTTCCCTGCCAGCATCATTGACAGCGTGCTGGTGCAGAAAACCTATTCTGCGCAATTGCCGGCCGAGTTTGCCGGCGGCACGGTACAGATGAGAACGAAAGCCGTTCCCGATGAAGCCTTTTTTGAAGTGTCATCGAATCTCGGTTACGCAGGGAATACCAGTTTTCAGAAGGGTTTTACCTACGATGGCGGTGGCAAGGACTGGCTGGGTACCGACAATGGCACCCGCGCCATTCCAGAATCATTGCAGAGCGCCATTGCCGACGGCAACAAATTAAGGAAGAACAGCGCCATTTTCAATGGCGGTGTCGATGCTGCTGAACTGGAAACGATAGGTGAAAGCCTGTCAAACAATTATTCCCTCAAAAACAGCAATCTGGGCCCAAATACGGGAATGGGCGCATCCTTTGGCACCCGTTACGAGCTGGGCGATGTGGTATTGGGTCTGACCTCGAGTCTCAGTTACAACAATAGTTGGGACAGCAAGGACGTCATTCGAAACAGCTTTTCTGTAAATGAAACCGAAAGCGGCGTAGAGCTGACACCCTTCGATCGGCAGGTGTTCTCGTCGACCGAGCAGACGATTGAAAGCTCCATGTTCGTTACCGGCGGATTACAGTACAAGGACGATCATACCATCAAGGCGACATTTTTGAAGTTGCGCAAAGCGGACGATCAGGCCAGCCTGCTGACGGGTTTTCAGGCGACCGAGTCACTGGATATAGAGCAGACCCGCCTGGAGTTTATCTCGCGCGAATTGAGTTCCTTCCAAATCGAGGGAGAGCATGTCTTTTACAAGTGGAACGAACTCACGCTGAACTGGCATTACAGTGGCGCCCAGGCCACCCGCAATGCGCCGGACATGCGACAGTTTCGTTTTGATATCAATCCCATCACCGGGGAATCGGTGTTTTCGGTGCGGGGCGATGGCAATCAGCGGGTCTGGTCCACGCTCAAGGACAATAACGACGATTTTGGCTTCAGTGCCAAGCTGTTCCTGCAGACACCCTTTTCCACGTCAACCGATCTCAGTTTTGGAATGAATAGAGTAGAAAAGGACCGGGCCTCCGAAATCCGGCGTTTCGCCTTCATCTCTCAGGGTGTGGCCAGCAATGACCAGGATTTGAGGCTGCTGCCGCTGGATCAGATTCTGAGCCCGGAAAACATCGGTCCGGCGGCGTTTGAACTGCGGGAAACGACACGGTCCACGGATACCTATAGCGCCGATCAGACCATCGACGCGTATTTTGTCGAGGCCGATGTGGAACTGAGCCCCAGTTTTCGTCTGTTGGCGGGCCTGCGCTGGGAACAATCGAAGCAGAATGTGACGACCTTCGATCTGTTCAAGCCGGAGGTCGGTGCCATTGACAGTCGTCTCAACAGCGACGACCTGTTTCCGGTGGTGACCGGCACCTACATTCTGGATGAGCAGAATATGCAGTTTCGTCTGGGCTACAGCAAAACCACCTCGAGACCGGATTTTCGTGAGCTGTCACCGTCGCCCTTCACCCATCCGGTAACGGGTTTTGAAATCATCGGGAATCCGGATCTTACCGTGGCCTTCATCAAAAATTACGACTTTCGCTGGGAATGGTATTTTGCCGGCACCGACAATGTGTCCATCGGCTTGTTCTACAAGGAATTACAGAATCCCATAGAAGCCGTCATCGAAGCCGGTCCGGCCAATCGCAGAACCTTTATCAATGCCGATGTGGCAGAAACCTATGGCGTGGAGTTTGACGCCAGCAAGCAGCTGGATTTCATCAGTGACCGTTTGGAAAACTGGTATGTCTCCGGCAATCTTTCCCTGATCGAGTCCACGGTCGACATCAGGCCCGAAGACGCCGGCCTGCTGACCAACAGGACCCGGGCCCTGCAGGGCCAGGCCAACTATATTTTCAATATGCAGCTTGGTTACGATGACCTCTATCGCAATCGGGTCAGCCTGGTCTACAACCTGACCGGAGAGAAAATCCGCGAGGTGGGCGTGCTGGGCGCGCCGGATGTGGTGGATGACGCCTATGGCGAGCTGGATCTGGTTTATACGCACTACTGGAACGATAAGCTGACCATGGGCTTCAAGGCAAAAAACCTGATGAACAACAGCCGGGATACGACCCAGGGCGGCCTTATCGTCAACGGCTTCAAGGAAGGCAGAAACCTCAGCCTGTCACTCAACTACGATTTTTAGAAAATTCTGTGCAATCACCCTCAAGAAGGCGGCGTCACCACCCGTGGTGGCTCCGCTCGCTCGCTGACGCTCCCCCGGGCATGGCCCTGCGCCGAAGCTGCGGCCCGCATCCTCTTCCCCGACACCCTGGCTTCAGGCTTGTCGCTACGCTGCTCCGTCAATTCACTGTTGGCAAAAACGAATGGTCCTCAGCATACTCCAGCATCTGGGCCATGAAATCATCCGGGTACTCTATCCGCGCATCCGTCAGCGTGCCGTCGGCATCCATTACCGGCACCAGCCGGGGATTGATGAAGCCTGAATAGGGCGCGATATTCAGGGCTTCATAGCGGCGCAGGACTTCGGCATGCAGAGCCGGATCCACCTGGGTGCCGTAGTTCTCGATCAGATGCTGGGCCGCCGCAAAATCGCCTTCAGAGACGATGCGCTGATGTTCCCGCAGCAGTTCCCCGAAAATCTCCCGCAGACCCTCGTAATCGTTGATGACGAAGTAGGTCGAGCCGTCCACCTTGCGGCGTTCGATGATGTTGTCGGCCCGGCCCTGCTCGTAAGCCCAGGCGGCGATGGTCTGGCGGTTGCGCATATGTGCCTCTTCGATCTGTTCGCCCGGCTCGATGCGGTGGAGCTGGGTCATCAGGCCGTTGCGGATATAGGCATCATAACGGGAGCGGCCGACATCCAGGTTCGGCATCACGCCGATCTCGACCAGTTTCGGATCCAGCAGATAATACAGCGCGACCAGATCCGCCCGGCCCTCCTCGATGGCACTGGCGTACTGTTTCAGGGTTTCCTTGGGCGTGCCGACACCGGGATTGATTCTGCCGGAGGCGTGACCAATGACCTCGTGCATGTCGGTGGATAAATGGCCACCCAGTTCACCGTAGGCCCTGGCCCGTGCAATTTCCTGCGCAGAAAAGGCAAAGGCTTCCAGAGCCGTATCCTCGGAGGCATTGTAGGCCGCCACGATATTGGACAGGCTGACGGATTTGGACCCATGGTTGGCCCGGATCCAGTTGGCATTGGGCAGGTTGATGCCGATGGGCGTGGATGGCGAGGCATCGCCGGCTTCCGAGACCACGGTAATGGCCTTGCCCGAAATGCCTTTGACCTCGGCTTTCTTGTGCGCGGTCATGATCGGCGAGTTATCTTCGAACCATTGGGCATTGGCCGCAATGGCACCGATGCGGCGGGTGGCATCCTCATCCCTGATCGAGACCACGGACTCGAAGGAGCCACGGAAGCCCAGGGGGTCGTTGTACACTTCGATAAAGCCATTGATCACGTCTATGGTCGAATCGGTATCGGCAACCCAGGCAATGTTGTAAGCGTCGAAGTCAGCCAGATCGCCACTGCGATAATAGTTGACCAGCAATTCCAGCGCTGTGCGCTGCCGGGCGTTTTCCGCCACGGTAATCGCCCGTTCCAGCCAGTAGACGATCTGCTCGATGGCCGGGCCGTACAGGCCGTCCACCTTCCAGACCTTTTCAACGAGCTTGCCGTTCTCTTTCACCAGGCGCGAATTCAAGCCATAGGAAATCGGACGGGCATCGTTCCTGTCGATCAGCTTGTCATAGAAGGCATTGACTTCGGCCTCGGTGACATCCTGATAGAAATTCACCGCGGAGCCGACCACCTTGTCGACATCAGGGGCTGTATTCACCTTCTTCGCGTCCACCGGGGGGTCGAACAGAATGGGGTTCAGAAAGGCGATGAGTGCCGCCAGTGACTGCCCGGCATCGAGGGGGAAAGCCGCCTCGCCGGTGTTGGCGGCGGCTTGCAGCAGGCCGGCAAAATAGTCTGGAGAGAAGGCCGGGGTGAATTTGTTGTTGGAATAGTGGTGGTGAATGCCATTGGCGAACCAGATCTGTTTGGTGTACGTCAGGAAGGCGTGGAACTCGGGGGTCTCGCGATCGCCGGGAAAGTGCCTGACGACTTCTTCGAGGGTCCGGCGGATGCGCAGGTTGTGCCGGTAGTTCTGATCCCACAGGATGTCGCGCCCGGCCAGGCCGGCCTGGCTCAGGTAATAAAGCAGTTGCTTCTGCTGCAGGCTGAGCCCGGCAAAGCCGGGCACCTGGTAGCGCAGGATGCGGATATCGGCAAAGCGCTCGGCCTCATACTGAAAAGCCTCGACAGCGTCTGTTGCACTGGCAGCCGGCGGCGCCGGGCTGCTTGCCGAAGCTGGGGGATTTTTGTCACAGCCGCCCAGCAGGGCGAGCAAAACCACAGCACAGAGAATATGGGCAGGACGGGACATGGAAAACTCCTTTTCAAACGGAGCGCCCGTTATAGGACGAAAACGGGGTGTCATGCAAGCCCGGTGAAAAAGTCGATACGTTATCCAATTTTTTAATTTCCGCTATTGACAAATCCAGAAGGGGGAGGTAGGAAGCGACAAGAGAAGGTTATCCCGGATAAAGCAAAGATAATATCGGGGAAGGGAAATGCCAGGGAGTGATGGACCAGACCTATGGCTCGATGAGGAAGAACTCATGCGAGCCGTTGAAGAAGGCAATCAGGCCGCCTGGGGCGTGCTGCATGAAAAGCACAAACATTACGCTCTGAGTCTGGCGAGTGATCGAATCAAGGATGGCTCGCGTGCGGAAGATCTTGGGAACCTCTGAATAACTCTGGTGTATCTCTGGCCTGTCAGGCAGTGCCTGGGACA
>JAVVEZ010000023.1:0-43823 GCA_032250895.1 Pseudomonadales bacterium | reverse complement strand
GAAACTTCTTCTTACAATTGCTCACGAAACATAAAGTAAACGGCTCCCAACAGACTATCCATCGGCCGGGCCTCAGGAATGACCGCAGGTTTGCTGCGGGTGAACGCCATCTGGTGCCCCTTTGTTACGGGCACTTGCCTTGTGCTGGAAGCCTTGCCACTTTCATGCAAACCTCTCCTGTGCCACCCAGTTGCCATGGACCCCACTGCGCATGCGCAGCGGCATCTTTATGGTGGCAAGCGGCCCCTGGTCCACATGCTCTGCCTCAAAGATCAGCACCTCGCCCAGGTTGCTTTCATGATTGTCTGCGACCACCGCTATATAGCCCTCATGACCTTCAGTGTCTGACTTGATGAAAACGGGTTCCTGCAGCGTGGTATGGGGGCGGCTGAAGGTCTTTAACTCACCGGTTTTTATATTGATGCGGGACATGCAGTTGAAACCGGCCGTGGTCGGGCCGCTGAGAATGGGAGGGCCGAACTGCGGATTGAAGTGGGCGTAATAGGCGATTTCGTAGTCCTTCATCATATCCTTGTCGGCAATGCGAGGCATGTCGCCGTCCGGCCCCAGTCGTGTTTCGGTCCAGGTATTGCTGCTGGCGGCCAGGTCGAAGGTCCAGCGTGCCAGACGACCATTCGCCTCCTGTGGTTTGTAGGGGAAGCCTCCGGCAGCCATGATGAAAGGAAACATGTTCATATCCGTTACACACAGATCCATGTGTACCTTCTCGCCCTCGGTAAAGGCATTCATCATGTGAAAGGCAAAGCAGGCCGGGCCTTCGAACCAGCGCATGTCCCGCACATCACCATCGCGGCGCATGATGCCCATCCAGGATTTTCTGCTGGGATCCCAGGCCCAGTGCGCGTTTCCCTTTTTCAAGCCTGCCATTTCACAGACGGTGGGGAAGACCGGGAAAATGACATGCTCTTTGGTGACGACAAAATCATGCATCAGGGCGCAATAGGGTACCTTGAACCAGTCTTCGCGAAGCAACTTGCCGTGCCTGTCGGCGACACAGTAGGCCACGTCGGTGGAGGCCAGACCACTGGCCTCATACCCAAAAAAATACAGCTCCCCGGTGTCATAATCCGGACGGGTATGGGCGGTCATCGTCAGACTCTTCAGTTTGCCATCAAAATCGTACTCACCGAGGGTCTCCAGACTGAAGGGATCCAGTTCCATCGCGCGGCTGTCCTCCTTGAGCGCCAGCAGTTTGCCGCCATGATAGATGGGGGTGGTGTTGGCGGCGCCACGATCCTTGATGGGTTTGTCCCTGACGGCAGGATCGTCGGTGAAAGGATTGCGGTAGTTGCCATACAGCGAGCGCCGCGCGGCACGGTCATTTTTCAGGCGTTCGGTCATCACGTATTTGATCTTGTAATCCACATGACCATTTTCGAAGATAAAGGCACTGACCATGCCGTCTCCACTAATGAAATAATCATTTCCCAGCATGGGGGGATACTGTGGATCCGGCACGCTTCTGTACCATATACCATTGATTTCATTTGGTATTTCTCCCTCGACGACCAGGTCGTAGATGTCGCCTTCGATACGCGAGGGGGCGTTGTGGCCACTGAAGTCCATGGTTGCCGGGAAAGGGTGAGTCATTGGAACGCTCCTGAATCGCCGAAAATCCGCCAGGGAAGTCTGTTCCCTTAACGACAAAAGTCTCCCACATTAATCTGGGCATGCATAGCCTGAAAATGCAGTTTTATACGGATGTATGATTCCATCCCTGCGTCCATGGACATGAGCCTGCCGGACGTTTATGCTTTCCGGATTGCGCTTGACATGTCCGCTAGGAGTCTGCGCCGGGCCACGGCATGAGGCCATCGCCCCAGGCAGCAAGCAAGCCAGACAACAACAGGAGGCAGTTATGCAGCTTGTACTCCCGCCCGGCATCACGGAGCGTGTCTTTGAGCAAGCCCTGGACGACTTCCGCGCTGTGCTTGGCAACGAATGGGTATTTGCCACTGACCAGGATCGCGAGACTTATCTGGATCATTTTGCCACTGATATCAGTGCCCATGTCAGTGCAGCAGCCGTGGCGCCCATCAGCGTTGAGGAAATCCAGGCCATTGTCCGCATTGCCAATGAGCGCAAAATTCCCCTGTGGCCGATCAGTCGCGGCAAGAACTTCGGCTATGGCAGTGCCGCGCCGGTGTTGTCAGGCTCGGTAGTGCTGGACCTGTCACGCATGAAGAAGATCGAGATGGACGTGGACAAGGGCACGGTACTGCTGGAACCAGGCGTGGGCTTCTATGACCTTTTTGATTATGTGGAAGCCAACGATGTGCCCTACTGGATTTCCCCCATCGGTAACAGTTGGGGGTCCGTGGCAGGCAACGCGCTGGACCGTGGAGTGGGCTATACACCTTATGGTGACCATGCGGCAAGAATAAACGGCATGGAAGTGATATTGCCCGACGGCGACCTGGTACGCACCGGCATGGGCGCCATGAGCAACAGCCCCAGCTGGCAGATCCATCCCTATGGCTTCGGCCCCCACTGGGACCAGATGTTCGTGCAGTCAAATTTTGGTATCGTCACCAAGCTGGGCATGTGGTTGATGCCAGAACCCGAGAGCATTGTCCGCTTGGACATGGAGCTGGACAAGGCCGATGACCTGGGCTGGGCAATTGATACCCTGGCGCCCATGCGCCGCTCCGGCCTGTTGCAGCAATCGCCATCGCTGGGCAACTGGCTGCGGGCAGCGGCCGTACTGACCGAGCGTGATGAATGGTATGATCGGCCGGGAGCACTGCCGGATGAGGTGATTGATGCCATCAGGGCACGGTTCGGGCTTGGCTGGTGGAGTGTCAACCTGCGTTTGTATGGCCACGCAGACATCACCCGGGCGACAGCAAAGGTCATCAAGGACAGCTTTGCTGCCCGCACCTCGTATGCAATGCGCGAAGGTTTCTGGACCACAGGCATGCCCCGCGAAGTGGAGCCGTTTGCCGGCGTGCCGATTACCTTTCCGCTGGCCAATGCTGGCTGGCACCGGGGTCGTGGCGCGCACCTGGGTTTTTCACCGGCATTGCCGCAGGATGGTGACCTGGCCCTCGCCCAGTTCCATCGAACCTATGCCCGTTACAGAGAATTTGGCATGGATTATCACGGTTCATTTGCACTGGGTGAACGCCATATCACCAATGTCAACCAGGTGCTTTTTGACCGGGATGATGCCGGGATGGTCAAACGGGTTGACCAGTTTTTCCGCGCCCTGGTGGATGATGCCAGGCAACAGGGTTATGGTGAATACCGGGCACACATACAGTACATGGACCTCATTTCAGACAGTTACAATTTTAATGATCATGCCTTGCGACGTCTCAATGAAAAAGTAAAGAATGCACTTGACCCTAATGGCATTCTGGCGCCGGGTAAGACTGGCATCTGGCCAGAGGCTTACAAGGGGGGGCGGGCATGAAACCATGCGCATTGTCAACAATTGTCGTCACCGCGCTGCTCTCGACCGCCTGTGTCAGTGCTGAACGCGCTGCCGAACAAGCCCCGGCCCATGCCGCTGCCGGCGAACACTGGGTCAGTCTGGAGCGCAGCACAGCGGAGGGAGTATTTGCCGAGAAGTGCGGGATGTGTCATCGTGCGAATGGTATGGGAACGTTCATTCTTGGACGTCGTCTTGCTGCAGATGATGTCTGGCTGGAAAACCGCAGTGATCTGCAGACAGACTTTGTAAGGCAGGTGGTGCGTAATGGCTTTGGCCTGATGTTTCCAATGAGTCGGGGTGAAGTCAGCGACGATCAGCTGGAGACCATTGCAGCCTATCTGGCGGAAGGAGAATAAGCACATGGCACCTTCCCGTCGGCATTTCATGTTGGGCGCAGGCAGCGCGGTCGCGCTGGGCTCGCTGCCGCTGAATCTCAATGCGCAGACCCGCCTGCAACTGCACAGCGGCGTCAGAGGCCTGGTCGTGTATCGTGAGGCACAGTTGCAAGGGCGCGCTTTTGCTGCCGCGATGATGGCGGCTGGCCTCGCTACAGTCACGCTGGGCGAGGATCCGGTATGGCAATGGCGCACACAGCTGGCCGCAACTGTTGCCGGCAGCAAGGCCCCGGTTTATGGACTCACTGACTGGTCTGATTATCAGTTGATGCGCGGGCTTTGCGCGGAGCTGCGACGTTATCCGATAGTGGAAACCAGACATTGCATCGGACGCTCTGCAAGTGCTGAGTGGGCTGTTCGACGGGCACAGGAGCTCCTCGATGGACAGCCGGCCCCCCGGGATGCTCCTTCCGGGCAGCTTACATTCTTCACCTGGGTGATCAGTTGATGAGTATGGATAGGCGACGTTTTCTGAATGGCACCCGTTCCTTGGGGCTGGCTGCGGTGGTATTGCCCCCGCTTGCCAAAGGTCAGGCCAACAGTATTGATGAGGGCAGTAGCATGGATAATCCCTTCGACGAGGTATCGGGTTTCGAGCAGCCCAGGCTGGAATTCGTATTTGAGGTGGATCTGGATTTCACCCGGGTACATAACATAAACAACATGCCAAGTGGGGCAGGTCGTGGCGCAGTCTATGTTGACAGCGGCAGTTTCAGTGGTCCGCGCCTGAATGGCACAGTGATTCCCAACTCCGGCGGTGATTACGCCCTGTTTCGCCCTGATGGTGTATTGTCGTTTGATGCCCGTTATATGCTGCAGGAGAATGATGGCACACTGATTCTGCTGCACAACAAGGGTTTTCTGTGGGGACGTTCCCCTGACACAATGGACAGGATCAGGGCCTGGATTTTTGACGATGGTCCGGTGGTGCCTGAATCAGACTATTATCTGCGGGCCAACCCCACCTTCGAAGTGGAGACCGGCAAGCACGACTGGCTGATGCGTCATGTGATAGTGGGCGTTGGCCGGCGCAAGGAACAGGGTAATACACTACGCTATTATGCATTGCTGTAAGCCTCAGGAGGCAGCTTCCTGAGCCCGCCCCCGGTGACTTACAGCTGCTCCTGCCAGGCCGCGTGATAATGTTCAATCACCTCCCTGAAGGGCTTTGCGGCTGCGCCGGTGATCTGTAGTACGTGGTGGCTGCAGATCGCGAAGAAATGCTGCCTGATAGCCATTTCATAGCTCACCATTTCATTGCTTGGCCAGCTCTGGGTGGCCTCATTCATCATGTCCTCTGCATAATCACGGCTGACGCCCATGGCATCAAAATTTGCCAGTTGTTGTGCATGGCTGATGCAGGTGTAGCTCAGTGACCTGCCGCTGAGCTCAGAACAGATTCGGGCAATGTCACTGAAGTTGATCAGATCCGGACCGGTAATTTCATATACGGCATTGGCGTGCTTATCGGGATCGGTGAGTATCGCAGCGGCAACCCGCGCACAGTCCTGTTTGTATACCGGTGCCACATGACCTTCACCCGTGCTGCCGACAAACCCGCCCGTGGCAAGCGCAGTGGGCAGCATTAGCGTGGGGATTACGTCTGCGTACCAACTGTTACGCAACAGGGTAAAGGTCAGGCCGCTGTCGCGCAGCATCTGTTCGGTGGCGTAGTGCTCCTGGGCGGAAATGGACGGGTTTTGCGGTTGCACGCCCAGGCTCGAGGTATAGATGATGTGTTTGATGCCAGCCTGCTTTGCCGCCGTGATGGCATTGCCATGTTGTTGTACACGGCGGCCAATACTGAGTGTACTGATGAGCAACATGAGCTCGCCACCCGCCAGCGCAGCCGGCAAGGTGTCCGGATCATTGAAATCGGCACGGCGTATTGCGGCTCCCCGGAGGCCGGCTGCAGGTATTTTCCCGGGGTTTCGACTGAGCAGGATGAGACTGGCGGGATCGACCGTGTCCAGCAGCAAACGGGTGACACGGCTGCCGAGATCGCCGGAGGCGCCGCTGACGACTATTTTCATGGTGGGTACTCTTGTGCGGGGAACAGCGGGTGAAGTGTAGCAGGCGCTGACGCTTTAAGAAATATTGATGCCCCAAGAGAGTTGCCATCGGGTAGCTTAGCTGCTTTACTTCGACGGGCAGAATATTTCTGAGTTCGTCTGAAAACAAGGTCACCAGAGGTTTCCATGTCCGGCCCATGCCTGTTCCACACCTTGCGGATTGCTGCTGTTCTGCTGCTTGCCCCGTTGCCATCTCTCAGCCAGGCCCAGCCTCCCAACGCCATCCCCAATCTGGTCTGTGACCGCGAATGCCTGTTTGAACGTGTTGACCGCTACCTGGAAGGGCTGGTGAGCAAAGATCCCTCGCGTGTGCCCTGGGCCGAGCACGTGCGCTTCACCGAAAACAACGTGGCTCTGCGTGTCGGCGATGGTATCTGGGGCACGATAGAGGGGCTGGGTGACTATGATCTGCGGGTGGCGGATGTCGACGCCGGTGAAGTTGCCTTTTTCGGAGAAGTGATCGAACCCGCGTTTTCATCGCTGATGGCCATGCGCCTGAAGGTAGAGAACCGTCTGATTGCTGAAGTGGAAATGGTCATCCTGCGCACGGTATATGAGCCCAAGAGCATCATCTGGCCGGCAGCGGTGCTGGAACACAAACCGCTTTTCCAGGCACTGCTGCCTGCAGCGCAGCGGCGCCCGCGCGAGCGGCTGATTGCGATCGCGGACGGTTACTTTGACACCCTGCAGCTCAACGACGGCACCCTGTTTACAGCGTTTCACGAAGACTGTAATCGGGTTGAAAACGGCACACTGACTACCCACAATCCCGCCGTGGAGTTTACTGCTGTTGGTGCCCTGGGATGTGAAGAGCAGTTCCGGCAGGGTAACTATCGCTATGATGATCGCCTGCGGGCCCGCCGTTTTCCGCTGGTGGATGTGGAGCGCGGGCTGGTGCTGGCAGCGGGTTTCATCGATCATGCCGGCAAGCTGGATGAGTACACACTGTCAGACGGCACACGGGTGGATTCGCCGATAAGATTCCCGCATTCCTTCTACCTGCTGGAGCTGTTCCGCATAGAAGACGGCAAGATCCGCCAAGTGGAAGCGGTCTTTGTTACGGTACCCTATGGCATGCCCTCCCCCTGGGATGGCAACTGGCCGCAGGAACTGCCGTCGATGCTGGGGGATTACTGATATTGAAATTGTCGACAGCCCTATCTGTCAACAGAGTTGTCGCCTAATCCGATTTAGAGGTGACAATGAAAAGATACTTCGAGGAACGAAAAGAATCCATCCTCCAGAGGAGCACCGTGATGAACTCAAAGCCGCTTGGAAAAAGCACTTCCCTGGTTGACGTGACAAACATCTCCAGTCACGGAATTTGGCTTCTTGCGTTGAGGAGCCAACGCCAGATCACTACTACTGGCCAGAGCTCGATGTAGATCTCACTGCCGACATCATAGAACATCCAGATCGGTTTCCTTTGACAGCGAAATGACCCATAACAAGCAAGCAGTTCGGCCCTGCGGGTGCGGAGCGAGCCCAGCTAGTTCAGCGACTGGTCTTAAGTTTGGAATCTCCGTCAGAAGAAAAGAACCCAACCATTTAACTCCCTCTGCCCCCTTTTCCGCGAACGTGGCCGTTTGCTCACCTACGGCAGCCTTTCGGTGGCGAGCATCAGCAGCATGCCGCCGGCGCGATCATCCCGACCGGTCAGGGCTTTGCGATTCAGGTAGGTTTGGAGGGAATCCTGTCCTGGTGTGGATTCGCAGACATTTACGAAACCATAGTCGTCATCAATATGCAGCAGTACTCCCTGCCAGGCCTGATCTGCTACAGACTGGTAGAAGTCTTCGAGCCAGCCTTCGTGCACACCACGCTGGATTGCTGTGGCAATCATGGTCGTGGCTGACATTTCGGCCCAGCTGCCCGGCACATTGATCACGTTATGCCACATGCCATCCACATCCAGGTATTGCAGCAGGGTGCTGACAAGTTGTTGATAGATCTCGAGCAGGCGCGCATGCGCGGGATGCTCTGGCGGGATATCGCTCAATGCCAGAGCCAGCCCCAGCGCGACAAAAGCATTGCCGCGTCCCCAAGCCGCTTCTGCGAGCGGCCAGTGATTGTAGAGACCATCGCTGCGCAATAGTTTGGCCTGCAGAAATTCCACATGCCGCAATGCCATATCGAAGTAGCGCGTTTCACCGGTCAGCTTGCCCACTTTTGCCAGCAGTGGTGTGGCCATGAAAAAAGCATCGCTGTAGTCGCCATGAAAAGGCATCGCTTCCAGCATGCTGCCATCTGCCGCAAAACCCAGATCTGCCACCCGGCGAGCAAGCGCCAGATAGCGTGCATCGCCGGTGCGTTCTGCCAGTTCGGCATAAAGCAGATGTCCGGCTATCTGCAGGGAGTTGTTGATCTCCACTGTGCTCGCTGCATCCAAGTGTGGCGCCACGATGCTTTCCACTTCGGCCACCTGCCCCAGGCGCAAACGCCCGATCAGGGCCATGGCCGGGATGTAGGTGAGATAGCTCAGCTCCTGTCCGTATACCGTCGCCAATCCCTGTGCCAATTCTTGCTCGCTGCGCTCGAGCCGTTGCCGCAGGTTTGTTCTGGCAATGGAGGCGGACACAAACTTGCGGTCGAGCAGGGCGTCGATCAGCTCGTTTTCAGAATCCAGGCTAAAGGAAGGAATACTGCCAAGCCCCATGATGTCTTCGGCCAGGGCAGCGCCAAGATTGTAGCGATCAGCGCCCATGATGATCACGGCATCGGGCGCATGCAGGCCTGTCCAGCGCCACAGTGAATGCGCGGTCCAGTTGCCGGCATAAGCAGTATCTGCGGGAGGAAAGGTCAGCGCTGTGCCATCGGGGTTGGCAGCCGGGATAAAGATGACATTGAGGAAGTGCTCGCTTTCGTTCGCATAAGCTTCATAAGCTATCTGCGTGGTATTGCTGCCGGCGGCATCACCCTCAAGTCCCCCGATGACCAGCACAGTGGCCGCGTCTGCCACCTGGGCCGGAATACTGAAGGCAACGATGGGCTCGTGAGACTCACTCATCCCGGCCGTCCAGGTCTGGGCGCAGAGCCAGGGCGCTGGCAGCACTGTCAGCACTGTCAGCAACAGCGACGAAAGAATATGAGAAATTTTACGAAGAGTCATAGAGTCGCAACTTTATAGGAATGATAAAAATAATGGGATTTCAATCATACAATGCAAATGCAGCCAACACGAAAAAACGGTGCGGCTGATTTGCGGCGTTATGCTGCTCTCGGATCCAGTTCTGCACCTTGACATACCGTAATTGGTATATATACTACTTTCGGTATGTGGGTCATATACGAGCATCGGCGAGTCAGCAAGAGCCTTGAGGCTGCACCTCTGGAGGTGCAGAAGCGATATGAGAAATGGAAAGATATCGTCACGATCTCGGGCCCTTCAGGGCTAAGACTGATCAATGGCTTGAATGATGAAGCGCTTTCAGGCGAGTGGCGAGGATATAGGTCATCACGCCTCAATCTTCAGTATCGGGTCATCTACAAGTTTGAGAAGGATCGCGTCCTGGTCCAAGTAGAAAACGTTACGCCCCATGACTATCGGAGGAAGTAACATGAGCGACTATAGAAAGGCCGAACGTCGGGTAGATGTGTCGGTAGGCGAATCTGTAAAAATTCTGAGAGAGATGCAGGAGCTAAGCCAGAATCAGCTTGCAGAGCTTTCCGGGATTCCTCAATCGACTATCTCGGCAATTGAGAATGATCGCATTCAATTGGGTGTAGAGCGAGCCAAGACTCTCGCGAGGGCTTTGCGTTGTCACCCGGCAATACTCGTTTTCCCAGGATGGAATGTAGAGCATGAGTCAGCCGCATAACACCTAACATTCTATACCTTGTACCCAAGGCATGATTTTAGCGTTTTTCGGCGCTCAGCGACTCCAGCAACGCCGCCGTTTCCGTATGAACATTGACGCCCTGGCCGCGGGCAAGGCCACCGGCGCGGCCCAGCGCCGCATCGATCGGGGTGTTGCCTCTGCTGTCCTGCACCTGCAGGTCGGCGCCGTGTTGTGCGAGCAGCGTTACCACGGAGTTCCAGCCCTGAAACGCCGCCGCATGCAAGGCTGTCTGGCCGCCTTCTTCCGTCGCATTGATATCCACATCGGTTTTTTCCAGAATGAATTTGACGGTCTCGTAGGCATCCTCTTCGGTACGAAAACGACCCCGGGTATCGATGGGACTGGCGCGGAATCCGGCCGCCACCATCAGGGGAGTCACACCGGTCAGGGTCGGCAGGTCAGGCAGCGCGCCGTGTTCGAGCAGCAGGGTCATGGCAGGCAGGTCGGCGGCTCTGGCGGCGCGCAGAAAGGGTGTCGTGCCAATGGACAAAATCCCGTCGGCACCCCGGTCGGCGCCCAGGCTGCGATAGGGCGGGAACAGTTTCAACTGCAAGTTGGGATTGGCGCCTGCCTGCAACAGCAGCTCAATGGTTTCCATACTCGTCGTCAGATCTGCGGACAAGCGGTCGGGCCTGCCGCCATGGGGCAGGGTGTTGTAATCGACAGCTGCGTACAGCGGATTTCGTCCATACCAGTCCCATTTATTCGGATTGGCTCCCCCTTCCAGCAGCAGCTTCGCCGAGTCCCAGTGTGCATTCAGAGTGGCCATCAGCAAGGGCGTCACGCCTTCGGGGTCGGTCTTGTCGACATCGGCGCCGCCCTCTATCAGATATTGCACACAGAGCGTACAGCCTTCCCGTGCGGCATATAACAGCGGCGTCAAGCCACCCACCGGCAAGACCTTGATGCGCGGTTCGGCCGTCACCTGACGCTCCCAGTCGTTGGGGGTGGACTGCGCGTCGGGGTCGGCGCCATGGGCCAGCAGCAGTTTGACCATGGCCGGCTGTTGCTGGGCTGCTGCCCACATCAGCGCCGTCTGACCGCGCCACTGTTCCACCACATTGACATCGGCACCTGCGTCCAGCAACACCTGGGCGGCGGGCAGATTATCGGTACGTGCCAGCACCATCAGCGGCGTCTGGCCATCGGCATTGGCCTCGTTGGCGTCGGCGCCGGCCTTCAGCAGGGCCGCGATGATATCGGGGTTGCCGGTGATCGCCGCCTGCGACAGAGGGCTTGCCCCATAGTCGTTTTTGACTGTTGCGTTGGCGCCCCGGCGCAGCAGACTCTGGACCAGATCCACATCGTCATAATAGACGGCCCAGTGCAGGGCTGTGGTCCCGTCGGTCTGGGAGGCATTGACATCGGTGCGCCGGGTAAGCAGTTCCCGGGCGGCCACGGTCTCACCGGCACTGGCCAGCTCCAGCAGGCCGCGCCCGGCATCCTGGGCCCAGCTTCCTGCGGCCAGCAAGTTCAGCATCAAGCTGCCTGCGAGCAAAAGGGTTTTCATCGTCCGGTTCCGGGTTTTCATGTTGTCTGACACCTTGGGTTCTTAGACTTCAGCAAAGCGGCCGGTGCTGTCACCGAGGCTTTCCTGTTGGATGCCGATGCGATCCAGCAGGGTCAGCATCAGATTCGAGACGGGCGTGCGATCCGGGTAGACCAGGTGCTGACCGCCTTTGATGGTGCCACCGCCTTTACCGATGATGGCCGAAGGCAGTGGGAAGTGGTCATGGGCATTGCTGTTACTCATATTGCTGCCATAAAGCATGATGGAGTTATCCAGCATGCTGCCGTCTCCGTCCGGAGTGTCCGCCAGTTTCTGGATGAATCTGGCAAATACCTGACTGTGGTATTCCTGAATTTTCAACAGCCGTGCAATCTTGTTGGCATCATTCTGGTGATGTGACAGGGGATGGAAGGCGTCCGAGACGCCGATATGATTATAGGTCTGGTTGCTGACTTCGGCCGCGATCATCATGCTGGCCACGCGAGTGATATTCCCCTTGTAAGCGAGCAGGATCAAATCCAGTTGCAGATTCAGATGCTCATCGAAGGACGCAGGGATTCCCTGCGGGGCATCCGGCAGAGTCAGCCCGGACAAATCATGGTCGGCAGTCTTCTGCACCCGCCGTTCGATCTCGCGCACGGTCTCCAGATAATCACTGAGCACTGCCCGGTCGGAAGCCCCCAGCTGTTTCTGCAACTGCACCGTCTCCTCCAGCATCAGGTCCAGAATGCTGCTGGTCTGTTTGGCCAGGCGTTCACGCTCCTGGGCGTTGTCACCGACACCAAACAAGGCCTGAAACAATTTGCGCGGATTGTATTCCATGGGCAGCGGTGTGGTCGGGGTTCGGAAGGAAATGGTGGCGGCATAGCTGCAGCCGTAGGAACGGTCGCAGGCGCCCGCCGCACCGCCGGCTTCCGTGGCCACCTCGATGGAAGGCATCGGCGTGTTCTGGCTGATGTGCCGGGCCGCGATCTGATCGACAGTGACACCCCCATACGGATCATGACTTACCCGGGGGGTGGCGCCACTGAGCCAGGTCCCGGGCGTAATGGCGTGAACCGGACCGGAAGCCTGCCGGTTTTCCAGCCCGCTGACGACTGTCAGATAATCCTTGAAGGGCTCCAGGGGTTTCAGCACAGACTTGAGTTCAAAGTTTCTGCCCACGCCCTCCGGGGTCCAGTTGCTCATCACCGAACCATGCGGAAAATAGAAAAAACCCATTCTGGGCGCCGGTCGGGCCGCCGTTTGTGCCAACGCGGTGCCGGCAGGAATCATCGCATCCAGCAGTGGCAGGGAAACGGTCGCGCCCAGACTGCGCAAAAAAGTCCTGCGCGGCAAATATTTCCTGGTAATAAACATGGGTTGTACTCCTGTTCTGAACGAGCCTGTCCGGTGCCGGCTCAGCGCTTGCCAATGGTCTGCAGCTGCTGTTCCGGTACGGACATTTGCCGGAACTGCGCGCTGTTGACTATGCCCATCACGATGTCCAGAAAGGCATAGTCATCTCTGGCGGCATCGTGAACGATTTTTCTGACCGCTGGCATGTCGTGAAATTCTACGATTCTGCCGAGGGCATAGGTCATGAGTTTTTCGGTAAAGGTCTGGACAAACTGATCGGGCCGGGCGACCAGAGCCTCGCGCAGATCATTGACTCCGTCCAGGGGCTTGCCACTGGCCAGGCGTCCGCTGGCATCGATGGGCGTGTTGCCGGCATCGCTGTCACGAATTCGCCATTGCCCGATGGCATTGAAATTTTCCAGCGCAAGACCCAGGGGATCCATGATGTCATGACAGCCGGCACAGGCAGGATTGTCACGGTGTTTCTCCAGCCTCTCCCTGACCGTCAGGGCCACGGCAGCGCCTTCTTCCGTTTCCGGAAAAGCCGGCACATTGAGGGGCGGCGCAGCGGGCGGAACCCCCTGGAAATTTTCCATGATGTAGGCCCCGCGGATGACCGGTGTGGTGCGATTGGCATAAGAGGTCACCATTTGCACGGCGCCCTTGCCGAGCAGACCAAAGCGCTCTTCCTGTGCCAGTTGCACCCGGCGAAACTGATCACCCCTCACATCAGAAATACCGTAGTGCAGAGCCAGGCCCTCATTCAAATAGGTATGGTCGGCCGTCATCAGCTCCAGCACGCTGCGATTTTCATCAAAGATACTTTCGACAAAAAGCCGGATCTCGGTTTTGAACGCATCCAGCAAACCCCGGTTGTAGCTGGGGAAAATTTCCGGGTCGGGATCGATCTTGTCAAGATCCCTGATCCGCAGCCACTGGAAGGCAAAGCTGGTGGCCAGCGCCTCGGCCCTGGGGTCCGCCAGCATTCTTGCCACCTGCGCGGCAAGCACCTTGTCATTGCTCAGCTTGCCCGCTGCTGCCAGGTCGAGCAATTCCTCGTCCGGCGTGGAACTCCACAGAAAAAATGACAGCCGGGAGGCCAGTTCGAGATCACTGAGCGCGACGATATCGCCCGGTCTGCTGTCAGGAGGAGCAATCTCGGCCCGGAACAGGAATTTGGGGCTGGTCAGAACCGCCATCAGCGCATTCTTGATACCGTCTTCAAAACTGCCCGTTTCCCGGCCATCCCGGTAAAACTGCAAGGGGGCCGCGAGATCCGCGTCTGAAATGGGTCTGCGGTAGGCTTTTTTAGCAATATCACCCAGAATTTGCCGGGCACAGGGCAACTCTTCAGCGCTCGTCGCCGGCTCACAGCTCATGACCTGCCGGCGGCTCGGCGTGGCGATCACGCCATTGGTGGTCAGCGGGCCGACAATTTCCAGACTGCGGGCGCGGGCTATCCGGCCAATGCCCCTGTTGATGCCCAGGTCATGAAGAAATTCATCGGATTCGGCAAAACTTCTGGCGATAAAGGCAACGCCGATCTTGTGGAGACCGGAGCTCAGAGGCACCCGGATATTCTGGAAGCGGCCATTGATTTCCGCCACTGCCGGGGCCTGAATCTGGTCCAGGGCCTTGAGGTCTTCTCCCCCGCCGATGTCCCGCTGGAAGATTTTTTCGCCATCCACCGTAAGAATGACCGTGTGCCTGTACTCCATGCCAAGAACATAACCGGCACTGGCAAGCCCCTGGATGTTGAAGGCATATTCGCCGTCAACCGGAAAATTGTGTTCGACCAGTACGCCACCACGGGTACCCAGGGGCAGGCCATCGACATGGGCACCCTGATAGGAGGCGTCCATGGGGTAGGACACCGACTCAGTGCGGGGATTGTGGCTGCCAATGGCGCGTTCACTGACCACCCGTGCGGCGGCGATATACTGATCGAGAAAGGACGGAGAGGTCTTCAGTACATTGGCAATATTATCGAAACCGTCACTGTTGTCATCCTTGGGCAGCACCAGCTCCGCATCCACCTCCACGCCGAGTATATCCCGCACCGCATTGGCATATTCGGTGCGATTCAGGCGATGCAGGCCAACCCGGCCAGGATCCGGATGAGCCGCCGCATGGGCATCCAGTGCACCTTCCAGGCTGGCAATGAAAGCCCAGCGCTCTTCCACACCCGGCTGTTCCTGACTGGGAGGCGGCATGACGCTGTTGCGCAGTTTCTTCAGCGCCATTTCAAAGGTGGCGGCTTCCTCTCCCACATGTTCAGGGTCAAAGAGTGTGAAATCTATACCACCGGCATAGTCTTCAAAATTGTGGCATTTGGTGCAGTATTCATCGAGCATGCCCCAATTGGCCTGCAGTTGTTCTTCTGCCGGCGACGCTGCCCAAACGGCTACCGTGGTGGCGAGCAAAAACGATCCCAGACCAAGGCTGAAAAAAACTTTTTGCGTTTGTGCAAACCTCATTAAAATCTCCAACTTCGTCTGCTTGTCACACCTCATTGCCTGGCTCATCCGAACCTGTGGTCCGACAGGCCCCTGGAACTTTAGACTCATATAATCCGCCCCAGTTCACGCACATGCCCCCAGGCGCCTTCATAGAGCTGGGTCAAAAACAGCTCAGGGTCACCCCATCTGCTGCCAAAATCACTGGCCGGTTCAGAAGCCTTGAACTGGGCGAGGCTGTAGCCACTGCGATAGGCCTGGGCAACTTGTTCACGGGCCTTGTCCAGCATGACAGCCTGTTCTTCGAGATCACGACGGCTTTGCAGAGGACCTTCGGCGGCGATGATCCGGGTGTTGTCATCGGCCAGGTCCAGCAGCGCGGCAGTGGCCTTCTGCATCCCGCCAATCCAGCCCCCGGTGCTGTAATCGAGAATGGGATAAGCTGTGGCGCCGAGCAGATCACTGACGGCCAGCACATTGGCCCGGCGGAAATAAATGTAGATATCGCCATCGGTATGGGCCTGGGGCAGATAGCCATAGTCCAGCACCTCAGAACCCAGATCCAGGCTGCCCTTCGTATAGAACGACTGGTTGGCCTGCGCCATTTCCGGCAGGGGTTCGTAAATCCGCTTTTCCCATTCCACCCGGAATTCGGCCGTCTGCCAGAGCCGGGTATTTTCGTGGGCGATGATGGTGAGCCCGGAGCCGCCCAACAGATAATTCAGACCAATGTGCTCCGGGCGCCAGTTGCTGTTGAACAGCGTCCTGACCGGCTTGCCGGCCGCCAGTTCATTGATTTTTTGCAACAGCGCCGGGGCCTGCTCACGCAGCCCGCCATCCACCACCGCCACGGCATCACTACCCACGGCCACGACCACATTGCAACCCGCGCCCGTGACAAGACTGAGGCCGGGAGCCAGTTCCATACTGTGCAGCGGCGTCGACTGTGCCCGCAATGACAGCGGCAGGCCCAGTGCCAGGGCGCTGCACGTGGCGCTTTTGACAAATTCTCTTCGTTTCAACATCCGCTCCAATACAAAATACTTGAAATCCTGCTCAGGGGTGACGACTGTGTCATCCAGTCATTCAGCAGCGCTTTCCTGAATTCCCGACAGCGCCTTTATAACAGCTTGTCATCGACCCTTCATTGATTCAAATCAGGCACCTGCAAACCTCTCTGCAGCAGGTGTTGCTCGTAAATCTCTTCGCTGCATGAATACTCCATGATCGGGGTTTCCGGCGACCAGGCCAGCGTGCCTTTGATGGTCACGGGTTCCTTGTAAAGACGCGGGTCTGTGAGTGTCAGTTCATTCACCAGAAAACGTCTGCTGACGCCATTTTCATCCTTCCGGTTCTCTACCTGATAACGCTCTGTCACCGAGGCCTCGCCGGTATTGGGCAGGCGGCGCATATAGGGATATTCGCGTAAATGGCTGGTTTCCACCACCAGCACCTCACCTTCCCAGTGCGCCACCGAATAACCCATGCCGGTATGCAGGATCGGTTCCGGCCGGTCATGCCCCTGCATATAAATTTTACGGTACTGGAAATAACCCTCCCAGAACATGTTGATAAAACCTTCTGTCTGCACAATCTCCACCGGGAAGGGCGCTCCCCAGATGCTGCGTGGCAGTCCCGGCTTGATACACCAGCCGCCCGGGTCGTCGGAAACGGCAAAGGTCTTGACATATTCATCCCGCAAATGCCGGGCGTGGTCGGTAAAGGGAGTTTCCGCCGGAGTCTGTGTACTGCCCGGAACCGGAAACCACAGACCATTGAGGTCGGGCTTTTCCTGCGCCATCACCATCAGTGGCAGCCACATCGACAGGCCTGCCAGCAAGCCCAGGCTGCCACGGAAACAAGACATGAAAATGCTCATTGTACTCCCCCTCGCGTTCATGTTTTTTTTATTGTTCTGGCGCATATCCAGCACTGTAAATCCAGTGTACTCTGCCGCTCATCCGGCATGGAAAAAATTACTGGTCCCGAAGGAAGACCATGGTCGTCACGGGTGAATGGAACTATGAGGGCGCTGATCAAGCTGCCGACCCGGATACGCTCAAGCTTTCATGGCAGCTGGGTTCCGGAATCGGCCTTTGCAAACGGCCTGTATAGGAGCCCGTCGGGCTCCTATACCACTGTGTTACAAGCCGCTGAAGGGCGCATTGCTGCGTTAAAACCGGGCTCAAAATGCTCATTTACTCCATGTAAACTGCGCTTTTTCGCCCGGTTTTGCCTTGCACTGCATCCCTTGATCGATTTGTAACACAGTAGTACTAACGTTTAAGCCGGTCTGCGCACAATGAACAGGAAACGGTCGGTATTGCGTTCCAGCGCATCATCATGAGAACCGAGGCTGTGATCGTCTGCCGGGTTATTCAGGACATCCGACTCTGTGACGATTTCAAAACCAGCCTGCTCGATCAGCCTTTTCGTCAGGGCTGGGTCCAGCCGGTGCAGGGTGGCATTATCCATGCCGGCACTGCCCTCGTGATCGATGATGGCTGCCTTGCCACCCGGTTTCAGCACATTGTAGATGTCGCGCAGAAAAGCCATACCGCCTTCCTCACCCCGGAAATTGACGGCGTCATGCAGATTCATGGCGGTCAATGCTGCATCCGCGATGCCGGCCGGCTGCTCCGCCATGTTCTCGAAACTGGCTTCCACATTACCCAGGCGGGCAGCCCTGGCGCGAGCCTCATCTGCCCGTGTGCCGCCATTCTGCAGGGCACGTGGGCCGATCTGGGAGATTACCTTGCCTTTGGGACCCACGGCTGCAGACAGCACCTCGGTATACCAGCCGCCACCAGCCGCCACATCCACCACCGTCATGCCGGACTCGATGCCCAGCAGGCTCAGCACTTCAGCGGGGCGACGGGCAGCATCCCGAACCTTGTCGGCCGCCGGGCGTTCTGCCGAGTTCATTTTTGCGCCGAAACCCGGATCCAGCGCCAGCGCAGCACTGGCCAGACCGGCGCTCAGGCACAGCAGCAAGCTTGTTTTTTTGATGATTGATGTCATTTGAAACCCTCTTTGGAAATGTAACGGATTTTTGGAACACGAACTGGATATTGAATTCCGGCATTCCATTGGACACTCGGACATGCCGGTGAGTCTATGCTGAACCTAGGAGCCTGTCGGACTCAGGATGATTCTACTGCGGCGGCGGGAAATCGGCCCCTTTTTCCGCTCTTTTTCGTTAAATAGGCCCCACTATTCGCCTCAAAAGACCGAAAAAATGGACTCGATTTCCCACTCGCCTCGCTACGAACACCTGAGTCCGACAGGCTCCTAGCCAAAGACATCACAGCTCATTCGAATACAGACAGAAAGGTTCCTGAAAATAAACCACATCCCTTCAGGAATCAAGGTGGTGCCGGGAGGCCATGACAATTTCCTTATTTCCTGCAATGTTCATGGCCCGCTCTCACTCCGGCAGATGATGCTTTTTGGCCACCGGCTTCATCAGGGCATTGCTCACCAGCGCCACGGCCAGCAGGGCTGCCATCAGGTACATGGTGGTATTGTAGAGGCCGGGGGTCGGATCGATGGTTCCTGCCGGGGCGATTTCCATCAGCCGGGCAATGGTCACGGTCTGGGCCGCCACCAGTTCATGGAGCTGATCGAGGCCCGCGCCAAAACGAAGCTGGAATGCCATCGGATCAATTTTGCTGACCAGATCATCGATGGCCCTGCTCACCGCCGACTCCCGCAGCGAGGTGATCGCCACCGGACCCAGCACCCCGGCGGTGCTCCAGGCGGTCAACAGGCGGCCATGAATACCTCCCACATGCTTCGTGCCGAACACATCCGCCAGATAGGCTGGAATGGTGGCAAAACCGCCCCCGTACATCGTGAAAATAATCATCGTGGCGGCATAGAAATACACCAGCCAGAGGATCGCCGGATTGACACTGACCTGCTGCGCCGCCAATGGAATGGAGCAGTAGAGCACGATCCCCAGTGCAAAAAAAATCCAGAAGGTATTCTTGCGCCCCAGATAGTCGGACGAACTTGCCCACAAAAAACGGCCCAGCATGTTGAACACGCTGATCATGCTGACATAGGTGGCGGCGAAGGCACCATCCACGATGCCCGGCAGGGTTGTACCGAAGATTTCCCGCATCATCGTGCTGGCCACGCCCAGCACACCGATACCCGCCGTGACATTGAGACACAATACCAGCCAAAGCTGATAGAACTGGGGCGTTTTCAGTGCTTCATCGATATCAACGTTGTATCGGCTGATCAGTTTGTTCTGTCCGGTATGTCCCTGCGGAGGGGTCCAGCCTGCAGGCTGCCAGCCCGGAGCCGGGACACGATAGGAAAAAGCCGCCAGCAGCATCACGCCAAAATACAACAGACCCAGCACCAGGAAGGTCTGGGCCACACCGACGGCCCCGGTTCCCACCAGATAAACCCCCTCCGGTCCCGGCAACAGCATGTTGGCCACGTCATTGGCGCCAACCACCACCACTTCCAGCTGCTCCCCGGCCCGCTCCACAAAGCGCCGCCCCGCCTGGGTAAGCAAGGTCAACTGTTCAACCCTGCCGAGGTATTCCGGAGCCTCATAGAAAGTCTGAATAAAATAGCGTTTCAGCGGTGCTCCGATCATGGCGCCACCGCCAAAGCCCATGATGGCCATGCCGGTCGCCATGCCGCGACGGTCCGGAAACCAGCGAATCAGGGTGCTGACCGGAGACACATACCCCAGACCCAGTCCGCAGCCGCCAATCACTCCATAGCCCAGGTACAGCAGCCAGAGCTGATGGCTGTATATCCCCAGGCCACCAATCAGATAACCGCCGCCCCAACAGCAGGCCGCCACGGTACCCACCAGGCGAGGTCCCACCCGTTCCAGCCAGCGGCCGGCGAAGGCGGCCGACAGGCCCAGGAATACGATCGCCACCGAGAATATCCAGGTTACCTGGGAAAGAGACCAGTCTCCTGCCGCCGGCGCCACCACACCGATGGCCTGGGTGAGCGGCGGATTGTAAATACTCCAGGCATAGACAGAGCCAATGCACAGATGAATGGCGATGGACGCAGGCGGCACCCACCAGCGATTGAAGCCCGGCCCGGCGATGATGCGCTCTCTGGCCAGAAAACCCTGTAACGATCCCGTCATACCAATTCCCCCGGATAACATGCCACCCGCCGGCGGCCTGTCTTCAAGCTGTTATTTTCAGATAGCCATCCACCAGGGTCTCGCCGCTGGCCACGGTATAGCGGGCACCAAACAGGAAGGTGGGATATTTCAGCAGGCACATGAACACCACGTAGGCGACCATGATCAGGCCATAGCTGGCACCCGCCCGGGTGGACTGCACCAGATGGGAAACACCTACGGCGGTGGCCGCATACAAAATCCCTGGACCCAGGCGCTCCCGCAGGGCTCCAAGCACCTCAGTTGCCATTCACGGCAGTTTCCAGTGCGCTGTAGGACAGCACCCCGCCATGTCCTCCCACCAGCGTGGTGACTTGCAGCCCCAGAGATGCGATGGCGTCATACAGAGCACTGGCATCCGCTCCGGGAGCGCCGAAAAAAAGATCACTCTGGAACAGCACTCCTGCACCCGGCACATAGGCCAGCACCATGGGTTCCACATGGGGGATGCCACTGAGCTCGTACAGAAACAGCGCCTGCCCACCATCTGCCACTTCCGTCATGCCACTGAACACTTCGACTCTGCCGACTTCGGCGCCAGCCCTGATCTGCCTGGCCAGCGCATCCGGCGGGTTGCTGTGCGGGCTTTCCACCAGCTGGCGCAATTCGGCCTCATGGCCTGCGGCCACCAGTACCGTTGCCCCTGCTGATGCCAAACCCCGGATACCCCCGGTATGGTCGTAATGGGGATGGGTCGGGACCACGTAACGAACCGGCTTGCCGATGCGCTCTTCCACCTGCCGCACCAGGGTCAGACTCTGCCCTTCGGTATAAGGGCCTTCCACGACCACGACGAAATCCGGAAATTCCACCACCATGCTGTGATGGGAAAAGGCCTCTACCTGACTTACTGTCGCCGTCACCGGATGCCACTGCAGAGGAACCCAGGAGCCATCGCTGGCCAGCACCTGCCCGGCCTGTTCCAGCACGTCCCCGGGGAGTTCAAAAATACGCAGGGCTTCGGCATCGTTCAGGCTGATGCTGTCATACTGAATCGTGGCCCAGGGTTCGTCGCCTTTCATGATCTCGAGCCAGAAGGGCAACAGCAGGCCATCGACCTGGCGGTAGTCATCCAGCAGATACAAAGCCTCCTTGTCTCCCAGCATGGGCTCGGTATCAAGCGTCAGGTAGCCCGCCAGCAGGCCGCTGTCCTGATCAAAAAACAGTCCAATGGCTTCGCCGTCGTCGGTCCTCGTCTGACCATACCAGTAAGGCAGACCGTTGATGACCCGTTCCTGCGCCCGCTGTTCCGGTGCCACCCTGGCCGCTGCTCTGACAACAGCGATGATATTGCGGCGCAGCAGGAATTCCGGGCTATTCTGTGTCGCCCAGCTGAACAGGCCATTGACCGAAGTGGCCTGCCTGGGTCTGCCCGCTGTCGTCCCCCAGGCCACGGGCTGGCCTCGCAGCCTGGTGAGAACTTCCGTCCGATGCTGACTGAAGCCGGCGCCAATGACGACGTCATTGTCAAAGGCCGCACGGGCGTTGCGCAGGTCAATGGTCTCCACCAGATTGTTCAGCGTCGCTGTAGGATCGCTGCCTTCGGTCACCGGGATCTGTCCCAGGTGTTCGCGAGTCCCGGCACCACGCTGCACCAGAGAATCGACCTTGCCGATGGCATCCAGCCCGCCCATGTTGGCAAGCATTTGCTGTACCAGCGCCGCCGTGGTGACGTCTGTTTCCGGGGCTGGCTCTGAACACGCGGACAGCATCAGGGCCAATCCCAGACAGCCTTGTTTTGCCAGCGTGGGTATATTGTTGTAGCGCTTCATGGACTGTCCTGTCAGGGGGCTTTTGCTGGTGCACACGGGCTTTGTTCTGGAACAGCAATATACACGAATATCGCTGTCGCAAGAAACCATCGCAGAACGGTCTTGTCTAAGGAAGCTCTGAATAACTCTGGCGTATCTCTGCGGGGGAGAGTTATTCAGAGCTTCCCTAAACTGCCGGTAAAGCTCAGACAAGGACCTGAATGAGGTCGACAGTGCCTGCTCAACTGTTCATCAGGGCGGGCGCCGGGGGATGGCATTTTCCAGACAAACGTGTTTATATTCGACCCTCACCCCTTGGAAAAGCAGGCCTTTCCGGGATGGGTCCAAGTGCTGTATGCCCCTGTTCAAACTCTCACAGATCTACAGGACGAACGCATGATTCATACCCTTCTCATGGCCAGGGATATCCTGCCCGTCGACAAGCGGCTCGCCTCCCTGGTTTTGCCTCCGGCAAGTACGGTCCTGTGATGAGTCATCATGTTTGAGTTTTTGTTTAAATATTCTCCGGAGGTCTTTGCCGAAAGCAAATTCCTGCTGGCCAGCGAGTGGCCCCTGTGGCTTATGCTGGCCTTGGGCCTTGCCTTCGCAGTGGCCCTGCTGGCGATGCTGGGCTGGAAGCGCAAGGTCCTCGCCTGGTGGCAACTGAGCACGCTGGGCCTGCTTCAATTTCTGATGTTTGCCGTCATCCTGCTGGTATTGTGGCAACCGGCACTGGTGACCGAACGCCTGGTCAGCGGCGAGAATGCCGTGGTTCTGATGCTGGATACCTCCGCCAGCATGGCTCTTGTCGATGGCGACACCACCCGGATGAATCAGGCCCGGCCCCTGCTCACAGAAGCCGCCCTGGCGCCGCTGGCCGAACGCTATTCGATTCTGCCCTATGCCTTCTCCGGAGCGGCCTCCCCGCTGGATTCTTTCGCCACACTGCCCGATCCCGGCGCTGCCACCCACCTCGGTCAATCCCTATTGCAGGCTCTGCGCCAATCCGCCAATGCGTCCCTGGGCGCGGTGATCCTGGTAAGCGACGGCGCCGACAACGATGGTGCCATCAGCCAGGCCGAACTCAGCGAGATTGCCGGCTTCGGCGTGCCCATTCACACCGTGGGGATCGGCCGTGAAATCATCCCGGAGGACCTGGAACTGGCTGGTCTGGTTCTGCCCGACAAGTCCCTGCCCGGCACCACCCTGTCGGCCCAGATCAGCATCCGTCACGACCAGGGTGGCAGTGCGCGGCTCAAGGTCTATGACGGTGAGACATTTCTCAGCATGCACGATATACCGCTGAAGCCCGATGACAAGTTGACCGTTGCTTTTGTCGATGTCGAGATTCAGGAACCCGGCCAACTGGATTTGCGCTTTACGCTGGATCCTGTCGCCGGCGAAAACATCCTGGCCAACAATAGTCGAACCCAGGTCGTGGATGCACCGGAAAGCCGTTACCGCATTCTCTATTTCGAGGGAGAACCACGCTGGGAATACAAGTTCATGCAGCGGGCACTGATGGATGACCCCAGCGTTCAGCTCGCCACCCTGCTGCGGGTAACCCCCAACAAATTTTACCGTCAGGGCATTGATTCCCCCGAGCAACTCGAAGTCGGCTTTCCCACCACCCGGGCCGAACTCTACAGTTATGATGCTCTGATCATCGGTAGTGTGGATGTCGCAGAACTCAGCAGCGAACAGCAGGCTCTGATTCGCGACTTCGTCAGTGAGCGCGGAGGCAGCCTGCTGATGCTGGCGGGTCTGCGTGGGCTGGGTCAGGGCGGTTGGGGCGAATCCGTGGTAGGCCAGACCCTGCCGGCCAGACTGAGCCGCGAAGATTCCGCATTTGTCCGCAAAAAAGCCCCGGCGGTACTGGCCGACGGCGGCCTCGGCTCGGCCATGCTGCAATTCAGCGACAAGCCCAGCGAAAATCTCAGACTCTGGTCTGAATTGCCCGAAGTGGCCGATTACCAGGCCATTGGTCCACTGCGCCCCGCCGCCACGACCCTGCTCAACGTCAATGTCGAGGGTCGCATGCAACCCTTGCTGGTCACGCAACCCTATGGCCGGGGCCGGACCTACATCCTGGCCACCGGTGGCACCTGGCGCTGGCAGATGAGTCTGCCCCAGGAAGACCTGCGGCATGAAACCTTCTGGCGGCAGCTGGCGCGGGGACTGGTGGCAAATTCACCACGCCCCTTTGAACTGAGCAGCCGAGTCAGCAATGATAAAATCAAGATCCGGGCCAGTCTCCGTGATCTCGAAGACGAGGCCAACGCCGGCTTGGCCGTATCCGCACTGGTTTCCAGTGACAAGCAGGCGCTGAGCCTGGAATTGCTGCCGGTTCCTGAGCAGGCAGGGGTCTATGAAGCGGAATTCACGCCGCAGGAAACCGGTTTGTACGCCATTGAAGCCATTTCCCGACGCGGTTCCGAGCCGCTCAATTCTGTTCGCAGCGCCACCCGTTACGAGAACAATGCCGAGTCCTTTTACGTTCGCCAGAATCGAGCCTTGCTGGAGCGTATCGCCAGCGCCACCAATGGCCGTTACTGGACCCCCGCGCAATGGGCACAGATCCCCGAGGCCATCAGCTATTCCTCGGCCGGCATCACCGAGCAGGACCTGCGACAATTGTGGGATGCTCCTGTGATCTTCTTTGTGTTGATTTTTCTGAAAGCGCTGGAATGGCTGTTACGCCGACGCTGGAGGACCATATGATGAAGCATTCGGGTCTCGTCAGGACGCTGGTTTTCGTCCTGATTCTGGGTTCCAGCGCCGCTCGTGCCGAGCTCTATGTGACCATAGTCCAGGGTCTCGGCGGTCTGCCGGAATATGCCGCCCGGTTTGACGAACAGCGCAGCCGCATTGCCGGGGCTTCCACCACCCTGGTGGGTGCCGGTTTTGTCAGCGTCTTCAATGCGGAAGCGGCAACCCGGGAACGACTGTTGGCCCATTTCAGCACCCTGAAGGATAACATGCAGGAAACCGACCGTGCCGCCATCTACCTGATCGGCCATGGCAGCTATGATGGCCAGGAATACAAATTCAACATCCCTGGCCCCGACCTCAGCGATGCCGACCTGGAGACCATCCTGACCAGCCTGCCGGGTCAGAATCATTTTTTACTGAATACCTCCAGTACCAGTGGCGCCTATCTGGAAACGCTGGCAAAGGACGGCCGCATTCTGATCACCGCCACCCGTAATGGCAATGAGCGCAATGCCACCGAGTTCGGGGCCTTCTTTGCAGAAGCTCTGGCCAGCGAGTCTGCCGACATCAACAAGAACGAAAACATCAGTGTGCAGGAAGCCTTCGACTATGCCCAGAGAGCTGTCACCGGATTTTATGAATCTGCCGGCAAACTGGCCACTGAACACCCTCAGATCAGGGGGGAGGGGGCCGCCCGGTTCAGCCTGGCGCGGATCGGCTCGCTTCCGCAGGCAAAAACACAGGACCCTGCGCTGGCCCGTCTGCTGGAACAGCGCCTGGAACTCGATGCCCGCATTGAAGACCTGCAATTGCGTCGCGACCAGCTCGGCAATGAGGCCTACCTTGAACAGTTCCAGCAACTCATCCTTGAATCCGCCCGGGTGAGTGAGGAAATCGAAAATCTCAGTGGAGAAGCTGATGGCCTCTCTCCCTGAACGGTCAGTATCCCGGCTGCGCGTCGGTGGCATGAGCCGGGCGGGCTTCATGAGATGCCTGCTGGTGCTTGCTGCTGGCGCCGGACTTGCCCATGCGGGCTTTGCCGACGCCAGGGAACCACTCTATGGTGCGCTCGATCACAGCGATCTGGAACAGTGTGAAACCCTGTTCTGGAGCGGCCAGTCCGACGCCGCCTCTGTCTGCTACCAGGCACTGTTGCTGGACCTGAGCTATCCTGCCCAGATTCGTGCCGAAGCCATGTGGGCACTGGGGGATGTAAAAACAGCCAACGCCCTGTTCCAGAGTGCCGTGCAATCCTCACCCGAAAATCCCAGCATTCGGGTCCGCTGGGGCGAGCTGTTCATGCAGACCTATCAATATCCCGATGCCATGGCCCTGTTCGAGGAGGCCATCGCGCTGGACAGCAGCAATGCCTATGCCCATATCGGCGCTGCTGAAGCCCTCAGCCAGGGAGGTTCTGCCGAGGAGATCAATACCCATATTGCTGCCGTGATGGAAAATTTTGCTTCCCCGCCCGGCGCCCAGCTGCGGGCCCTGATCATGATGACCCGCTCCGCACTGGAACAGGATCAATATGACAAGGCTGCCGACGTGCTGGCCGAAGCCAAAGAGCTGGCCGGGGATGAAAACCTGCCCACCATGGAACTGTCCGCCCTCGAAGCGGCCCTGGCCTTCATGACCCGGCAGGATCCCGAACCCTTCATCGCTGCGGCACTGGCTGAAAACCCGAACTATGGCGATGCCTATGCCATTCCAGGCTATTTTGCGTCCATCACCCGGCACTATGCAGAAGCCGGCGCCTTCTACGAAAAAGCCGTTGCCATTCAGCCCCGACATTGGGAAGCGCAACTTGAGCTGGGCCAGAATTACCTGCGCCTGAACAAGGTCAGCGAAGCCATCGAGCATGCAGAAATCGCCTATCAGGGCGATCCCTTCAATCCCAAGGGGGTCAATATTCTGCGCCTGCTGGATACCTTTGTAGAAGACTTCGTATTGGTAAACTATCCAGACCCACCCGAACCCGGGACCCTGCCGCTGCTGACCCTGCGTCTGCACAAAAACGAGCGCGATATCCTCAAGGATTATGCCCGCAAACTCGCTGAAGACAGTATCGCTCTTTATTCAGAGCGTTACCGTTTCAAACCCAGGGAACCGATCATCATTGAGATCTACCCCAACCATGAGGATTTTGTCGTGCGCTCCATCGGGATGCCGGGCGTCGGCATTCTGGGCGTGACCTTCGGCTATCTCTTTGCGATGGATTCGCCGTCCGGACACCCTGAGGAAAGTTATCACTGGGGCACTACCCTGTGGCACGAAATGGCCCATGTGTTTACGCTCGAGGCCACTCGTCACAATGTGCCACGCTGGTTCAGTGAAGGCATTTCCGTCTTTGAGGAATGGCGCACCGGTCCCACTCCCGGCGTCAAGATTCCCACCGGTGTCCTGCAGGCCATGGCTGCCGACAAGTTCCTGCCCATCGCCGAACTGGATGACGGTTTCATGCGCCCCAGCTATGAAAACCAGGTAATGGTCTCCTACATGCAGGCCGGCCTGGTATTCGATTTCATCGATCAGGAATACGGTTTTGACAAGATAGTCGATATCCTCCATCAGTTTCCCGACGGTACCCGGCCCGCGACAGCCATTGCCAATACCCTGGGCATATCCGTGGAGGATTTCGATCGCCATTTCAAACAGTTCATCGATATCCAGTATGGCCCTCTGCTGGATCAGCTGGATGTGTGGATCAAGGATTATCAGCACAGCTTCAGTGCCCTGGAGGCAGAAGACTGGACAGCCGCAGTGGCGGCAGCCAAACGCGCCATCTTCACCTACCCCGACTATGTGGAAAATGACAGCCCCTACATCGCCCTGGCGCGAGCCTATTCCCGGCTGGGGGAGAGGATGCTGGAATTTGAAACCCTGGAAACCTTCTGGCACAAAGGTGGCTATGCGCCCCGTGCCCTGATGGCGCTGGCTGAGCGTTATGTCGAATATGGCCGTCTCGAGGATGCGGTCAAGGTCTATACGGCTGTCAACTATGTGGAACCCTTCAATGAGAAACTGCACAACCAGTTCGGCGATCTGTTGATGACCCTGGACCATCCCCGGCAGGCACTGGAGGAATACCTCGTGACGCTGGCCATGAAGCCCCTGGATCTGGCCGCGACTCATTACCGGATTGCCAGCGCCTACAAGGCACTGAATGATATCGAACAGACCCGGGAACATCTGATGACCGCTCTGGATATTGCTCCTCAGTACCGGCCGGCCCAGATGCTCTTGCTGGAGTTGAGCCGGCAGCACAATTAGTTAAACAACACAAAGCAGGAATGAGACTATGACGGAAGTAACAGAATTTGGTTCAGATGAAACCCGCGAGTTGGTGGATGCCTTTCAGGTTGCCAACAAGGCCATCAGGCAACAGATAGGGGGAACCATCGTTGGTCAGGACGAAGTGGTCGAAAGCCTGCTCATCACGCTCTTTGTCGGAGGCCACTGCCTGATTACCGGAATGCCCGGCACCGCCAAGACCCTGCTGGTGCATACCCTGGCGTCGGCCCTGGGCCTCACCTTCAAGCGCATTCAGTTCACGCCCGACCTGATGCCCACCGATATTACCGGCACCGACATGGTGGAAGAGGATCAGAGTACCGGCAAGCGCGAATGGCGTTTCGTTCAGGGTCCGGTCTTCACCAATGTCCTGTTGGCAGACGAAATCAACCGCACCCCGCCCAAGACCCAGGCGGCACTGCTGGAGGCCATGCAGGAAAAAACCGTCACCGTCAGAGGCCAGAACCACCAACTCCCCAAACCCTTCATTGTGCTGGCCACACAGAATCCGATAGAACTGGAAGGTACCTATCCGCTGCCGGAGGCCCAGCTCGACCGCTTTCTGTTCAATGTCATCCTCGACTACCTGAGTGCCGAAGAAGAAGTGGCCGTCATCGACCGCTTCACCAAAAGCGTGGAGATGCCAAAGGTTACGGCCTGCACCAATGCCCAGGAGATTCTTCGCTTTCAGTGGCTGGTGCGCCAGGTGCCCATCGCCGATGCGCTGAACCGCTACGCCGTGGACATCGTCAGAGCCAGCCGGCCATCCGACCCGCTGGCGACGGACATGATCAAAAAATATGTCAATTTTGGCTCCAGTATCCGCGCCGCCATGAATCTGGTGCTGGCGGCCAAGGCCCGGGCCCTGATGCAGAATCGCTATCATGTCACGGCGGAAGACCTGAACGTTCTGGCCACACCGATTCTGAGACACCGGGTGCTGCCCAACTACTATGCGGAATCCGATGGCGTGTCCATCGATGAGATCCTGGGTGATATGCTGACCCAGGTAAAAGCAGGAGAATGACCAGCGGCTTCAACATTCATCAGAGATCAAGTGCAAGCAATGAGCCTGACCCATACTGACAATCCCAAAGCCCAGACCCGTCTGCTGGAACCCCGTGTGCTGGCCAGTCTGAGCAATCTGGAACTGGTCGCCAAGGCCGTCGTGGAAGGCTTTGTGATGGGCCTGCACCGCTCCCCCAAATTCGGCTTCAGCCAGGAATTTGTGGAATACCGTGCCTATGTCGAAGGTGACGACCCGCGCCATATCGACTGGAATGTCTTTGCCCGCACCGACCGTACCTATATCAAACGCTTCCTGGGAGAAACCAACAGCCACCTGATGCTGTTGCTGGACGCCAGTGCCTCCATGGGCTTTGGCAGCGCCACGACCAAACTGCAATACGGCAAGTATCTGGCGGCCAGTCTGGCCTACCTGGCTTCGCGCCAGCATGATGCCATCGGCGCCATGGTCTTCAATGACGAGGTGATTGCCTATCGTCCCGCCACCAGCAAGAGCGGTTCGCTGCAGAGTGTCATTCATACCCTGGACAAGGCCGAAGCCGTCCAGGGCACCAGCCTGCACAAACCCTTCAGCCGTTTCCGCGAACACGTCAAGAAGCGCGGCATGGTGGCGGTTATTTCGGATTTTTACTGCGACCCCGACGACATGCTGGAAAGTGTCAGGCCACTGGCTCATCAGGGCCAGGATGTCATCATGTTTCAGTTGCTGGACCCGGATGAACTCAATCCTGACATCCGGGAGTCCACGCTGTTCGAGGACATGGAAACCGGCGCGGCCATCGAGGTCTCCCCGATTTACATGAAGCAGGACTATCCAGCCCGGATTCAGGCTCATATCAAAGCCATCGAGAATGCCGCGCATGGGGTAGGAGCCGACCATGTTCTGGTCAATACCAGCCAGCCCCTGGACAAAGTGCTGCACAATTATCTGACTTTTCGGGAGAAACGAGGCTAGGGACACTACACTATGAGCTTACTGACCCCCCTGTTTCTGTTTGGCCTGCTGGGCGTCGCGCTGCCCCTGTGGCTGCACCGTTTGCAGACCCAGACCACGGAGCGGGAAAAATTCAGTTCCACGATGTTTCTGGAAGCGTCCAAACACCGCATTCACGTGCAGCGCAAATTGAAATATCTGCTGTTGCTGGCCCTGCGCATGCTGCTGCTGATTCTGCTGGCGCTGCTCTTTTCCCGGCCCTCGCTGGAGCTGCCACCGCAGGCGCTGATCAGCCAGCAGGACACTCACCATGTCATCGTCATCGACACCTCCTTCTCGATGAATCAGGGCAACAGTTTTACCCAGGCTCTCAGCCGGGCTGAAGACATCATCGACACCATGGAAGGGGGTGATCAGGCCAGTATCTATGCCGCCAGCACCCGGCTGGCCAGCGTGGCTGAAGCCAGTTCTGACAGCGGCAGGTTGAAGCAGGCCCTGGCTGGCCTGAGTCCGGACAATGGCCGCCTCGACGTGGGCGCGATGATCTCGGCGCTGAACGGACTCATCGTCAAAAGCGACGCCAATTTTGTGCTGCATTTTATCAGCGATTTCCAGCAGACGGGGCAGCCTGTTCGCTTTGCCGATTTGATTCCGGACAGCATCAATGGCCGTCCACTGACGCTCGCACTGGAGCGGATCGTGACCACACCCAGCCCCAACTGGCTGGTGGACAGCATCATCACCGGACCGGATGAAATCACTGTCAGCGTCCGCGGTTTCAATACCGAAAGCGCCGACAAGCAGGTGAGCCTGCTGGTCAATGGGCTTGCCCAGGCGGAACTGAACCAGACGGTCCCCGCGTCGGGACAGGCTCTTTACCGCTTCCGGAATCTGACTTTCGAGCCTGGTGACAATCGTCTGGAAGCCGTGCTTGCCCCGGGCGACGACCTGCCGCTGGATGATCACCGTTTCAGTGTCATGGATAATTCGCCCCCCTCTCCGGTGCTGCTGCTCACGACCAATCCGGACTCGCTGGCAGTGACCTATCTCAGCGCCGCCCTGACAACCGGCCCCCGGCCCTACGAGGTAAAAACCACGCTGATCTCCGATCTGGACCCCCGCATTCTACAACGCTACCCCTGGCTGGTGATCGATGATCTGGGCAGTGTCAGCCCAAACCTGGCCGCTGCCTTGAGCAACTACGTCAACGCCGGGGGGGCTATTTTCGCCGCCCTCGGTGAGCGCAGTTCGGGGCTGGCAAGTCTTCCTGTAAGCGGGCACTTACTCTCTGGAAGTCCGGCTTTTAGTTCGATCACGCGCCATAACATTACCCGGATTGACAGCACGCATCCTGTCTTGAGCCAGTCTGCTGGCTGGAACAATGTCAGCATTTCCCGGGTATTGCCACTGTCGCCCAAGAGCGAGGACAGCGTGCTGATCGGCCTCAACGACATCCCCCTGCTGCTTGAACATCCCATGGGGCAGGGGCGGATTCTGCTGTTGAACACCCGCCTGGACAACACCTGGACGGATTTGCCGGTGCATCCGGTCTTTGTTGGTTTCATGGCCGAAACAGCGCGCTACCTTTCCAACGAGAACATCCTGCTGCGGCAGCAACTGGCCGACAGTTTCCTGCAACTGGAGCAGACCGGCGCCGCGTCAGGGCAGGTCTTCGACCCCCAGGGGCGCAGTTTGCTGGCCCTGGAAGATACCACCAGGGCCCAGGACGTCCAGTTGCGCCAGACCGGCTTCTACCGGGTTGTGACCCCAGGCGGAGAGGTTCTGGTGGCAGTGAACCCGGATCAGCGTGAGTCGGATCTGAGTCCGATGGATGCCCAGCTACTGCAGCGTTGGCAGCTTGGCGTCGCCGGTGCCAGCGCCGGCGCCACTGGCGAATCTGCAACCGCGGCAGCGCAGGCAGAGACAGAACCAGTGGAAATCTGGCGTGCATTATTGTTATTGCTTGTTATGATTGTGCTGGCAGAATCGTTTCTCGGTAACCGCTATTTACGTTTCAAAACAGGAACACCCTAAATGAGCGCATCCAGACAACTCGACCAATATCTTGAGGCTTTCAGGCAGCGCCTGCGCCGACTGACCCTCCTCCAGGGCGCGGCAGTCACCGTTTGCGTCCTGCTGTTGCTGTCTGTCGCGGGGGCCTGGTTGGCCACTGCCAGCGGCTTTGCCAGCAGTACGGTCAATCTAAGTCGGTTGCTGCTGATCCTGGCCCTGACCGCCACTGTCATTCGCTTCATTGTAATGCCCCTGCGCCGGCTCCGGCGTGGCATCAGCAGCCGGATCGAAGCCCGCAGTCCGGGTTTCAAGGGTCGTATTCAGACCTACCTGGAAATGAAGGACAGCAATAATCCGTTCCGCGATCTGTTGGCAGAAGATGCCCTCAGGGTCAGCGCCAGTTATCCGGTCAAACAACAGGTCCGGCAGCAGGAACTGAACTATGCAGGCGGCCTGACGGTGGCGGCCGTCCTGCTGCTGGTTTATCTGCTGATAGCCGGTCCCGGCATGCTCAACTACAGCCTGCGCAATCTTTTTGCAGGCTGGGCCCTTGACGACCTGCTGCCGCCCCAGTCCATCGTGGTGACGCCAGGAGACCAGAGCGTGCGGCGGGGTGCCAACCTGCGCATCAGCAGCGCCATGCACGGTTTCGATCCTGCCGAGGCTGTCATCCATGTCAAGAGCGGTGCCCGCGACTGGCAGCAGGTTCCCATGGTACAGGGTCCGCAAGGTTTCGAATTCACCTTTTTCTCTCTGCAGGAGCCGATGGCCTACTACGTCAGCGCCAGTGGCGCCCGCAGTCCCGAATTCGACATCCAGGTGGTGGATCTGCCTGCCATCGAGAATCTCAGTCTCACCTATCACTACCCCGAATGGACCAGCCGGGAAGCGGAGACCATCGAGCCCGGCGGGGACATTCGTACCCTGCCGGACACCCGGGTCGAACTCACCGTGACCACCTCCGCTCCGCTGCTCCAGGGCGAACTCGTGCTCAACAAGGCCGGCCAGAGCCTGAGCCTCGATGGCAATCAGGCCAGCACCGAATTCATGGTGACCGAAGAGGGGGAGTACTACATTGCAGCGCTGGTCGGCGGCGAGCAAGTGCGGCTGAGTGACGATTATTTCATTCGCCTGACCGAAGACGGCAAACCCGTGGTCAAGGTGCTGCGGCCGGGCCTGGACTGGAACGCCAGCAATATCGAGGAAGTGCTGGTAGAGGTGGAGGCCAGCGATGATTTCGGGTTGAAAAATCTAGAACTGAAGTACTCCGTCAACGGGGCCGGCTGGCAGAGCATCGACCTGTCCCAGGCTGACAAGCGCGAGTTGAATGCCAAGCATTTGTTCATGCTTGAAGACATCCGGACCACAGAGACCACGCCCTTGAATTCCACCCCGGTGGGAGCCTTCAATCTGGTGTTGCCGGATGGTCCGGCACGTCTCCCAGCCACCACTGATGCGACGGGTTCCGCCCCCGCCCCGGCGCCCGAACCGGCCGTGGAAACCCGGGAAGTGCCGCTGGTGCCCGGCGATCTGATTTCCTATTATGCCGAGGCCAGCGACCGCAGTCAGACCGTGCGCACCGACATGTTTTTCATCCAGGTACAACCTTTCAACCGGCGCTACAGCCAGTCCCAGATTTCTGGCGGCGGTGGTGGCGGCGGTGGCGGTGGGCCGCAGGATGAAATCTCCCAGCGTCAGCGTCAGATCATCGTATCGACCTGGAACCTGATCAGGCAGCAGGCCGAAACGGGTGATGCCGCCACTATCGAAATCAATTCTTCGCTGCTGTCCGAACTGCAAACCACCCTGGCCGAGCAGGCCCAGACCCTGGTGGACAGGGCCCACGCCCGGCAGTTGAGCCGGGACGAACAGATCGAGCGCTTCGTCGCCAGCATGGAGCAGGCCGTGCAGGCCATGTACCCGGCTTCGGAAAAGCTCGCGGCCGTGGCGCTCGATGAAGCCATCCAGCCCGCCCAGGAAGCCCTGCAGCATTTGCTGCGGGCAGAAGCGGTATTCAATGAAATCACCATCTCTCAGCAGCAGGGTGGCGGCGGTGGCGGTGGCGGCGGCCGCAACAATGCCGACCTCGCGGAAATGTTCGAGCTGGAGATGGACATAGAAAAAAACCAGTATGAGACCGGCAACCGCTCTTCCTCACCCCAGGCCCAGGCCCAGGAAGCCGAAGACATCATGAAGCAGCTGGATGAACTGGCCCGCCGTCAGCAAGAGCTGGCCAACACCATGCGCAACCAACAGCAAGTGACCGACGCCCAGCGTTATCAGCAGGACATGCTGCGACGCGAGGCCGAGAAACTCCAGGAGCGGCTGCAAAGTCCGCAGCAACAGAATCAGTCCGGACAGCAGGGACAACAGGGACAACAGCAAGCCGGCAACCAGCAGGGGCAACAAGGCCAGCAGGGACAGAGTCAGTCGGGACAACAAGGTGGTCAGGCCGGCGCCAGTGGTTCCGGCTCCCAGTCTGATGAAAGCGGCCAGCAACAGGACGTGGCCCAGAGTGAACTGCAGCGCCGCATGGAAAGTGCCATTCGGGCGATGAATGAAAGCGCCGAGGCCATGCGTGGCAACCCCAGCCAGGAACAGCTGCAACGCGCCGCCGAGGAAGCCCAACGTCAGCTGGAAGGTGCCCGCGACCAGGTGGCGCAGGAGCAACTCGCCTCGATGCAGAGCTCCTTCAACAACATGGCGCAGCAGTCCGAACAGATGCTCACGGAACAGCAGCGCATGGAAAAGCAACTGCAAGATGCCATGACCAAGGCCGTTGCCGATCGTGAAAGCGGTGACGACCCGAACAGCCGCGGCATGACGCTGGCAGAAGAATGGGCCCTGGCCAGAGAAAAGCAGCAACTGGCTGCAGACTTGCAAAGCCTGCAACAGCAAATGCTCAACGGCATGCAACGCTTCGGGCAGGAAGCCCCTGATGCCACCCGGGAATTGCAGCGCGCCAACAACGACCTGATCGAAAACGAGCTGGAACGAACCGTGGCCGAATCCGCGATGTACATCGACGGCGGCTATGGCCTGTATATTGCCGGCAATGAAAGCTCGGTGACTGCCGGGATCAGGCGACTGGCGGAAAGCCTCGAACGCGCCCAGCAACTCGCACAAGGTGCGGGAACCCGGGGCAACACCGAGCTTGATCGGGCCCGGCAACAGGCCCAGGCCCTGCGCAACCAGTTGCAGGAGCAACTGGCCCAGGCCCGGACGGACGGACAAGCCGGCCAGGGCCAGGAGTCACAGAATGGCCAGAGTAGTCAACAACAGGGGCAGCAAGGAGGTCAGCAAGGTGGGCCAGGCGGTGGTGGCCGCTTCGGTGCCCGCAATGGTGCCTGGGATGGCAATGCCGATGCCTTTGACAATGTTCGCCTGCCCGAAGGTTTCTATGGCGATGTCAGCGATCTGACCGATCTGACCCGGGCCGCCATAGCCCAGTTGAATCTGGACCCGGAGGCCCTCGCCCGCATGTACGATCTGGTTCGTGAACTGGAATATGCCCAGGTCAATCGTAACGACAGCATCGTGGCGCAGGAATACAACAACATGCTGAGCCTGATCGAGCAGCTGGAAGTCTCGCTGCAGAGCAAGGACAAGGGCAACAGCAGCGTCCGCACTACCGTCAGCGATGTGATCCCGGATGAATACAAGGAATCCGTAGCGGAATACTATCGAAAGCTGAGCCAGGACTGAAAACCGGACTTGAGGGCTTGGAGCCGACAGGCTCCTGACGCCTAAGCACCAAAAACAGCGCGGCAGCCCAACCAGGCAAGACACAACAGGGAAGCTGCCCGCAACCAGCCGATACGGTGGGTGGTGTGTCATTCAAGGTGCCTCACGATCGCTTCCGTTTTGAATTTTTTTCCTGCCCGTCAGCATCGCCATGATCAGGTTTTCGTGGTGCAGACGTCCCGCTACCAACACGCCCGTGATATGCAGGACAATCAACAGCAGGGTGAAATTGACTGAAGCCTCGTGTATCTCCTCCCAGAACTCCTCTTGCTGCTCATTGCCAAGGGCTGGCTGGTCGCCGTCCCCGTCAGCCCGGCTCATATCGAGCAGGTTGATATCACTCTCCAGCTGAGCGAAAGGTCCCTTGCCTTCCTCCACAGCATAGAGTTTGAGGCCACTCAGCGTGACCACCAACAAGCTGGCAAGCAGGGCCACTATCATCCAGCCACCGGCCGGATTGTGTCCCAGATAATGTCTGGGATTTTTCTCTCGCAAACTCCTGAGATACTGAACGAGCTCTCCCGGCGAGTAGACAAAGTTGCTGAAGCGCGCATATTGACTGCCAACCAGCCCCCAGACTATCCGGAACACCACGAGTCCCAGTACGGCATAACCGCTATAGATATGCCAGTTGCTCTCGTCTTCACCGGTAACGTAGGCAAGGCTGAAGAACAGCACCAGGGACCAATGAAAAACCCTGACTGCCAAATCCCAAACGGGTACTGTGTGTTCGCTCTGCATGATCTTTCCTCCAGCACAACATTGATTTTTCCGCCCATGCGGGAATCCATCGGCGGCCTTCCCACATCAGCAAAAATGCGTTTGTCACAGCTTATGGAAAATCTCTGGACAGCCCTTGCGCCAGGTCAAGACTTTGGCAGGTATCCGGCAATCTGCGCTGACAGCTCCGGCAGGCTGCTGACGGTGAGCGTCGGTTCGATGCCCCAGGGATCAAAGATCTGCGTCTGCGAACGCTTGATCCAGGCAGCCTTCATGCCCGCTGAAATGGCTCCGATGACATCGAAGGGATTGCTTGAAACCAGCCAGGCGCTGCTGCCGGACGCGCCTGCCGCCCGCAGAAAATGGCTGTAAACCGCCGGATTGGGTTTAAACGAACGCAACTCGTCGGTGCTGACCACACCCAGGAAAAAATCCCGGATGCCGGCCGTGACCAGCAGGGTTTCGACGGCTTCGGCGCTGCCGTTGGAAAACGCAAACAGGCGGTAACCCGCCGCCGTCAGGGCGGCCAGGCTTTCGGGAACATCCGTGAACGCGGGCAGTTTGCGATAAACTTCCAGCAGTGCCTGCTTTTGTGCACTGCTCAGTGAAACCTGATGGTACGCGCAGGCATAATCGAGCGACTGACTGACACAGACGGCGAAGGTCTGATAGTTCTGCATCAGCCCCCGGCGGAAGGAATATTCCACTTGCTTGTCGCGCCACAGACGCGACAACTCGGCGGCTTTTTCGCCGACCGTTTGCTGCAGAGCCCTCAGGACCCCATTGGTATCGATCAGGGTGCCATAGATATCAAAGGCCAGGGTGGTCGTCATGCTGAACTCCTTGGGGTTTGCCACGCTACACTCATCCGCCATCCATCCCCTGCTGGTCAGGACTGCCACACCTTGCCGATTCCCAGGCATGGATGGCGTGCTTGCGGCATTCTCCCCAGCGATAGCCGCCGAGTCTACCACTTTGCTGGATCACCCGGTGACAGGGTATCAGCCAGGCTACCGGGTTTGCGCCTGCGGCAAGGCCCACGGCGCGCGCCGCCCGCGGCCGACCAATGGCCCTGGCGACCTGGGCATAGCTCACCACTCTGCCCGGGGGAATCTGCAACAGGGCCTTCCACACATTGATCTGAAAATTGGTGCCACTGACATGCACCGACAGGGGCCGGCCGGGTGCTGTGTCGGCGCTGAACATGCGCCGGATCACGGCGGCGGTACGCTCAGTGTTTTCCTCCAGGTGGGCCTGCGGCCATTTTTTGTGCAGGGCCCGCAGCGGCTCCTGTCTATCCTGGTCAGTCACGAAGCAAAAATTACAAATGCCCCTGGGCGTCAGCGCGATGAAGGCCCGGCCGAAGGGCGTGTCATGCCAGCCATACACCAGCTTCAAACCCGCGCCCCCCAGCCGGTATTCCCCCGGGGTCACGGCCTCCAGCTGCACGAAGTGATCATAGAGCCGGGATGCACTGCTCAGACCCAGGTTTTCCGAAGCCATCAGCACTGACTGCGACTCGTCCAGCAAACGCTTGGCGCGCTCCAGCGTCAGTACCTGCAGAAAGCGTTTCGGTGTAACACCGGCCCAGCGGCTGAACAGGCGCTGGAAATGAAAGGGACTCATGTGCAGATGCCCGGCAATCTCCGTCAGGCCGGGCTGACTGTTTACCCGGCCGGCGATGAAGGTCACGGCCTCGGCAATGCGTTCATAGTCACTCATTGGCTTGCCCGCTCCATCCTCGTCATACACTGTGCCGATTGTCACCATTTCCGCACATCAGCGCGACCCGGATCTTGCGCTGTTTGTTTCTCATTACCGCCGCTGGCCTGTAGGCACACTCGGGGCTTTGTCTTTTTTCACAATAACCAAGGCGATGCCTCCCAGGATCGCAAGCGCGGCCAGAGCCAGGCGCAGGGTGATGGCCTCACCCAGAAACAGCGCCGCTCCCAGGGCCGCGATGACCGGGACACTGAGCTGAATCGTGGCCGCACTGGTGGCCTTGAGAGCAGGCAGCACGGTGTACCAGAGGGCATAGCCCAGGCCCGACGCCAGAGCACCGGACGCCAGGGCATACCCGATGCCTTGAGCATCCAGCGCAATATCCCGGATCAATACCAGGCTCAACAACGCAGTGATGGGAAGCGTGCGCAGAAAATTACCGGCCGTGACCCGAATGGGATCGCCCGCACCCCGGCCCCGCAGCGAATAAATCCCCCAGGCCACGCCGGCACCCAGCATCAGGCTGGCTCCGGCCAGAGGAGGTGCCGAAAGACCGGGCAGTATCAAACCCACGAGTCCCCCCATAGCCAGCAGCAGGCCGCCAAGCTGCAAGGCCGACAGCCGCTCGCCCTGCCACAGGCCATAGCCGATCATCGTGGCCTGGACCGCACCAAACAGCAGCAGCGCACCACTGGCCGCCGACAGACTGACATAGGCAAAGGAAAAACCGGCGGCATAGACAAACAGGGCCAGGGCCGAGCCCCAGTTTCCGCTACCGCTGTGCGTGGGACTGCGCAAGCCGGCCAGAAGCCACAAGGTCAGCGCGCCGGACAGCAGCCGGATGGCAGTAAAACTGCCGGCATCGAGGTCGGTCTCCTTGAGCGCAATCCGGCACAGCAGGGAATTTCCGGCAAAGGCCAGCATGGCCAGGGCCGTCAGCACGCCGGTACGAATGGCCGAGCCCGAGCCTTTCTCTCTGCGCTCAGCGGGCCTCACAGATTCGGGTTCCAGAAGAAAAACCGGCAAACCCACTTGCGCCTGTGTTGCAAACCCATGTCTGGCTATCCTCTTGTACAGAGTCGGGACGGACAGAGGCCCCTGTGAACGTCAACCGAGCAACTGCTTGCCAATCAAACCAACCGCGAAACCCAGCACGGCACCCAGAGGCGGCGTCCAATGCCGCCGCATCGTGGCTTGTGGCGCAATGTCCTGGAAAACCAGATACACGATGCCGCCTGCCGCAAAGCTCATGATGCCTGCCGTCAGCTTGACATGCTCCTGCAGAAACAGATAACCGGCGGCGGCAGAAACCGGCCCCAGCAGGCTTATGCTCAGCAGCACTGTATACGTGGCACGCAAACTGAGCCCGGATTTCACGATCTCACGGAATGAGTTGAAACCTTCCGGCAGATTCTGTATCCCGATGAACAGTGCCAGCAGCAAACCCAGTCTGGGGTCATGCCCAAACACGGCACCCAATGACACCGCCTCTGGCACAAAATCGAGCAGCATGGCGGTAAACTGGGCTTTGATGCCGCCACGCCGGCTCAACCAGGCCTCGAGAAAGCAGAACAAGGCACCGCCTGAGCAAAAGGCCAGCATAAGACTCAGGGGTTTCAGGACAGCCATGCCTTCCGGTACCAGTGCAAAGGCGACAGCGGCAAGCAGAATCCCGCCACCAAAGGCAATGATGCCATGAATGATTTCACGCTTGGTTTCTGTCTCGATACTGCTTTCTGTGGCGGCAATGGCACCGCCAGCGAAGGCCGCCAGACCTGCCAGCCAGGAGACCACGAGAATATGGGTAAATTCGCTCATTATGACTTGGTATTGGTACCAGGCTCCAGGCCGCCCAGCAGCAGGAGCAATTGGTTGAACGCAGCGCTGGCGCTCAGGGTCGAGGTTTCCTGCATCGTATGATAGCCGGTGGTCGGGATTTGCAGGGTCGTCCCCTGCACAAAACCATTGGCGGCGGCAATGATACGGCCCAGTTCGGTACTGCCCAGGGATTGGGCCTCCTTGCCGAGAGCTTCAGCCTGCCGGTTCTGGGCGGCAATCACCTCATCCTTGAAGGTGTAGCTTATGCCCTGTGCGAGACAGAGCTTTTCCAGCCTGGCCGTGGTCGTTGTGCTGAATGCCGCATTCGCATCACGGTGCCGCAGAACCACCTGTTGTTGCTCCGCCCGCTCACGATCCGGAAAGGGACTGGTATCCACCACGATCAGCTTGTCGGTGGCGCCGCTGAAACGGCGAAACCATTCCAGCAGAAAACGCCAGCTGCTTCCCGATTCTTCCTGTGCGGTAAAAAAAGCCGTGCCCTGGAAACCCAGGCCGAACAGATGCACCAGATGCGCTGCACACAGCACATTATCCAGTTGTCCGCATAGGTGGTGTTCTTTCAGCGTCAGCCGATCGGTAAAAGCCACCGGCGTGCCCGCCACCAGATGTTCGAGGCCATCGACCTCAAAGATCAGGTTGTTGCGATAGGGACAGACATAGACCCTGTTGATCCTGCCCTGCCCCAGATAGGTGCCGGACCAGGGTTCATAGGCAGTGACCGGCACCGCCTGGAAGCGGTCGACGATGCGGGTCATCAGTTTTTCCGATACCGAATTGCCGAGCAGATCCGAGCGCTGCCCGGTGACGAAAGCGGCATACTGAAATTCGTTGGGCCCGGTGCAAACCAGGCCGTGACGGTCGATATGCGCGGAAAACATGGCCGTGTCCGGCGCTGTTCCCTGCGCCACCAGCATCCCCTCATACCAGCTTACGCGGGCCCCGCGCTCCTCCAGCTCACGCTGCAGCACCCGGAAGAAGGCATGTTCGGCACCCACCACGCTGGGATGCCGAATCAGCACCTTCAAGAGGTCCAGAAAATTTTCGGCTTGTTGCAAAGGGTTTGATTCTCCAGGGAAAAGATTGGCATTGTTGTCCGGCTGTTCATTATCACCCGAAACCGCCACTTCCGGTAGCCGCAAGCCCGAGTGGCTGTCCCATTACTCAATCATTTCATCGTCTACATCAGGAATAGGGTGCTGACTTTCGTGGGATAAAGGTTATTTTCACCAATAGTTGGTAATAATAAGCCCTGATCCAAAAATCCAGGCATGGGAAATTTCCATAACTTGTTGGTTATTTGTATTTATTTCATGTTGGCATGAAATTGGCTATATTCCTTCGTCAGACGCTGTCCTGACATCCGGGTTACCTGGACAACAGGCAGGTCCAATGAGGGACATCGATATTAATGACACGTTTAACCACTGGATTTGCAAAAGACTCAACAAATGCGATCCTCGCTCACGTCTTTCGGGCTGATAAAAAAATAGATAACAACAAGGGAGAATCCGATGATCAGACTTAAGCAAATCACCAAGGTTCATCGCACAGACGAGGTGGAAACCACGGCACTCAATGACATCAATATGGAAAAACCTTCGGGGCTTGTCGAAAGCATCTTGTTTATCTGGTCTTGCATGTCATCCAAATCATCACAAGCATTGATCCACACGCCATGCAATTTGCCGTTGTTGTAGGCTGCAAGGTCCGCCACATAAATTCTGATTTCATCACACATTGTCTTTGCTCCTTTAATCGGCTTTGGGGTTCAAGCGCAGCGGTAACACCGCGCCATGAACCTCTGCCGTAACGTAAGCGCTCAATAAACCCCATCTAATAATTGTTCGTCGTCTGCAGTATCTTTCCCTCGTATTTTATAACGAGGATATCCACATGCAGTTAACCGAAAAGCAGTCTTTTTATTTGTCGCTGATCCAGAGCGCCGAGCAAAATAAACAATCAATCCGTGAAGTCGCTGAGTTGAACAACGTCAGTGCGCTGCGATTATATGCCGCTGTCAAAACACTGCGCCAGAAAGGCGCTTTGCCGGCCATCAAAAAGCAACACAATTTTGTCAAACTCGCATCGCTGCCGCTGTCGCATGATACGCGCATTGAGCTTAAAACACTGCTGCCCAACGGGCAAGCGCTGTGGCTGAACATTGCTGAAGCACAATTACCCGTCGTGCTGCGAGCGCTGGGCACATGAGGGCGCGGCAGTGGCCCGTCGATCAGGTGTATGTGTATCTGCATCCGGTCGATTTTCGCAAAAGCATTAACGGACTGACCGCACTGGTTGAGTTGGAGCTGGAACTCGATCCATTTATGCCCGCGTTGTTTGTGTTTTCTAATCGTCAGCGCGATAAAGTCAAAGTGTTGTACTGGGAGCGTAACGGCTTTGTGTTGTGGTACAAGCGACTTGAAAAGCAGCGCTTTTGCTGGCCAGCTGCGCAGATTAATCCTGTGCAGGAGCTCAGTCCGCAGTTGCTATCCTGGCTGCTTGATGGCGTGGATGTTGACCGGATTCGGCCTCATCATTCGCTGCACTTTGGCGCGCAGTTACACAGCATTTAGTGAATAAAATCAGTGAGTAATATTGCCCGCTGAGGTATAATGCGTGGCATGAAAACCACGGCCAACTCACTGGAAAATCTCAGCAAATCTGAACTGATTGCCGCACTGCAGGCACGTGAACTGCTGATCAAAAATCAGCGGCAGCAACACAGCAAGCAGTTGGCTCAGCGAGACAATATCATCTCGTTGCTTGAAGAGAAATTGCGACTGCTGCGCTGCCACGGGTACGGTGCCCGCTCAGAGCGACACGACAATGATCCTCAGGCCAATCTGTTTAATGAAGTCGATGCGCTGGGCCTGTCATCGGAGAATCAAGCGCTTGAGGCTGGCAGCATAACGGTTGAAGACACCGGGTCAGAGGCACCTCCTGAGACACAAACGATTACCTACGAGCGCAGCAAAACCCGTGGCCGCAAAGCGCTGCCTGAGTCACTGCCGCGGGTAGACATTGAGTTGGATATCCCCGAGTCAGACAAAGTGTGTGCCTGCGGTTGTCAGAAAAACTGCATCGGTTCCGAGAGCAGTGAGCGTCTGGAGATCGTGCCGGCCAGGTTATTTGTTGAGCGCCATATCCGCTACAAATATGCCTGCCCTGCGTGCGAGGATGGTGTACAGATCGCAGCCACCATGCCAGCAATGATCCCCAAAAGCAATGCAGGTCCTGGTCTGCTGGCCTATGTGGTTACCGCAAAATATCAGGATGCCTTACCGCTGCATCGGCAGGAGAAGATATTTAGCCGCCACGGTGTAGAACTGACACGGCAAACACTGGCCAACTGGATTATCAAATGCTCGCAGGCGCTCGATCCGCTGCTGGATCAGATGGAGCGAGCACTGCGTTGTGCGCCGGTGATCCTGATGGATGAGACCACGGTGCAAGTCAACAAAGAAGAGGATAAGCAGGCCAGCAGCAAATCGTACATGTGGATCCGCCGTGCGCTGGCTCCGCCGGATGCAGATAATCCGCACGCAGCCGATATTACGCTGTATCACTACAGCCGTAGTCGCGCCAGCGAGGTGGCCGCTGAGCTGCTCAATGGGTATCACGGCGCGCTGATGACAGATGCGTATGCCGGTTACCACCCAGTGGCCGCCTCACAGCACCTGATGCACGCCCTGTGCTGGGCGCATGCCAGACGCAAATTTGTTGAGGCCGAAAAATCCTTACCCAAAGGCAAAAAGAGTCCGGCCATCAGTGCCATCCTCAATGAAATCGCCAAGCTCTATGGCATTGAGAGACAGATTAAAACCTTGTCTGCTT
>JAVVEZ010000113.1:0-8960 GCA_032250895.1 Pseudomonadales bacterium | reverse complement strand
CATCATGGATGAAGAAAACGCGTACCGCCTCCACGAGCAGTCGGATCGGATCATGCGTTATGTGGAAGACATCGATCTGGTCCGTGAGCGAGCCCTGGTCTTGCAGGAAGAACTGATGAACAGGATTGCCCAGGAACAGAATGCCAGAATGTACATGCTGTCCATCGTTGCGGTGATCTTCATGCCGGTGACGTTTGTGACGGGGGTTTTCGGCATGAACGTGGCCGGACTGCCGGGGCTCGAGCAGCCGGGAGCCTTTATGCAGGTAGTGGCCGTCATGAGTCTTATCGTGGCTGGGGTGCTGTGGCTTTTACGTCGGAAGCGTTGGCTTTAGGGCTCCTGGCAATGCTGAGCCGGCCATCAATATGAATATCGCGTTGCGGAAAGGCAATGACAATATCGTTTTCGGCAAACAGCTCGTCAATTTTGAAACGGATGTCAGAGCGGATCACGCGCAGGTCTTTTTCGCCGAAGGCGTTGATCCAGAAGAAAAGATCAAAAATGAGGGCGCTGTCACCAAAGTCCTCAAACACCACCAGCGGGGCGGGGTCCCTGAGAACGTCGGGATGCTCAGCCGCCCGGCTGATCAGGGTCGAGACTTTTTTGACCGGGGAACCATAGGCCACACCCACTCGTACCACGCCCCGGGCCAGTTTGTCGATCAGAGTCCAGTTCACAACCATGTTCTCCAGAAACTGGCTGTTGGGGATCAGCAGATGCACGCCATCGGTACGCCGGATCAGCGTGGAGCGGGAGTTGATGGTCTCCACGGTGCCCTTGGCATCGCCGATTTCGAGAAAATCACCAATGCGGATGGGTTGCTCCCACATCAGAATCCAGCCGCTGATGAAGTTGTTGATGATATTCTGGGCACCGAAGCCGACACCGATGGCGACAGCGCCGGAAATGAAGGCAAAGGCGGTCAGCGGGATATGCAGCAGCTCGAGTAAGGTAATCACCACGATGACCAGGGCCAGCACCGTATAGATTCTCTTTACCAGCAGAATCTGCTGCTGTGCCACCTGTCGTTGCTGTAATTTGCCCAGGATGAGGGCGCTGCTTTTGTGAAAGAGAAAATAAGCCAGCCAGATAAACAGGGGAACCAGCAAAACCTGGCTCACGTTGAAGTCTTCACCACGGAAGCTGAAAAGATGGGAGTCAAGCAGGGATAGCAGTTGTTCCATGGAAACCCAAGTTTGAATGATCCGCCTGGCGAGCGGCAAAGTGCAATTAGAAGTGCAATTATAGGCAGAAAATTCCGCCAGAAGCGAAGCCTGGCTCACCATAGAACTCTAAACCGTGCAGGCCGTCATCCCCACGCAGGCGGGGAACCAGCCCTTGCCTGTGCAGAGGCGAGGGCTTATTCAAAACTTTTCTAACGAAGATGAGGAGAAAGATATGATTGTCAGAGTGGGCATCAATGGCTTTGGCCGTATTGGGCGTCTGGTTTTTCGCGCCTTGCATGAACAGGTCGGACCACGGGCCGCGCTGCAGGTGGTGGCCGTCAATGATCTGGTGGCGGCGGATAATCTGGCCTATCTCCTGAAGTTTGACTCCGTACAGGGCCGTTTCAAGGCCGCCATCTCCAGCCGGCGCTCATCGGCGCAAAGTTCTCAGGATGACATTCTGGTGGTGGATGATAGCCAGATTCAGGTATTGGGAGAAAGCCAGGGCCCAGCTGCCATTCCCTGGCCGGATGTCGATATCGTGATCGAGGCCACAGGGCTTTTCACCAGTGCCGAGAAGGCAAGGGGGCATCTGAGTGCCGGGGCGAAAAAGGTCATTATCACGGCACCTGCGTCAGGAGAAGACATCACCGTCGTCATGGGGGTCAATGACGAAGGCCTTGATATGAACCGCCACCACATCATTTCCAATGCATCCTGCACGACCAATTGCCTGGCGCCGCTGGTGCATGTACTGCTGCGGGAGGGCATTGGCCTGGAAGAAGGTCTGATGACTACGGTGCATTCTTATACGGCTTCGCAGAAAACCGTGGATGCCCCCTCCCGCAAGGACTGGAGAGGGGGCAGAGCAGCTGCTGTCAACATCATCCCTTCGGCCACTGGCGCCGCCAGGGCGGTGGGGCTGGTATGCCCGGAGGTGAAGGGCAAGCTTACCGGCATGGCCTTCAGGGTGCCCACGCCTGCGGTGTCAGTGGTGGATCTGACCCTGCGCACCGGCCGGGCCAGTTCTCTGGCAGAGATCAATGGCCTGATGAAAACGGCGGCAGCTTCCTATCTGCAAGGTATTCTGGGTTATACAGAGGAACAGGTGGTGTCGTCTGACTTTGTCCATGACAGGCTTTCGTCCATTTATGATGCGGGTTCTTCGATTGAACTGAATTCACGCTTTTTCAAGCTGATCAGCTGGTATGACAATGAATGGGCCTATGCCTGCCGGGTGGCTGATCTTGCCAGCAAAGTCGCAGGCCTGTTGGCATGAAAACAAGAATAAAAAAAGCGCCGCAGGGTAGCGGCGCCAAAGGGGGACTTTGAGGAGTCATTGAGATTATCGGCTATTGCAGCAGAAGCTTTAGGCTTCGAGCGTGACCGGTGTCGGTATGGTTGATGCAGACCCATATTCTGTGCGCGGCATTGACGAGAAATGATCAGGCTTGATAAAGGGTGATTGCGCCGATAAGCATGAAGCCGATGCCGGCCACATAGGACAGCGTGCGGGGATTGATCACTTCAGTCAGCAGGCTGCCGGCGAGCACGCCAATGGCGGCGGCTACCACCAGGGCCGAGGACGAGGCCAGGAAAACCGTGAGTTTGCTGACGTCCTTGTCGGCCGCGAAGAGCATGGTGGCCAGTTGAGTCTTGTCGCCGATCTCGGCAAGAAACACAGTGGCAAAGATGGTCATGAATAGTTTCAGCGTCATGGGTGTGGTCTGGCTCCGGGTTGGCCGATAAAAGCGCGCCAGTATACGCCATGCCACTGCCGGGAAGAAGCGGGTGCCGGACCGGGCAAAGAGCCCCTTTAGAAGTGCTACCTGCCCCTAAGTTGCTTTGAGCAGAAAAAGAAGGCATGATTCAGACTCTTACAGGAGCTTGCATATCGGGAACAAGCCATGTCTGAGCAACACCAAGACAATAATCAGGTGTCAGCGCCCCTCGATAGTGAGGTCACGTCGACCTTTTTTGCGGTGGAAAGGCATCTGAAAAGCTATCTGACGCGCTTTTTTATCCGGCCACAGGATATTGAAGACACCGTTCAGGAAACCTTCCTCAGGGCCTATGAGTCAGAGCAGAAGACAAATATCCACTCGCCCAAATCCTTTCTCTTTAAAATTGCCAAAAACCTGGCCTTGTCAGAACTCTCCCGAAAATGCAACAGCATGACGGTGGCCATCGACGACATGGATGACACGGAGGTTCTCGAAGAGGGCAAGACGCTGGTGGATGATCTGCAGGTGAATCAGATGCTGAATTCCCTGGCCGGAGTGATTGGAGCACTGCCACCAAAATGTCAGAAAGTGATTGTGATGCGCAAGGTCTATGGCTTTTCCCACAAGGAAATTGCAAAACGCCTGGATATTTCGGTAAAAACAGTGGAAAGACATCTGACCAAGGCCCTGGAGCGCTGTCAGAACTCGCTGGCGTCGAATGCCGGGAAAGCACCGCAGAAAACGCTGCGATCGTCATCGGGGCCCCGTGTGTCCGGGGGTTCTGAAGTGCTTGCCGACATCAGTATATGCCGGGCGCTGAGGCATAAATGAACGTGCTGAAACGGTTCGTCTTCTGGAATGGACAACGCAGACTCGAAGCCCAGGCGCGGGAATGGGTGATCAGAATCGATGGTGGAGACCTGTCCACCCGCGATCAGGCGGCGCTGCAGGACTGGCTTCGGCGCAGTCCGCGCCATCAACGCATCTTTGCTGAAACCGCTCGGCTGTGGGGTGTTCTCGACAAGCTGGCAGAGCAGCCTGATACAAGTGTTTTCAATAGGCGGGATACAATAGTTGGCGCGCCTGCCGGCTGGGGTTTCGCAACGAAACTGGCGGCCGCTTTCTGCTTCGTTGTGCTGTTTGGCGCCATGGCTTACCGGATGGCCCCGACCTATCTGGACAGTCGGCCGGCTGCGTTGATGCAGTACACCACAGCCGTGGGTGAGATCAAGTCCGTGGTGCTGGCGGATGGGTCCAGTATCAGCCTCAATACGAATACCCGTCTGGCGGTATCCTACAGGCGTGATATCAGGATTGTTCACATGCCTGAGGGTGAGGCTTTCTTCGAGGTTTCCCACGACAAGACCAAACCCTTCCTCGTTTACGCGGGCAGCTATGCTGTCAGAGCAGTGGGTACAGCCTTTACGGTACAGATGAAGGGTGGGGAAGTGGATGTTGTCGTCAGCTCCGGGCAGGTTGAAGTGAGTGCGCTGAAACAGGACGTCAGCAGTGCTGCCGATATCAGTGTGCAGACGCTGCGCAGCGCTGCAATACTGGCGCCGCTGGCCAAGGGAGAACAGGGTGTTTTCAATGCCTCGGCAGACGTTCCGGTGCGGGTTGAACGGCTCGATGAGGGGATGCTGGAGCAGGCGCTGGCCTGGCGCGAAGGGATGCTGGTTTTCGACAATGATACCCTGGAAGACGTGGTGGCCGAACTCAATCGCTATTCGTCTGCGAGAATCGTCATTGCCGATACCGACCTTGGCCGTCAGAGGTTCGGGGGCTATTTCAGTGTAGAGGACATCGGCGCGATTCTGGACACGATCGAACAGAACTTTGGTATTCAGGTGGATCGTATCGGGGAGGATACCATCTCACTTTCTCCCAGGCAGTGAGGGAGGATAACAAGATTTCGTCAGGCTGAATGAAGCCCACACAAGATTCATCAGGGCAGGATGCCGTAAACACCGGGACTGCCATGCATTTCAGGAAACTTGCTGCCGACAGGCAAATTACCTGCTTCAGAGCCGGCATAGACCGCCTTGTGGCATGTCTGGTGAGCAGAGCAGTCCCGCGCTGGCGACAGCATGCCAGTCACGGTTGTCTGACAGGCCTGTTGTTTTGTTGTCTGCTCATATCCCCGGCAAAAGCACAGAGTGAAAAATTCGAACTCAGTATTCCACCGGGTGCCGCCAGAGCTGCCTTGAGCGAGCTCGCCCGGCAGACCGCCACTCCCCTGTTGTATCTCCATGAAAATCTCGGTATGCACAAAGCCCATGGCATTCTGGGAGTCTATAGCCTGGAAGAAGCGCTGGTGCTGATGTTTGCCGGCACCGGGATCAAGGCCGAGGTCAATGGTCATGGAGTCATTGCCGTGAGCATGGCTATCACTGATGAGCGTGAGGATGCTGCCGGTACACTGCCCGATCAGGGAACAGATGCCCGGTTTGCTGATGTCGTCGAAGAGTTACCGCAGTCATACACAGCAAAGTCTGTGGAAATACTGGAGGTAGCTGTTACGGGTTCCCGGATCAGACAGGGCTCTGGCATGACGGCGGCGATACCGGTAACCGAGATCAGTCAGGAAGAACTCGAGGTCTTTGCTCCCGGTAGTACCATTGCCGAGCAGATGGATGCCTTGCCCCAGTTTTTTCAGACGCAGACCGCACAGCGTGGTGGCGCTGCGCTGGTGGGATCTGCCGGCGGCAGCTTTCTCAATATGCGCGGCATGGGTCCGGCCCGGACTCTGGTGTTGCTGGATGGCGCACGGGTGGTTCCTGGGGATCGTGGCAGCACTGTCAATGTGGATACCCTGCCGTCTGCTCTTGTCAAGCGCGTCGATGTGGTGACCGGCGGCGCCTCGGCGGCCTATGGTGCCGATGCTCTGGCAGGGGTCGTCAATTTTGTGCTGGACCGTGAATTTGAGGGTTACAGGCTGGAGACCAGCACCGGGGTGACGGAAAAAGGGGATGGCGAGAACTGGCAGATGTCCTTTAGCGGAGGCAGGCAGCTCAGCCCGCGCTTGCATCTGATCGGCTCGCTGGAAGTTCAGCACATCACCGAGATCGAACGTGGCCCGCAGGCACTCGATAATTTTCAGCGCTGGGGCTGGGTCGCCAACCCGGCCTGGAATCCCGCCGATCCACCGGGTACCCAGCCCCGGCGCCTGACCATGCCCAATGTCCATTCCACGCTGCATACACCGGCAGGCCTCATCAATCAGCCTGACTTTGCGTTTGATCGTTTTACGTTTACTGCTGACGGCAGCGCGGTGAGGCCTTTCATACCGGGCGATATCAATGGTTTCCTGACGCAATCGGGTGGACCGGAGGCCATTAATCACGATCTCGCCTTCAATGGTGGGCCTTACGGCGCCGAGGTAGAGAGGCGCTCCGCCTTCCTGGGGGCCAAATATGCGCTCAATGATGGTCTGGAGGTCTTCGCTCAGCTCATGTTGGGACGCATCGAGTCCAACCAGCATGAGCGGCGGGGAAATCCCTTTCTGCTGGGCCGTTCTTTTCAGGCCACTATTTTCAGGGAAAATGCCTTCCTGCCGGAAACCGTCCATCAGGCCATGGAAGATGCCGGACTGGATGCCATCCGGCTCGATAAACTGGGCCAGATTCGGGGCGGCAGCAATTTTGGCGACGAGCGTGAGGAACTCAACACGCACCAGACGCGTTCGTTGCTGGCAGGCTTCGATCTGAAACTGGCCAAGGCCTGGCAATTAAGAGCTTCCTGGCAGAGGGGAGAGGCCGAGAAACGGACGGCGGTTTACGGATTGTTGCGGGTCGATCGGCTGTTTCTGGCCATGGATGCCGTGCGGGATCCGGCGACTGGCGCCATCGTCTGTAATGTCCAGCTGCACAGGCCCACGGAAGCTCAGTTGCGGGCAGCTACCGCAGGAACATTGGTGCCCGCTCAGGCTGGATTGATCGAGTTGCCCGGCCCCGTGGGTCTGGATGATAGCGTCAGGGATTGCGTCCCTCTCAATATTTTTGGTCATGGCAATGCCTCCCGTGCGGCGGCTGAGTATGTGACGGGAGACAAGATCGGACGTGGAAAAGTCGAGCAGGATGTCGCCGAAGCACTGCTCAGCGGCGAGCTTTTCAAAGGCTGGGGAGCGGGTCCGGCCTCCATGGCTCTGGGGCTGTCCTGGCGCGAGCAATCATTCCGGCAGGATTCCAGCCCGGCGGAACTCGATGGCCCGCCCCGCAATGCGCCGGCCTTGGGAATCCGTGGCATACCTCCTGGCTTTACCCGGGGCAGCACCAGCCTGTTTCAGTTTGCTGGTGTGCCTGTCATCAACGGAAGTTTTGAGGTCTGGGAAGGTTTTGCCGAGATTGATCTGCCGCTCTGGGAAGCAGAATCAGGATTTCAGCATCTGGGGGCCAACCTTGCCTACCGCGTGTCGGACTATTCTTTGAGCGGCACCGTTGGCAGCTGGAAAATAGGCCTGGATGCCGGAATTGTGCAGGGCTTGCGCTTTCGCGCCACCCGTTCCAGAGACGTCCGGGAGGCGACTTTTTCTGAACGTTTCGACGCTCAGAATAGAGAGGGCAGTGTCAATGATCCGGCCTTGGGTGGAGCAGAGCTTGGGATTGCCACGCTCCTGGGTGGAAATCCGGGCCTGGATCCTGAAAAGGCGGACACCCTGGTGCTTGGTCTGGTGTATCAGCCGCCCTGGCTGCGTGGCTTGCAGTTATCCGCAGACTGGTACGACATCGACCTGAGCCAGGCCATTGGCCAGCTTGGCGTGCAGAGGATCGTCGATGGTTGTTTCGCCGGGCAGGCAACGCTGTGTGCCCGGGTCAGTAGAAACAGTGACGGGGATCTGCTCGCCGTCAACAACAGTTACCTGAACATCGCGGCGGCCAGGACTCGTGGTGTGGATCTGGAACTACAGTATGCGGGGACACCTGATTTTTTCAGAGAGCGTCCGGAGACCTTCCGCCTGCGTCTGCTGGCCGGTCATTTGCTGGAACGCTCCGAGACCACGCTGGGAAAAAGGCCCTTTGATTTTGCCGGCGGTCTGAATACGCCAGAGTGGACGGCGAATGCCACCGCTGCCTACACCGTGGGTCCTTATACTGTTCAGGTGCAGCAACGTTATTATGACAGCACCACCTTGAACCTGAACTGGCAGCAGGGTATCGATATCGATGACAACAGCATTGCGTCTTCCTCCACCACCAATCTGGGTTTTTCCTACAGCGGCCGCATGAATAATGGTGCTGAGTGGGGATTGAATCTGGATATCACCAATCTCTGGGACAGGGAGCCGCCCATCGTGCCCTTCAGCAGTCAGAGTCGCGGTAGCCAGGTCGTCAGTAACAACTTTGATGTCTTCGGCCGCCGCTACCAGCTCAGTTTTCATTTGAACTTTTAACAGTTTGTTGAAAAAAATACCGCAAGGGAGTGGGGGAGTTTTCTCGCTGAGCCGTCTTGTTGCTTGAGAGCGACCGTGGTGTTGTTTTCGGCGCTGGCAGGCGCAAGGGAGAAAAAGCGTTATTGTTGGTCGTACTGCCTGCCAAAACCGGATGCCCGGGGCGCACAACCAGGTCATGAAGCAGGGGGCGATATCTGTTTTTTTCGCAGTATTCATCTTTCATACGTCATTGGTTTCCCGATCTGTGCAAGTGAAGAAAATACTGTTCGACTCAAGACTTGCCCTACGCAAGCAAGTCTTGGAGGAGCGAAAGAAAGGGATATCGGCCCCTGTTTCATCGACATGCAATGTAAAAGCAGCCTGCGTAAGACCGCAGGCATCCCAACAAAGGGTCACGACGCTCTTGGTTACCGATATCAATGTTTTCAACAAAACATAAGTTCGGGCATTTTTGGTGCCCGGTCCTTTCATATCAACTGTTCATATAAATCAAGGGGAAAAAAATGGAGAAGAGACAAATATCTTCGGGCTACAGAAAAAACCGGCTGGCGGTAGCCGTCGCTGCCGCTGCTGTAGTCGGCTTCAGTGCGGATATTTATGCACAGCAGCAAGATGAATCATTGGAGGAAATCACCATCACCGGTTCGCGTATCCGCACCACCAGCGGCTTCGAAACGCCGA
>JAVVEZ010000022.1:0-44480 GCA_032250895.1 Pseudomonadales bacterium | reverse complement strand
ATCCGCCTGAACTATCAGCAGAATCTGCGCGATGACTGCAAGAACTTCAGTTTAGGCTCCGTTTTTGCGTCGGTGGCGCTCATTGCGTCCATTTTGGTCGCAATTATCCCAAACGCGTCCCGCTCAATGCGAAATTAAAAGCCCCCTTTTTAGTCCTTGTCCTGGGCGGCTGGGCTGCGGCGAAAATCAGAAGGCCGGCCGCCTTGAAGATAATGCGTCCACACTGAGACCAGGGCGTCTTCATAGTCTCTGAGATATTCCCCCTGCTTGAACAGGGACGAGCTGGACCGCAGAATGCTGATCTTTTCTTTCAGATGGCGTAATTTTTCCGGGTTCGCGGCCAATGCCAGCGCCGCTGCGGTGTATTCGTCTAGGCTCTGGGTAATGAGTTCCGGCACGCCAAGATTCAGCAGCAAACTACCGCCGGCCCTTGAGGTTATCGATCGGCCGCTGCAGGTAAGAACCGGGCAGCCGCTCCACAGTGCCTCGGCACACACGGTATGGCCATTATAGGGATAGGTGTCAAGAAACAGATCAGCCAGTTGAAAACGCGCCAGGTAATCGTTTCTGCTGTCCACCCTGGCGGCGAAAACAATCCGGTCCGGGCTTATGCCCTGGCTTTGGGCAAATTCTATGATAGGGGGCCGCATATGATCGCTGAGTCTGCCAAGCCAGAGTACGCTGCCAGGGCTGGCATGCAGCACTTGTATCCAAATCGAAAAGACCTCCGCCGACAGTTTGTATGAATTGTTGAAACAACAAAAAACCAGCGCATCGTCCGGAAGCTTGTAATCTGCCCTGCGCAAACGCTTGCTCAGGGTCTGGCTTGCATCGAAGGGCAGGTAACAACGATCGAGATACAGGGGTGTCTCGGTGACATGCATGCGCTGCGCCGGCGGAAGCACGTAGCGGTCGGTGAGCAGATAGTCCATGAAATCGGCCCCCACAGTACCGGCAAAGCCCAGAAAATTGATCTGCACCGGCGCGGGCCTGCTGGCCAGAAGTGCTGTTTTGGATCCTTCCGTATAGCCATTCAGGTCAATGAGAATCCCGATGTCATCCGCCCGGATCTGCTCCAGAATATGCGTGTCATCGGCCTCGCTCATATCCCGGAAGACATCGACGGCCCTGCGGATTCGCCGTCTGATGGCACTGCCATCGTCCTTGCCCGTGCTATAGGCATAGACCTTGAAGCGATTTCGCCGGTGCTGCTCCAACAAGGACACAATCAGACTCCCGACCGGATGTTGCCGAAAATCCGAGGATAAATAGGCTAATTTTATCAAAGGGGTCTCTGCCCGTGTGCTCTTCGCTGGCGGCAGGGACGCAGGAACCGGAGAACTGCTGGCTGTGGCCCTTGCCGCCGACAGGAGCAGTTCCGGTGCATCGGTGAGCGACATGATAGCCAGCGGATCGCATTTTGCCCCCTTGGCCAGGAGCTCATGCACCTCGGACTGGCTCAAGTTGTCTGCTTCCAGCCACAGGCAGAGTTTGCGTTTTGCCAGTTCCAGGGCAAGCTGTGCGTGGTGATCGGAGGGCTTGTGTTTGAGCCGTTTTCTCAGGTAGTTGATGGCTTGTTTGACATCGCCTGCCTTTAAAAAAATACCAACCAGCTTTTCCAGGCCATCCCGGTATTCCGGTTGATGCTTGAACAGCTCAATAAACACGCCGGCCGCCTTGTCGTGCTGTTCCAGCGCAAGGTAGACATTGCCGAGGTTGTACAGGATGTCGCAGGTGGTCTGGGCGTCAGGATTGAGGTGGTAGCCTGCAATGTAGGAGTCCAGCGCTTGCTCAAATTGACCGCAGCGTTGCTGGGCAGTGCCAAGGTTGTTGTAGAGATAGGCGGCTTTTTGTTCCGTGAGTGCTTTTTGGAAAAATATGATGGCTGTCTGGGCCTGGTTTTTGCTCATCCAGATCATGCCCATCAGGTTGAGGGCTGTGGCGTCAGTGGGGTTCGACTGAAGAATGCTCTCGCACAGATTTTGCGCCGGGTTCAATTGTTTGTGCAGAAAAAGCCGGTAAGCCTCTGCCACAGCCTGCGAGGAGGACTGATTGCTGTTTTCGGGAGAATTCAAGACCTTTATCCGTAATTGTTCAAGGCGGCCAACACCCGTTGCGGGGTGAAGGGATACATGGTCATGCGTTTACCCGTGGCGTCGAAGAAGGCATTGGCGATGGCACTGGCGGCCGCCGCCATGACTTCCTCACCGGCGCCGGAAGGCGCTTCATCCAGGCGCTGGACGATGCGCGGGGTGATGTCGGGGCAATCCTCGAAACGCAGCACCGGGTAGCTGTTCCAGTCCAGGCTGGTGACCTGTCTGCTATCGAAATGCACTTCTTCAAACAGCAGGCGGCTGGCGGTCTGCACCAGTTGCCCGGTGATCTGGTTTTCCACATTGGAGGGGTTTACCACCAGACCGGCGTCGATGGCACCGTACAGATGCAGAATGCGAACCTTGCCCGTTTGCCGGTTGACTTCGATGTCCGCCACGGCGCCGCCATAGGATGACAGATGGGTCCCGAGGCCGATGCCACGTCCACGCACGAGCACGGCATCGGCCGGGATCTGGCTGGCAGCCGGACGTGGCTCCCAGGTTGCGGCTGTTGCGGCGGCATCGAGGACGTCGCGCCAGTGATAGTTGGTGATGTTGCGGCGCCGGAACTGCCAGGGGTCCATCCGCAACTGGAAGGCCAGGTCATCGATGGCCTGTTCCGACACGAAGGCAAAGGACAGGTCCATCGGTGAACGCAACCAGGCGCCTTTCAGATAGTCCAGTCCGGGCACATGGTGGTTGAGCAGTTTCATATTGGGAATGTCATACATGCCGCCCAGCGTTCGGGGGTTGATCTGCTGGGCCGGGAAAGGCGGCCATTCGGCGGCGGGAATGCCCAGAGCACTCTGCGCCGAGGTCTCGATCAGGCTCCAGTGGTGCTGCCAGCCTTCGTATTCATAACTGAGGATGTTGCCGGCCCTGTCCGCGGCTACCCTGGCGCTGCCGACATGGGCGGGGCCATAGGTATCCCAACCCAGTTCGTCCCAGCGCATGAATTGCAGGCGGACTGGCCGAGCAACCAATTGCGACGTCAAGGCAGCAGCCTGGGCCGCATCATCCCAGCAGCTGTGGCCGTAGGTGCCGGAACTTTCGTGATACTGAATTCTGACCTGCTGTTCGGGCAGACCCAGCAAGGTGGCGATGCTGCTGCGGGTGTTGTAGACATCCTGGGAAGCGCACAGGACCAGCGCCGAGTCGGCTTTGACATCGGCCAGTGCGCAATTGGGCGCGAAAGGGCCATGGGCCTGGTAGGGGGCGGTAGCCCGGAAGACGCTTTGGTGGGGAGCGGCCGCAAAGGCAGTGATATCGCCCCGGTCCACGGCGATCCGCTCGTTGGTGACACCCTGTTCCATCTGTGTAAACAGTTTTTCATTGCCGGGCAGGTTGTCGGCTTGCCGCCATTGCACTTTCAGGGTCTGGGCCGCCCTGACGGCATCCCATTCATTTTCCGCCACCACTGCAACGAAGTTTTCCTGTCTCACGACTCTCGCCGCCGGTATCGAGGCGATACTGCTGTCATCGATGCTGATGACCTGGACGCCATCCTTGTAGGCTCCCTGACCCCGGGGCCGGACAATGCGCGCATGGAGCATGCCGGGCAGCCGCCGGTGTTGCAGAAAGGTATAGCTGCCGGCCGCCTTGAGTGGAATATCATTGCGCGGGTAGGCCTGGGCGACCAGGCGGTAATCCCGGGGATTTTTCAGCGCGGCGGTGCCGGTGAACGCGAGATTGAAGCGTTGATCGCCAATCAGTTCCCCGTAGCTGGTGAAGACATTGTCATCTCCTGTCCCGGAAATGATGCCATTGTCCACCTGCAGGCTGGCGACCGGTACTTGCAATCTGGCAGCGGCCATCTGCAGCAGGGCCTGACGGGCCTCTGCGGCGGCCCGCTGCACCTGAGGCCCACCGCGGCGCATCGCCGAGCTGGAATAGGTGCCGCCCTGGTTGGGAGTAAGGTGGGTATCCAGCCCTACCGTGCTGATCTGGCTCATGGCCAGGTCGAGCTCTTCGGCGGCCACCTGGAGCAGCGCCGTGGAGCAGCCCTGGCCGAGTTCGGCAAAGCCCATGTACAAGGTTGCCGTGTTGTCGCTGTGAATGGCGATCCAGCTGTCGATCTGTTCGGCATCGGGGGGGCCACTCTGGAATCCGTCTGTGGAAGTGGATTGCGCCGTGGCGGTGTGCTGCCAGGTAAAACCCAGGGTCAGGGCACCCCCAGCCTTGAGCAGATCCCGGCGCTTGAGGGGCAGAACATCAGCGGGCTTTTTCATGTTCATGCTCTCGTCCTCATTCGGGCCGCCGCCTTGTGAATGGCCCGGATGATGCCAGGGTAGGTGCCACAGCGGCAGAGGTGACCGTTCATGGCGCTCTTGATTTGCTCCGTACTCGGCTCGGGATTGCTGGCGAGCAGTTCCGTGGCCTTGATGAGCATGCCGTTATAGCAGTAACCGCATTGAATGGCCTGTTCTTCAATCATGGCTTCCTGCAGGGGAGTCAGGGGCGGTACACTGTCCAACTCGTGCTCCTGCGCGTACTTTGCCGGCAGCCCTTCCAGGGTGGTGATGCTTTTGCCGGCCACGGCCGCCAGGGGTGTGACGCAGGAGCGGGTCTCCACACCATCCACCAGCACCGAGCAGGAACCGCACTGGGCAAGCCCGCAACCAAAGCGTGGCCCCTTCAGCTGCAATTCGCCACTGAGGACATAAAGCAGGGGGGTATCCGGCGCAGAAAGCAGAATTCTGGCTTCGCCATTGACATTCAGCTGGACGCCGTCTGTCTGCGTTTGATCAGCCATAGTAACCTCATTGTGTAAACAGGTCGCTATCTTAGCCCGAATTCCGCTTTGCTGCATCCATGTCGGCGCCCAGGGTACGGGCCGCCTGGAAGAAGTGCAGGGCAGCCCAGCCATAGGCCAGGATCATCAGGGCCAGAATGGCCAGCCCCAAGGCCTGATTGCCGTAGAGGGGAGTGAAGGTATCACTGGCGACGCCGATCAACAGTGGCCCCAGGGGCAGGGCAATGAGGTTGCTGACCAGCACATTGACTGCCTGCGCCATGGCCCGGCGTCTGAGTCCTGCCAGAGCCTGGACCATGGCCAGCACCGGGCCGATATTCATATGCATCAGAATCGTGACGAACAAATGCATGCACAGGGCCTGGACGGGATCGGGCCAGAGCAGCACGAAGCAGGCAAAGGGCACGATGGCGAGCAGGGACCAGGCACAGACCTGCATATACCAGCCGCGCTGACCGGTGTCGTTGACCCGCTTTTCCGCCAGCCAGCCTCCCAGCATGGCACCAGCGAGACCGCCACCGCCATACAGCAGCGCCATCCAGGTGCCGATTTCGGCACTGCTGAAGGCATACTGGCGCATGAACCACGAGGGTAGCCAGATTCCGGAACCATAGGCACCAAGCGTAAACAGGCAGGCTCCCGATACCACGTGGCGATAGGCTGGAATTTTCCAGAGAGCATGCAGGGCACTGCGGAAAGAATCAGTCTGTTGGGTGGCGCTGCCGGGTTCCGAAAAGCCCCGGGGCAGTTCCCGGACCGTCAGATGCAGCAGCAATGCCAGAACGATGCCGGGGATCCCGACGATCTGAAAGGCGAGCCGCCAGCCGTAATATTCATTGACGATGCCCCCGATCAGAAAGCCGGTGAAAACACCGGCGGGAATCGCCGAAGCCAGAATGGAGAAAATCCGGGCCCGCTGATGCTCGGGAAAATAATCGCACAACAGTGAGGTGGTGGGTGGATAGGCGCCCGCTTCTCCGACGCCCACACCCATGCGGGCCAGAAACAGGGATACGAAGCCTGTCGCCAGCCCGCACAGGGCCGTCATCAAACTCCACAGACCCACGGCAGTGGCAATGATGTCGCGGCGCGTGTAGCGGTCTGCCAGCCAGGCAATGGGCAGACCGAGACCGGCGTAAAACAGCGCAAAAGCCAGACCACCCAGCAGCGCCAGCTGAGTATCACTGAAGGCAAACTCGGCCTTGATGGGTTCCAGCAGGACGGCAATGATCTGCAGGTCCACGAAGCGGAACAGTGCCACCAGCCACAACAGGGCAAGGACGTAATAACGATAATGCACGGAAAGCCCATGCTCCAGCGGCGTAACACCGGGGGTAGGGACGGGGGTTGACTCGATGCGGGTAACGCTTGGCTGATCCATGCCTGTTCCTCCCTGAACAGGCCGAAGTATAGACCAGCTATCCGGTTCTTACCATGACACTGGATTTGAAGAGCGGCCAGCTGAACCAGAATAATTTGTTGAAATGCGGAATTGCCTCGAGATGGCTGCCGGAAAGCGCCCCTGACAGTGCCCGGCCACTGACGTCCCACAGTGTGCCGGTCTCATTGTCTTTGGCAATGGCGTTGTCCGGGCCGGCAACGGCGCTGAAGGTCAGGGTCCTGCCGTCAAGTTCACGGGAGAAGATGTTGCCGATGTCGTGTTGGGCATCATAAAACACGGCTATTTCCTGACCGCCGACCTGATCATTGACCACCGGTGTGGACTTCAAATCACTTTCGACATAGGTCGCGCATTCCTTGCCAAGCTCCACGGCATACACATAGGACATGGCCGGCAGACGCCCATCCACCTTGCCGCGCACCCGGTGCCAGGGTGAGTTGCGCTTGGATAATTTGTGGATGGGTATCATCATGCCGAGCATCAGCGCAACCATCTTGTCACGCAGGCTCTGTGCCGGCGCGAGATAGAGTTTGGTTTCAGGATGCAGCTGCTTCCAGTCTGCCCAGCGCGCCTGAATCACCGGATGGGCTTCAAGCACCGTACCCAGGTCGGGACCATGGCATACCGAGCCATCCAGTTGCTGAATATAGTTGCCCGAGGCGGGATCGAGATAAATGATGTTGTTGTTGTAGGCGGTGACGCATTTCAGGTCGAGGGGTTTGCCGTTCAATACATTGTTGAAGGCGATGCCGCTGTTGCACAGAATACAGTAAGAAATCGTGAGTGACTTGCCGCCAACCTGGTCAACAAAAAAATGCGGCCGGGCGATCCAGTCGCGTGGGTAGGCACGGGCCTCGCCGGCGTTTTCAAGACCCAGTACCATGTCATCGGCGCCGAGCAGGCGGTCCGCTTCGGCAACACTGAGAATTTGCGGGTTCTTCGGCGGCGTCATGACATAGGGGACATAGCCGGACCAGAACATCATCGCCATGACCAGGAAGGTGATGGTGAGCGGCTGTAGCCAGCCGGCATCGCCAACCCCCACGAGGTCTGGTGCCCAGGCATTGAACAGGCTCTGGCCCAGCCCCACCACCGGGGCAAGGAAGCCGGTGGGTTCGGATACTGCCGCCAGGCTGCGAGCCAGCAGCGCAAAAGTTGCGACCCACACCAGCAGCCAGAACCAGTAGCGATAGCGATAGATGGCAATCTGGGCATTGCGTGGCAGCATGACCATGTCTATCAGCATTGGGGAGAAGGGCACATAGAGCGTGAGTATCGCCAGCAGGCCAAGCCCATAAAGGATTGCATCGATATATTGCATAAGAAAATTCATTACAGAACACCCCCCTCCAACGATTGTTGTTTATTGCCTTGCCAGAACGACAAAGGGGGATTGCAATCCCCCTTTGTATTTGGCTCTAGAAGTTCCAGGTGAAACCCATTCCGGTGCTGAACAAGTTGCCATCACCCAACAATTCCTGGGGGCTGCCCGGTATCGCAGACACGAAGCGCTGCTTGCCGTCATAGGCATAGTTGGCAAAGACATTGAGTTCGATTTTGTCCGTCAGCATATAGCCAAAGCCTGCCGAAACTCCCTGTTTCCACAGCCCGTTGGCAATCGTGGTCTGGGAAACCTGGATGATGTCGGGAAACACCGGTGCGGTTTCCGGCCCCAGGCCAAGATCAGGGAAACCCGGTGCGAACAATGATGGCAGTTGACCGAAATTGAAACCCAGTTGATCAGCCGGCTTGGCAATTCCGCGGTTGGTGCTCCAGCCGGCACGGAGCTTGAAACGCTCGTTCAGTTTTTGCTGGATGCCGACCGCCACCTTCCATTGATTGCGCCAGAAATCCTGATAGCCGGCGGCCTTGGAATAATTCTTCCAGCCGACATCTATTCCGAGCAGGGTGTTTTCGGAAAAACTGTCGGTGGTGGCAATGCCGCCCTTGAACTCGCGCGGCTGGGTCAGTGTAAAGTCGGAAAAGGTGGTGGGATCGGTCAGCACGACACCGCTGTATTTGACCCGCAGTTCGCTGCGGTAAAAACCACCGATGGCCACCTGGCCCAGATCATAGGTCAGACCAAAACGGCCGGAGACACCGAAATTGTTCGACGAGGCGGTGCTGGGCTGCGTGCCGACCTGCAGCGAACCGATGCCTATCGTAACCGCACTGCCGATCGCCAGTTTGTCAGTGAGCTGGTAGGCGGCATTCATCGAGGCACCGAACAATTTGAGGTCGGCCGTCAGAGACAGCGGCACCGGGAACTCTTCCCGGAAATCAGAACCAAGGCCGGACACGGCAGTGATCCCCATGCCCACTACCAGATCGGGGCTGAGGCGCTGCAGTACCCCCGCATGGGGTGCCGCCAGGTCGTCGAGTTTGGATTTGCCCTGCAGGGGAAGGCCGGCCAGCCCGCCCATGCCATCCGGGGCACTGACGGTTCCGGTCGATTTCAGGTTGGGGCTGATATAGGAACCGCCTATCAGAAATTGCGTTTCACCCTTGAGCTGGGTGGCGGTCGCAGGGTTGCCGAACAAGCTGGCTGTGGTGTCCTGCGGTCGCACCGTGCCAACGCCTCCCATGCCGCCGGCAGCCGGCATGATGCTCAAATCCAGTTCTGATCCGCTCGGTCCGGCGTAAACGCCGGTGCTGATACAGCCCGAGATCGTTAGTGTCGCGAATGCGATTTTTGTTCTTTTAGTCGCCATGTTGGCGTGCCTCCACTTTGCAGGTTAAAAACATCAACAGTAACTGATGACAACGGCGCTACTTATCGACATGTGCTTGATTTACTTTATCGGACAGCCTCCTCGATTCTGGGGGACCTATTGCTCAGGCCAGTGATTTGGCCGTCAGGCCGTAGATCTTGCGCAGGTCGGCAATCATTTCGCGCTCATCGCCCTTCCAGATGCCCTCGAAGCCGAGATTGATGTCGGCGAGCTGCTTGCGGCCCACCACACGGCGGATGAAATTGACGATGGTGTCGCTGACGTAAAGCGGCTGGTCCGTGTGGGCGAAATGTCCGGCATTGGGAATGTAGTGCACCTGGACATCATCGGTGCCGAGCACATAGGCGAAGCGCTGGGTCTGCGCGGCCGGCATCATGTTGTCATTCTGGCCCCAGCCGATCAGACAGGGCACCTTGATGTTTTGATATTTGCAACCGTTCGGATTTTTCCTGGGATGGTGTGGCAGCAACAGGGCCGGGCTCAATATCGCCGCACGGTCAGCCAGTACCCGGATATTATGCATGTTGAGCAGCATGGTACGGGATTTTGCGACGGCACTGACACCATCGTCCTTGGCATTGCGCTCATAATCGACATCGACATAGGGGAAGGTCAACAGCCGGACTTTATATTGATTGTAAACAGCCGGGTTATGCACCATGGTCTTGAGAATCTGCACCAGGGTCTGGTCAAAGGCGCCCATGGCCATGGCAAACATCTGATCGCCTTCCGGTGTATTCGGGATCAGTGACGCCCGGCCGATGGCCTGGATTTCATTGACCGGATAGCCGTCGAAGGTGATGGCATCGAAATGCAGCAGTGCCAGCAGGCGGTCATTGTGACGGGCGGCATAATGCGAGGCGATGCCACTGCCCCAGTCATCGGCGATCAATACGAATTTACGTCCGGGATATTCATGCTGCATCAGTTTTTCGATGTAATCGACATCGTTCTGCCAATGCCAGCAATCGTTTTGCTCGCCTTTTTCTTTATGACCATACATTCTTGGCTGTGAGCTTTCACCCATGCCCAGCATGTCGATGGCGATGGTTTCGCAGAAACGGCCAACGACCCGTTGAACTTCTTCCCACTGGCCGCGATTGCAGGGCACACCATGAATGAACAGCACCAGCGGTCCGGCATTACCGGTTTTGGTGTAGGCAATCTCGAATTGATTGGTCCATTTGGTTTTGCCGCTATTGCGGCCGACTTCGACCAGGCCCTGCCAGGGTGCTTCAAACTTGAATTTTCCATAGCGGGGCTTGCCGGCGCCACGATAGATGTTGAGGTCTACATCATTGCCGGCAGCGCGGACCGGCGGGTGGCTCAAGGCTTCATACAGGCTGGGGATATCATCACGGGCCATGGTTCTGCTCTCCTTATTATTGAATGCCGTAATTTGTATAGATTTGTATAGATAAGTACAGCAATGATGATTAATGTATATGAATTCGTCCGGAGAATAAACGCTAAATCAGCTTTCGTCCACATAAAAATGACAGCCGATTCAGGAACGGGAAGCGTCTGGGAGAATGAGCCGGCGAGACAGTGCCAGGTCAGCCGGCGTTCTGAAAGCTGAAAAGAATGAACAGGGGCAGGGACAGTCCCGCTGCCAGCAAGGCATAGGGGAGTTGGGTGCGGACATGATCGAGGTGGTCACAGCCGGAGGCCAGAGATGCCAGAATCGTTGAATCCGAGATGGGCGAACAGTGGTCACCGAAGACCCCGCCGCTGAGTACGGCAGCCAACAGCAGCGGGGGCGGCAGAGCGCTGCTGAGGGCGATGGGGATGGCGACCGGCAGCAGCAGGGCAAAGGTTCCCCAGGACGTTCCCGTGCTGAATGAAATGATGGCTGCTGTGAGAAACACCACGGGGGCCAGTAGCCAGAAGGGCAGTGTCTGTGAAATCATCCCCGCTACAAATTCTCCGGTGCCCAATGCCTGCATGCTGCTGCCCAGGGCCAGCGCCAGCAGCACGATGGCGACCACCGGCAGTAATTCCGCCATGCCTCGAAATGACTCTTCCAGTAACTGCTTGCCGGAAAACATTCGGTTTCGAATCAGCAGGTACCAGAGCAGTAGGATGGCCACCACGGTGGCATAGAGCACGGAAGAGGAACCGGAACCCCTGATCAGCTCACCGCTGCCGGTGTAATACATGAACAGGACGATACCCAGAACCAGAGTGAGCAGAGGAAGCAGGAAATAGTGGATCTTGCCGTGTCTGTCCTCATCCTCAGGGGGGGCGATCGTGCCGAGACTGAGCTCATGTGTCGACAGGGTAAAAAAGACCCGGGTCGACCAGGAGGTGTAAACAGTCATGCCAAGAATAATGATGGCGTAAAAGTTCAGCGGAATACTGCCCAGCATGACAGTGAGCGGATTGTCCAGGCCGTACCCGTTCAGCAGGCCAAGGATGTAGGCACCCCAGCCATTGAGCAGGATCAGGACGCTCACCGGTGAACAGGTCGAGTCGATGATGAAGGCAAGACGGGCCCGGCTCAGGTGAAAACGGTCAAACAGGCCCCGGGCAAAAATACCCGAGGCGAGGATGCTGAGATTGCTTTCGATGAAGATGATCAGACCCAGCGCCGAGGTCAGCAGACTCACGGAACGGGGGCTGGCGGCAATGCCGGTTTTGAGCAGGTAATGGACGAAGGCTGAGACGCCTCCCGATTGTTTGAGCAGATTGAGAAGGGCACCGATCAGCAGACTGAACAGCAGGATTTCGGTATTGCTGGCATTGCTGAAAACCTGCACGATCCGGTCAAGCCCGGCCGTCAGACCCAGCAGGGGATTGAAACCATGGAGCAGTACTTCGGCAGCGAAAATGGCAAGCAGCAGCGCAGGGATCACCTGCCGTTTCCAGATGGTCACCAGGATGGCCAGCAAAGGCGGTATGAGGCTTAACCAGTGCATGTCTGTTGCCTGACAATGGGGCCGCGCAAAGCGCCCTAAACTAGCGGCTTCGGGGACAGAAAACAAACTGTTTTGTAGTCCCCTGCCATCCGGGGGCGTATCATTGCTTCTCTGCCCTTGGCAGGGAGAAGGCTTTTTTCAATGGGGACAGACAGTTATGACGGTAACGCATCTTGTGTCCGAAACCTGTGATCGGGACACGGAAAATCACCTCATCTGCCTGGGCCAACGACTTGGACTCACCTTGCTCAGACAAAAATCTGAACTGCCCACTGCTGCCGCTTGTTATCTTGCCTTTAACGATGGCCAATTGAGCTTGCAACAGAATGATCGTCATGCCCCCGCAGCAACGGCGGTGGATTTTTCCGGCAAGGCACTGACTTACAGACGTCTCACGACAGGAAAATCCCAGGGCATAGCTCAGGCAGTGGGGGTCAGAAAACTCAAGGGCCCCCGGGTGCTGGATGCCACGGCCGGGCTTGGCCGGGACGCTTTTATCCTGGCCTTTACCGGGTGCCAGGTGACACTGCTGGAACAATCTGCCCTCATTCATGCGCTGCTCGAAGACGGATTCAGGCGGGGTGCGCTCAGTGCTGACGGGGTCGTCAGGGAAACCCTGAACAGGATGCAACTCTTGCATACCCGCGCCGGGGATTATTTTGACAGGATAGAACGGGGGCTGGTCGAGGTGCCTGATGTGATCTATCTCGATCCGATGTACCCGCAGCGAACGAAAACCGCCCGGGTCAAGAAAGATATCGAAATGCTGCAAAAGATTCTGCCGAAACAGATGGATTTCGACGAGCTCCTGCAGCGCAGCCGGTCCTGTGCCCGCTATCGGGTGGTCGTCAAGCGACCGGGAAGCAAAACGGCACAGTCCTCACTGAAGCCGGATTTTCAGGTACCTGGCAAAACCAGTCATTTCGATGTCTATCTGGGGGAGCAGACTTCGACAACACAGTCCTGATACGGCAAGCGGCCCGGCTGTGTCAACTATGACAGCAGGCGCACCATGATGTCTTCATAGATAGCGGAAAGCCGGTCGAGATCAACAACGCTTACATATTCATTGTTCTGGTGAATGCTGGCATTGATGGGACCCAGTTCCACCACCTGGGCACCGGTGGGGGCAATGAAACGCCCGTCACTGGTGCCACCGCCGGTGGACAGTGTCGTCACCACAGAGCTGAGGGCAAAGATACTGTCGCTCACGGCTTTGGTCAGGATTCCTTCCTCGGTGATGAAGGGGTTTCCGGACAATTGCCATTCCAGCTCATAGTCGCAGCCCTGCCGCTTCAGGATTTCCTCGGTGCGGGTTTTTATGATGTCGGCTGTCAACTCGGTAGAGAATCTGAAGTTGAAAACGACTTCCATGCTGCCCGGAATGACATTGTTGGCGCCGGTGCCGGCGTGAATATTGGAAATCTGAAAGCTGGTGGCCGGGAAATAAGGGTTGCCCCTGTCCCATTCCATGGCACAGAGCTCGCTCAGGGCCGGCAGCATCGCGTGAACGGGATTGATGGCGAGATGTGGATAAGCCACATGACCGGACTGACCCTTGACCCTGAGTATCCCGTTGAGGGAACCGCGGCGGCCATTTCTGACAAGATCCCCCAGATTCCTGTCGCTGGAAGGTTCACCAATGACACAGTAGTCGATGTGTTCATTTCTGGCATTCAGTACGTCGACAACTTTCCGGGTACCATCGATGGCAATACTTTCTTCATCGCTGGTGATCAGGAAGGCAAGGCTGCCCCGATGCCCGGGATGGGATTGCAGAAAACGTTCACAGGCGGTGACCATGGCCGCAAGGCTGCCTTTCATGTCGGCGGCCCCGCGTCCATACAGGAAGCCATCCTTGATCAGGGGCTTGAACGGATCGCTGTCCCAACTGCTCAATGGCCCCGGTGGAACCACATCCGTATGACCGGCGAAGCACAGCAGCGGGGCTTCCCTGCCCCGGCGTGCCCAGAAATTACTGACCTTGCCGAAGGGCAGGGTTTCAATGCTGAAATCCATGGCGCTCAGACGCTCGCAGAGTACGGCCTGACAGCCGGCATCATCCGGACTGACGGAGGGTCTGGCAATCAGGTCACAGCATAAATCGAGAGTGTCGGACATGAATGAGTCATCAATTGTGGGCATGTAATTCGGCGTTCAATTCAATTTTTGACTTGTTGGTTTTGCATTCCACCATGCCCGTGTTTGAGTTGCGTCGAAACAGGAGGTCATTGCGGCCGGAAAGTTCTCTGGCGCGCACCACGGCAACCGGCTTGTTGTCATGGTCGAGCAGACTGACCTTGGTGCCGGCTGTGACATAAAGCCCGGCTTCGATGATGCAGCGATCGCCCAGTGGAAAACCCAGACCGGCATTGGCGCCGATCAGGCAATCCCTGCCTACGGAGATCAGTTCATTGCCGCCACCGGAAAGCGTACCCATGGTGGAGCACCCCCCTCCCAGATCGCTGCCTTCACCAATCGTGACTCCGGCGGAGATGCGTCCTTCGATCATGGCCTTGCCATCGGTGCCGGCATTGAAGTTGACAAAACCTTCATGCATGACAGTGGTGCCTTCGCCGATATAGGCGCCAAGACGAACCCTTGCCGTATGCGCGATTCTTACCCCCGAAGGCACCACGTAATTGGCCATTTTCGGGAACTTGTCCACGGACATGACTTCCAGAAATTCTCCCTGCAGTCGTGCCTGTAACTGGCGTCCGGCGAGTTCGCTGACAGCGATGGCGCCCTGGTTGGTCCAGGCGACATTGGGCAGCAGCGCGAAGATGCCATTCAGGTTGGTGGCATGCGGTTTGACCAGGCGATGGGATAGCAGGTGCAGCTTCAAATAGGCTTCCGGCACCGAGGCGGGTTGGCTGTCACTGGCCAGGAAGGTTGCCAGCAAGGGTTTTGTGCTCTGCATCAGCGTCTGCAGCAGTGCAGCGATCCGGGAGTCAGAGTCAGAGCTTGCCGGAAAGGCGTGTTGCAGGGTCTCGAGTTGCTGTCTGCCGAGTTCGAGGAAGCCGTTGCCACCTTCATGGCCCAGAGTTTGCGTAATTTTTTCGAGCAGGTCGGCAGCAGGATACAGCAGGGGCTCTGGATAAAAAACTTCCAGCCAGTTGCCGGCAGAATCCTTGCTGCCTATGCCGAAGGCAAAGCTGTAGTAGGTCATGGGGAGCCTCTGATGTCAAAAAAGGGTGAATTATAGCAGGGATTCGTAACGTGTCTGATCAAAACCGACAATTTTTGCCGTGCCGGTATCAAGCAGCGGCCGCTTGATAAGAGAGGGATTTTCACACATCAGTTGCACTGCTTTTTCCAGGTCCAGAGAGGCTTTTGCTGTATCCGGCAGTTTGCGCCAGGTGCTGCCCTTGCGGTTGATCAAGTCATTGAAGTCGATCTCACGGCACCAGGAACGTATCATTTTTTCAGTGGGTGGATTTTTTTTGTAGTCATGAAAATGATAGTCAAGCCGGTGTTGGTCAAGCCAGTTGCGGGCCTTGCGGATGGTGTCGCAGTTATTGATGCCATACATATTCAACATTGGAATACCCTGTCAATGCCGTATTTCTGCATCCAGCTGTTGCCGGATGGAATTCTGCAAGCGGTCGCTAAGGCCGGTGTCCAGCAAAGCGTTGTTGTCTGCGTCACTGATGAAGAAAACGTCTTCGACATTCTCGCCGAGAGTGGTTATTTTGGCGTTGTGCAATGTGATATTCATTTCGACAAAGATATTGGCAATCTTTGCGAGCAGGCCAGGACGATCCGGGCACAGCACTTCCAGAATGGAATAATCGGTACTTTGCTGATTGATGATGGCGGTTTCGGTATTGCGGCTGAAATGCCGCAGTTTGCGTGAGGCACGGCTTTTGCCTGTATCGATTTTCAAACCGTTGGTGTCGACATATTTTTTGAGCGTTGCCGTAATCTCTGCAATCCGGCGCGGGTTGTTGCCAATGGGTCTGCCGTCGTCTTCCAGCACCATGAAGGTTTCCATGCTGAATTCGCTGTCAGACATGAAAATTCTTGCGTCCTGGATATTGAGGTTGAGCTTGTCGAGAGCAGTGGCGATATTGGCAAACAGAAAACGTGAATGACTGGAATAAATAAAAATCTGGGTGGCTCCCTCATACTTATGTTCAATGCTGTCCTTGATCAGAATCAGGGGACCGGATTTTTTCTGATGTCGGGAAATGGCTTCGGTATGCCAGGCAATATCCTCGGCGGTCTCACGCAGAAAATAATCTTCATCCGGGTTTTGCCAGATGGCCAGCACGGCTTTGCGGGTAAAACCTTTTTCCTTGAGTATGGCAATCGCCCGGGCCTGGTTTTCCCGGATCCAGTCGGCCTTGCCCACTATTTGCTCCAGACCCTGGCTCAGGGCCCGTTTGGTGGCCAGATAAAGATGGCGGAGCAGGGAGGCGCGCCAGGTATTCCAGAGATTGGGATTGGTGGCGTTGATGTCGGCAACGGTGAGTGTGTAGAGATAATCCAGATGCAGCTGGTCACCGACCGCCAGCGCAAACTCATGGATCACATCCGGATCCTGAATATCCTCGCGCTGGGCGACACCTGACATCTTGAGATGATTTTTGACCAGCCAGCCCACCAGTGCCGTATCCCATTTGCCGAGATGATGGCGGCGACAGAAATTTTCGGCGTCTATCACGCCCAGAACGCAATGATCACCGCCCCGGCCCTTGGCAATATCATGGTAAAGTCCGGCAATGTACAGTAACTCTATCTTGGGCAGACGCTTGATGATTTGTGCGGCGATGGGAAATTTCTCTTCTGCGTCAAGATGGTGCAGACGCCGCATGTTCTCCATGACCTGCAAGGTATGATCATCGACGGTATAAATGTGGAAAAGATCATGTTGCATCTGGCCAACGATGCGACCGAACTCCGGCAAGTAGTCGGAAAGAATGCCGTAACGTTTCATTTCCCGCAGATGGCCGACCAGACGATGCGGGGAGCGCAGCAGTTCCATGAACAGGCTGGTGTTGCGGATGTCGCTGCGGAATTTGTCATCGATCAGTTGGCGCCCGTTACGGATCAGGCGAATGGTGGAAGCCCGAACACCTTCAATGCTCTGATCCTGCGCCATCAGGACAAATATTTCCAGCAGGGCAAAGGGCGTTTGCCGGAATACCCGTGTATGTACGGCCTCGATATAGTTATTGCGGATCTGAAAGCGGTTGTTGATGGGCCTGATTTCACTTTTTTCACGCGAGCGAATGATGTCTTCATCAAAAAGTTGCAGCAGCACATCGTTCAACTCGCGCAGGGTCAGAACCCAGCGATAATATTCTTTCATCAACTTCTCGATGCCCAGACTTTTCTTGTCATCCTTGTAGGCAAAAATTATGGCCAGAGAACGTTGATGTTCGAACAGCAGACGGTCTTCCCGCCGTCCGGCGAGCATGTGCAGGCCATAACGGATTTTCCACAGAAAATTGCGGCCGCGAATCAGGTCGCTGTATTCGGATTTTTGCAGAAAGCCACGGTCAACCAGGTCGAGAAAGCTGCGGGCATCAAAATAACGTTTGGCGATCCAGCCGATGGTCTGGATATCACGCAGCCCCCCCGGGGAAAGCTTTATGTTGGGTTCGAGAGCGTATTCGATGTCGTCGTGTTTCTGATGCCGCTGTAGCTGTTCATTTTTCTTGGCAGCGAAAAAATCCTTGGGTTTCCATATTTTTTTCTGACTGACCATGTCCAGCATTTTCTGATGCAGGAGCGGGTTGCCATAAATGGTTCTGGATTCCATCAGGGCAGTGGCAATGGTGATGTCCTTGATGGCTTCTTCCTTGTTTTCCCTGATGGAACGGACGCTTTGCCCCACATCGAGGTTGATGTCCCACAGAAAGGTCAGGAATTTCTCGATATTGTCCTGGTATTTGTTGTGATTCTTGTGTTTCAGCAAAATCTGGATGTCGATGTCGGAATAGGGGTGCAGTTCCCCTCTGCCGTAACCACCAACGGCCAGCAGGCTGATGTCATCGGCATCTTTCCAGTCATAGCGCTGCCAGGCGAAACGCAGGATCTGATCGATGAACCAGGCCTGGTCCTGAATAATGGATTCGATGCGCGCCCTTGCCTTGAAGCGTTCATCAAGAATTGCGCGGGTTCGTTTTATGGCCTGCCGATAGCAGTTTATTGGTGAAGAGCTGTCTGCCAGTTGCCGGGCAAAAGCCCCGGCATCAAAGATGGCTGCTCGGGCTTGTGATTTGGGGCTTTGGGGGCTCATGTTGGATTCAGACCGGGAAAACCTCTTCACTGCGTCGGGTCAGAACTTCGCAACCCTGTTCGGTGACTGCCAGGGTGTGTTCCCATTGTGCGGACAGGCGCCGGTCCCGGGTGGTGACGGTCCAGCCATCCTTGTTTGACAGTTTGGCATGGCGCGTGCCGGCGTTGATCATGGGCTCGATGGTAAAGGTCATACCGGGCTGGAGTTCAAGGCCGGTGTCCTTTTTTCCATAGTGCAGAACCTGGGGTTCCTCGTGGAAAACGCGCCCGATGCCATGCCCGCAGTATTCCCGGACCACAGAATAATGATGGGCCTCTGCGTAGTCCTGAATGATATGTCCGATGTCCCCGAGTCTGATTCCGGGCCTGACGATGGCGATGGCGCGATACAGGCACTCCTGGGTTACCGTTACCAGCCTTTTGGCATGCTCGGCCACGTCGCCCACCAGAAACATCTTGCTGGTATCACCATGAAAACCATCCTTGATGACAGTGATGTCGATATTGATGATGTCGCCGCTCTTGAGGATTTTGGTGTCGCTGGGAATCCCGTGGCAGATGACATGATTGACCGAGGTACAGATCGACTTGGGAAAGCCATTGTAGTTGAGCGGGGCTGGAATGACCTGCTGCACATTGACGATGAAGTCATGGCAGATGCGGTCCAGCTCGCCGGTGCTGATCCCGGGAACGACATGAGGCCCAATCATTTCAAGCACCTCGGCGGCGAGCCGGCCGGCTTCACGCATGACCATGAGTTCTTCGGGGGTTTTCAGGCTAACGCTCATGTTGTATTTCTGAGGTTCGTGGAAACGTCTTATTTTATGGCAAGTTTGTTGGCAAAGTACAGGAAGCGCCCGTTTTGTCTTAGCTGCAAGCCTGAAAAATACAGCTTTGGCTTCCAGTAAAGGGCCGGATATGATATAAAGCCGCTCGTTTTGCCCCGAGGCGCTGCAAGGCTTCCTCAAAAGGCGGAACGAATCTCAGGCAAGACCTGAATTTTATTTATCACAAACTGTCACACACACTTCGGCACATTGTTCTGGGTGCTCAAAAACTTCTTTGATAGCAAGGAGTTGAGGGTTGAATAATGGGAAGTGTGGAGGCTTAACCCAGAGGAAGTACCATGACTAGCGTAACTATGAAAGATATGTTGAAGGCCGGCGTCCATTTCGGCCATCAATGCCGTTACTGGAATCCCAAGATGGATCAATACATTTTTGGGGCCCGCAACAAAATCCACATCATAAACCTCGAATACACACTTCCCGCGTTCAACCAGGCCCTGGAACAAGTCAGGCAGATGGCCGAGAGACGGCAAAAAATTCTGTTTGTTGGTACGAAACGTGCGGCCAGCAAAATCATCAAGGCCGAAGCAGCCAGAGCCGGAATGCCCTATGTCGACCAGCGCTGGCTGGGTGGCATGCTGACCAACTACAAGACGATCAGGGCCTCTATCAAACGTCTCAAGGACCTGGAAACCCAGGCCGGCGATGGCACCTTCGACCAGTTGACCAAGAAGGAAGTGCTGATGAGGCATCGTGCCCATGCCAAGCTCGAAAAGAGCATTGGCGGTATCAAGGACATGGGCGGTTTGCCGGATGCCTTGTTCGTGATAGATGTCGACCATGAACGCATTGCCATCACCGAAGCCAACAAGCTCGGTATTCCGGTCATCGGCGTCGTCGATACCAACAGTAACCCGGATGGGGTGGATACGGTGATTCCTGGCAATGACGACTCCTTGCAGGCCATCCAGCTGTATGCCGAATGGGTTGCCAATGCCTGTATCCAGGGGCGTGGCGATGTCGCTCTTGAAGAAGCCCGCAAGAAGGATGAATTCGTCGAAGTCGAAGGCGCCGGTTCGGACCTTGAAGCGGAATCCGCTGAAGGCGAAGAAAAAGAGCCGAAAATAACCACCAAGGCCAAGGCGCCGAGGGTCAAGGCTGAAGCGGCTGTGGGGGGTGTCGAAGCGGAAAAGAATGCTGGAGCAGAAGCCGTTCAGGAATAAATGCTCTGCCCGAACGCCGCCAGGTGATTCTCATAAAAGGGGCTCCAAGCCCCTTTTTTAAACGGCTGCATAACTTGTTGTTGTGTGCCTGCAGTCAGCCAGGCGGAACACTATTCATGACTATCAGAGTACTAAGGAGCCTCTAAAATGGCAGAAATTACAGCAGCATTGGTGAAAGAACTGCGGGAAAGAACCGGCCTCGGCATGATGGATTGCAAAAAAGCCCTGGAAATATCCAATGGCGATATCGACAAGGCGATAGAAGATCTGCGCAAGGCCAGCGGTATGAAAGCTGCCAAAAAAGCGGGCAGAACCGCAGCAGAAGGTCTGGTCATGGCCAAGGTTGCCGATGACCACAGTTATGGTGTGCTGGTCGAGGTCAACAGCGAAACCGATTTTGCCGCCCGCGAAGCCAATTTTATTGAATTTGTCCGTAAAGTAACGGACACCGTGTTCAGCAGCAGGGAAAGTGACGTGGCCAAATTGCTGGCGGGTGGCATGGAAGAGGCGCGTCTGGCTCTGGTTCAGAAGATAGGCGAAAACATTTCACTGCGGCGTGCCGTGCTGGCAGAGGCCCAGGGAGCCATTGTTGGCAGTTATGTACACTCCAACAACAAGATTGCCGTCCTGGTGGTCCTGCGTGGTGGCGATGCCACCCTGGCCCGGGATATCGCCATGCATATTGCCGCCGTCAACCCTCTGGTCATCAACGCGGAAGACGTGCCGGCAGAAGTGCTGGCCAAAGAAAGTGAAATTTACACTGCCCAGGCTCGTGAAAGCGGCAAGCCAGCGGACATCGTCGAGAAAATGGTCAGTGGCCGCCTGCAGAAATACATTGCGGAAATCAGCTTGATGGAGCAGGCCTTCGTCAAGGACCCCGACACCCGGATTTCAGCGCTGGTGAAGAATGCCAAGGCTGAGATTCTCGATTTTACCCGTTTTGAAGTTGGTGAAGGTATAGAGCGGGAAGTCGTGGACTTTGCTGCCGAAGTTGCTGCTCAGACGAGGGGTGTGGATAATCCTCATAAATAATAACAAGGTATGTTGTGATGATGGCCAAGATCAGGAAATATGACCGTATTCTGCTGAAGTTGAGCGGAGAAGCGTTGACGGGAAGCGCCGACTTTGGCATCGACCCCAAGGTACTTGATCGAATGGCTCTGGAAATAGGCCAACTGGTTGAGATCGGTGTTCAGGTGGGTCTGGTCATCGGTGGGGGCAATCTTTTTCGCGGTGCAGCCCTGCATGAAGCCGGCATGGAACGCGTGACCGGTGACCATATGGGGATGCTGGCCACCGTGATGAATGCGCTGGCCATGCGCGATGCCCTGGAAAGAGCCCATATTTCGACCCGTGTCATGTCGGCCATTCCAATGAGCGGTGTGGTCGAACATTATGATCGCAGAACCGCCATCCGGCATCTGAAGGATGGGGATGTCGTCATTTTTGCCGCCGGTACCGGCAACCCCTTCTTCACCACGGATTCATCCGCCTGCCTGCGGGGTATCGAGATCAATGCCGATCTCGTGCTCAAGGCCACCAAGGTCGATGGTGTCTATTCTGCTGATCCGGTCAGGTACCCGGATGCGCAGAAATATGACAGCCTGACCTACGACGAGGTCCTTGACAAAAAACTTGGGGTCATGGATCTGACTGCCATTTGTCTCAGCCGTGATCACAACCTGCCGGTACGGGTTTTTAACATGAACAAGTCTGGAGCCCTGTTCAATATTATTGTGGGGAATAACGAAGGCACACTGATCGAGCGGGGTGAAGAATCGTGATCAAGGAAATACTGAAAGACGCTGAAGACCGGATGGAAAAAAGTTTGAGTGCATTGGATACGGCCTTCAACAAAATTCGCACGGGACGAGCACATCCAGGCATTCTCGACAGTGTCATGGTGTCCTATTATGGCAATGACACGCCGCTGCAGCAGGTGGCGAACATCGTCGTGGAAGATGCAAGAACGCTGACTATCTCTCCCTGGGAAAAGAAAATGACCGGTGACATAGAAAAAGCCATTCTGAAATCAGATCTGGGGCTGAATCCCGCCAATAACGGCGATGTGATCAGAGTCCCGATGCCGGCTCTGACCGAAGAAACCCGCCGTGAGTACACCAAACAGGCCAGGCATGAAGCGGAAAACAGTCGGGTTTCCATCCGCAATATCAGACGTGATGCCAATAATGACATCAAGGCCTTGCTCAAGGACAAGGCGATCAGTGAAGATGAAGAGCGTCGTGCCGAGCAGAACATCCAGAAACTGACGGACAGCTTCATTGCCAGGGTCGATGAGAAATATGGGGCCAAGGAAGCTGATTTGCTGTCCATATAGCCAGGGATTGAGTCGAAATGGTCATGCATTCTCCTCCTCCCCCCGCCTTGAATGACTCTCTCCTGAGCGGGACGAAGAACCTGCCACGCCATATTGCGATGATCATGGATGGCAATAATCGCTGGAGCCGAAAAAATCACCAGACCGGTACCGCCGGTCACCGCGAGGGAGCTGTCGCTGCCCGCCGCATTGTCAATCTCTGTGCCGATAAAGGCATTGAATGCCTCACCCTCTTCGTTTTCAGCAGCGAAAACTGGTCGCGTCCCAGAAAAGAAGTCAACAACCTGATGGCGCTCTTCCTGTCAGTCTTGCAGCGCAAGGAAGTCAACAATCTGCATGAACGGAATATGAGGCTGCGCTTTATCGGGCAACGCCGGCGTTTTTCCGCCAAACTGCAGGAACTGATGTTGGCGGCGGAACAGCTCACGGCAGCCAACACCGGCATGACGGTCGTCGTGGCCGCCGATTACGGTGGGCAGTGGGATATCAGCAATGCGGCCCGGTTGATCGCCAGGGAAGTCGAGGCGGGCAGACTCTCGGCAGACGCGGTCAATGAAGACACCGTCGGGCGCTTTATTTCCCTGGCTTCTGAACCGGCTCCGGATTTTTGTATACGAACCGGCGGTGAAAAACGAATCAGCAACTTTCTGCTTTGGCAATTCGCGTATACAGAGCTTTATTTCACGGATACCCTGTGGCCGGACTTTGGACCGGAAGAGCTGGAACTGGCGCTGGCTGATTTCGCCGGAAGGCAGCGGCGTTTTGGCATGGTCAGCGAACAGCTTGAAAAAGTCGGCAGCAAGATGCCGGGTGTCCGGGCAGGCGAAAGGCCGAAACGCGGAAGCACTGGAGCCGATCTGAAGTGCTGAAATTACGGGTGGTGACGGCGGCTGTCCTGGTGTTCATTGTACTGGCGGCCATATATGTGTTGCCCGCCGGTTATTTTGCGTTCTTCCTGAGCGTAGTGATCCTGGTGGGCGCCTGGGAGTGGGGACAGCTGGCCGGCATGCAATCGCGGACTGGACGATTGGGCTACCTCGCGCTGTTGTCAGTGATCCTGTTGCTATGCGCACACTATTTTGATGCCATCCTGAACCCGATTCTTGTTGTGGGCGCGGCGTGGTGGCTGTTTGCCCTGGTGCCGATTTTACTGTATCCACGCTACAGTCAGTTTTGGGGCAATACCCCCTTGCTGGGCATTGTCGGTATTCTGGTGCTGATCCCGGCCTGGATGGGCATTGTTTTCCTGCGCAGCCAGCCGCAGTTTCCGACCCTGATTCTGATGCTTTTCGCTATTGTGGCGACGGCGGATATCGGGGCTTATTTTTCCGGCAGAGCCTGGGGCCGACACAAGCTGGCATCTGCGATCAGTCCCAATAAAACCTGGGAGGGCTTCTGGGGCGGACTGCTTGCCTGCAGTCTGTTGCTGGTGCTGGCAGGCCTGGTCTACAGTAGCAAGCAGCAAACCTTGACCCTGGCTGCCTGGGCGTTGCTGCTGGTGTTCGGGCTGGTGTTGGCCGTGGCCAGTGTCATTGGTGACCTTCTGGAAAGCCTGGTCAAACGCTTGCGCGGGGTCAAGGACAGTGGCGCGATGCTGCCGGGGCATGGAGGCATCCTGGATCGCATCGACAGTATCACGGCGGCAGTGCCTTTTTATGCTCTCCTGATTCTGTATATGGGGTGAAAAACCCATAGTTATCAAGGCGAAAGGCCTTTTGTATTATGCATTTCCAATTTTTCAGGTGGGGGGCAGGAATGCCATGAAACAACATCATCGACAAGATCAACAGGCCGTTACCATCCTGGGTTCAACCGGTTCCATCGGTGCCAATACCTTGCTCGTCATTGCTGAACACCCCGAGCGTTATCGGGTATTTGCGCTCACGGCCAACACCCGGGTGGATGTTCTGTTCCGGCAATGTCTGGATTTCAAACCCCGTTTTGCCGTCATGAGCGATGTGGCGAGTGCGGACTGCCTGCGGCAACAGCTGCACGACGCCGGATCCGATACGGAGGTCTTGAGCGGAGAGCAGAACCTCAATGCAGTGGCTTGCGCGCCTGAAGTCGACTGTGTGATGGCCGCGATAGTGGGCGGTGCGGGGCTGCTGCCTGGCCTGGCGGCAGCAAGAGCCGGAAAAAAGCTGCTGCTGGCCAACAAGGAAGCCCTGGTGATGGCGGGCGATCTCTTTATGGCTGCCGTGATCGAATCCGGAGCAACTTTATTGCCCATTGACAGTGAACATAATGCCATTTTTCAATGTCTACCTATAGACCTGAACGGCAGGTTTGCCAATGATCCGAATCATGGCTTTGCAAAGATTGTATTGACAGCCTCCGGGGGGCCCTTTCTGACCAGCCCGCTGAGCGAGATGGCGGCGATGACGCCGGCCCAGGCCTGTGCGCACCCAAACTGGAAAATGGGGCCCAAGATTTCAGTGGATTCAGCCACCATGCTGAACAAGTCTCTGGAACTGATCGAGGCCTGTATTTTATTTGATACACCGGCAAACAAGGTGGAAATCGTGATTCATCCGCAAAGCATCGTCCATTCGATGGTCCATTACAAGGATGGTTCCGTTCTGGCCCAGATGGGAAATCCGGACATGCGTACACCGATTTCCTATGGCCTGGCCTGGCCCGAACGGATTTCGTCGGGTGTTGCGCCGCTGGATCTGGTGGCAGCGGCGAGACTGGACTTTCTGGCACCGGATGAAAACAGATTTCCCTGTCTGCGGCTGGGCAGGCAGGCTGCCGAGGCTCGCGGTACCACACCGGTGATTCTCAATGCGGCCAATGAGGTGGCGGTTGCGGCTTTTCTCGATCAGCGAATCAGCTTTACGGAAATTCCTGCTATCATTGCCGATACGTTGTCACAACAGCCCTCCATTGCAGTCGACAAGCTGGAGACAGTGCTGCTGGAGGATGCAAAGGCACGCCGCTCAGCCTTGAAATTTGTTGAACAAAGAAGCCGCTAGGAGTCTGTCGGACTCAGGTGTTCGTAGCGATCAAACAGGGGTATCGTGGAAAATATAATCATCAATATTCTGGCAATGCTGCTTACTTTGGGCATTCTGGTGACGGTGCATGAATTTGGACATTTTTGGGTCGCCCGCCGCTGTGGTGTCAAGGTTGAGCGCTTTTCAATAGGCTTTGGCAAGCCTTTGCTGAAATGGACACGGCAAGGCACCGAATACGTGATTGCACTCCTGCCCTTGGGCGGTTATGTAAAAATGCTGGGCGAACAGGATGTTGCCATCCCGGAATCCGAACGTCATCTTGCCTTCAACCATAAACCCCTGTCGCAACGGGCTGCGATCGTAGCGGCGGGGCCGCTTGCGAATTTCCTGCTGGCCATCTTCCTCTACTGGCTGATGTTCATGGTCGGCGTCAGCGGGGTGGCCCCGGTAGTCGGCACGGTAAAAAATGACTCACCGGCAGCCCTGGCGGGCCTGCAGGCGGGAGATGAAATCGTTGCGGTGGATGGTGAAAGCACGCGCACCTGGCAGGAGGTGCAAGTACAGTTGCTGGGGCGCCTGGGAGAAAGCGGTTTTCTGAACCTGACAGCGACAAGCCCGGAACGGGCAAAGCCTCTCGTTGCCCGTATCAACCTGGAGCGCTGGTTGAACAATGACGCCGAACCCGATCCGCTACAGGCTCTCGGCATTACCCCATTTCGACTGGATATCCCGCCACGCCTGGGCGAGATCGTCGCGGGAGGGCGGGCTGAAAGTGCCGGCCTGCTGCCCGGTGATCTGGTCCTTGCGGTCAACGGTGACAAGCTTGGCGGATGGCTGGAGTGGATAGATATCGTCAGGGCCAACCCTGAAAGCGATCTGCAACTCGTTGTGGAAAGAGGCGGTGAGCGTATAAACCTTGAGCTCCGGCCCGCGCTGACCATGGCCGAAGATGGTTCGGAGCGGGGATTTATCGGTGCCGGCGTCAGCACACCGGAGGTAATGCCGACATTGCCCCCCGAAATGAACCGGGAAATTCGTTATTCCGCATGGCAGGCCTTGCCCCAGGCCTTGTCTGAAACCTGGAACAACACGGTTTTTGTGCTGGATTCGATCAAAAAAATGATTCTCGGACTGATTTCAGTCGAGAACCTCAGCGGTCCCATAACCATTGCCCAGATTGCCGGACAGACAGCCACCTATGGTTTTGAATACTATATAGGTTTTCTGGCAGTATTGAGCATCAGCCTTGGAGTGTTGAATCTGCTGCCGATACCTGTCCTCGATGGTGGGCATCTGTTTTACTACCTTGTTGAAACCATCATTCGCAGGCCGGTGCCGGAAAAGGTTCAGGCCATGGGAATGCAGATAGGTATAACATTGATCGTCGGCATCATGCTTATTGCTTTTTATAATGACGTCAATCGTCTTTTTTAATAAAAAATCCTTCACAGGCTGAACAGCGATGAAGGATTTTTCAGTATAAGAATTCAGGTGTTTTGAAGTCCATGCAACGATTTTTTTTATCTCTTGTGTTTGCTGCATTGCTTCCACTGACGGCATTTGCACAAAGTTTTACCATTTCGGATATACGGGTTGAAGGTCTGCAGCGGATTACCGCCGCCAGTGTCTTTGGGCTGTTGAATGTCAATGTCGGCGACGAAATCGACGATGAGGACATCAATCGTATTATCCGGGATGTGTTTGCGTCTGATTTTTTCGAAAACATCGAAGTGCTGCGCGAAGATAATGTGTTGATTATCCGGGTGCAGGAAAGACCGTCGATAAGCGCAATTGAAATAGACGGGAACAAAATGATCAAGACGGAGCAGTTGCTGGAGAACATGTCCAACGCCGGGCTCGCCGTCGGACAGGTGTTCAAACGCTCGACTCTCGAAGGGATGCAACTGGCACTCCAGGAACAATACGTCGGACAGGGGCTTTATGGCGCCAGTGTGGATGTCGAGGTGCTTCCTCAGGAAAGAAACCGGGTAGCCATCGACATCAAGATCAATGAAGGCGATGCGTCGAGCATCGTGCATATCAACATCATTGGAAACTCGGTATTTGATGATGAAGAACTGCTGAACCTGTTTGAGATGAAAACCAGCCATTTCACGTCTTTCTTTCGCAAGGATGATCGTTATTCCCGAGAGAAAATAAACGGTGATCTGGAACGTATGACATCTTATTATATGGACCAGGGGTATATCAATTTCGAGATTACCTCCACGCAGGTTTCTGTGACACCGGGAAAGGATGAGGTCTATATCACCGTCAACATTTCAGAAGGTGATCTTTATACGGTCGATGAGGTTGAACTGGCGGGGGATCTGGTTGGCTCTGAAGCGCTGTTGCGACTGGTTCTGCAGGTAAGGCCGGGGCAGGTATTTTCCCAGCAGTTGATTACAACCTCATCGGAATTCATGACGCAGCTGATGGGCAATCGCGGTTATTTCTTTGCCGAAATAGAAGGGGTGCCGTCCATCGATGAAGAAAACAAGACGGTCGATGTGACATTCTTTGTTGAACCGGGCAGCCGAACCTATGTGAACCGCATCAGTTTTTTCGGGAACACAAATACCGTTGACGAGGTATTGCGCCGGGAAATGCGCCAGATGGAAGGCGCTCCAGCGTCCAAGGTTGCTCTCGAACAATCCAAAGTACGCTTGCAGCGTCTGGGCTTTTTCGGGACTGTGGAATATGAGACCAGCGAAGTGCCGGGGACATCGGACCAGATCAATGTGGATTTTGCGGTTGAGGAGCAGCCTTCCGGCAGCATCGGCGGCAGCATCGGCTTTGCGCAGCAGCAAGGACTGATCCTGTCGGCCAATCTGCAACAGAACAATTTCCTGGGAACCGGCAAGCAGATCGGGATCGGCGTCAATACCAGCCAGTTCAGCACCAGCTACAACTTCAGCTATTTTGACCCCTATTACACCATAGACGGAGTCAGTCGGGGTTTTGCATTGAGCTATTCCACGTCGGATTTTGCGGAGTTGAATCTGGCCAGTTTCAGTACCAATCAGATGGCCGCCAGTTTCAGTTATGGTTACCAGCTCAGTGAGATTCAATCGCTTGGTTTCAACTTTTCTCTTGAACGAACCGATGTGGATGTGGGCTTTGGGGCCGTGCAGGAAATAAAATCCACAGAGCTCATTCCTGGCGTTGATACCTTTATTGCCCAAAATCTCAGGGAGCGTTCCACCTTTGACCCGCAAACAGGTCAGCTACGACCCATCAGGGATGCGGTGACCATGCCCATCAGTGAATTGCCTGAATCTGCCTTCGGTGAACGTAACGGCTTTCTGGACAGGGAAGGTGACAAGTTCAATAATTTTACGATAAATACAGCATGGCGCATGTCGACCCTGAACCGCGGCCTGTTTCCCACCGCCGGCAGCTCGCAGAGTCTGAGCCTCGAGTTTACCGCGCCCTTGAGCTCCCTGCAGTTCTACAAAATCCGCTATCTCAATGAACAGTACTTCCCCATCATCGGGGATTGGGTCATTCATTCACGCGCTGATTTTGGCTTTGGTGATGGCTTTGGCAGTACCAAACAATTGCCTTTTTTCGAGCATTTTTTTGGCGGGGGGCTCGGTTCCGTACGTGGTTTCGAGCAGAACAGCATGGGCCCACTCAGTACCAATGCAGAACAATTCGTGGCGGCAGCGGCCACCTTTATCAAGGACCAGGATGGCAATATCGTACTTGATTCGGCCGGCAACCCCATCCTGGATCTGAATGGCGAGCAGGCCTATGTGCTGGAACAGGTCGTGGATGAAAACGGCATACCCCAGGTTGACGAAAATGGTAATCTGGTTTTCAATCCCAAAATACAGAGACAGGCACTGTTTGGTGGCAGGCCGCTGCCTTTCGGCGGTAACATACAGCTGGTGGGTACGGTGGAGCTGTTGTTTCCCGTGCCATTCGTGAAAGATAGAAGTAAAATGCGCTCGGCGATTTTTGTGGATGGGGGCAACATCTTTTCCAGTAACTGTAGCAACAGCCAAAAATTACTGGGCAATTGCAGCAATATCGATTTGGGTGAAATCAAGTATTCAGTGGGACTCTCCGCGAGTTATTTGTCCGGTTTTGGTATGATGACCTTCAGTATCGCCAAGCCTTTCAATCGTAGCACCGTCGACAGGACCGAGTCCTTCCAGTTCACAATTGGAAATACATTTTAGCGAAAGTCAGTCATAATAATGAACCTCAAATTAGGATAACGAAAGTTGGAGATGATGGTGAAGAGCTTATTAGGCAAAATATTCTTGACAGTAACGTTTTTGGTATCACTCAGCAACCTTGCACAGGCTGCTGATGAGAGTGCTGAGACTGGGAACAGCGGATTGAAAATAGCCGTTCTCGACATGCGTGCGGCCTTGTTCAACACGGAAAAAGCCAAGGCTGCCGATGCTGAAATGAAGGTTGAAACTGCGGCCGATGAAGCAAAGGTGAGAAACCTGGCTACAGAGGCTCAGACATTACAGCAGCGGCTGCAGAAGGATGCTGCCGTTCTGAGCCCGGCCGAGCAGAAAAAGCTGAATGACCAGATCGAGGAGATCGGTGTTCAGTATCAATACCTCGTGCAGAAATTGCAGGAGCTGGTGCAGCAGCGACAGCAGGAATTCCAGCAGGCCCTTGCGCCCAACCTTTTTCAGGCCATTCAGGAAGTGGTAGACGCGGAAAACTACGATATCGTGCTTCGGGCAGAAGCCGCCGTTCATTTCCGTTCCTCCTATGACATCACTGCACGAGTAACCGAAATACTCAATCGACAGTAATGATTCAGTGGCCAAGCTGACTGAATTTTCATTGGCAAGCCTGGCGGAACTGCTGGATGTCGAGCTGTCAGGGGATCCTTCGGTTTCAGTCAGCAGTATGGCCACTCTTGGCCGTGCCAGGACAGGCCAGCTGAGCTTCTTCAGTAACCCCCGCTATCTGGCCGACTTGCAGAAAACACGGGCGTCGGCTGTTATTCTGCATCCGGATTACCGTGAAAAATATCCCGGCAACTGTCTGTTGTCGGCCTCCCCCTATCTGAGCTATGCAAAGGCCAGTCGTTTGTTTGAGCCAAGGCCGATTCATACGCCCGCGATCGATCCAAGGGCCAGCATCCACCCCAGTGCACGGGTGGATGCGACAGCGACGATTCATGCCAATGTCGTGATTGGTGCCAATACGTTTATCGGCAAGGCTGTCACTGTCGGTGCCAATTCCAGTATCGGCGCTGATTGCCGGGTTGGCGAGGGCAGTGTTCTGCATCCCAATGTCGTGCTGTATCAAGGCGTGAATATGGGTAAGAGGTGCTGTATACATTCAGGTGCCGTCATTGGCAGCGATGGCTTTGGTTTTGCCCAGGATGACGGGAAGCACATAAAAATTGCGCAACTGGGTACAGTACAGATAGGTGATGATGTCGAAATTGGAGCAGGCAGCACCGTTGATCGGGGGGCGCTGGACGATACCATCATAGAGGCAGGGGTCAAAATTGATAATCTGGTGCAGATTGCACATAACGTCAGAATAGGGGCCAATACGCTCATTTGTGGCTGTACCGGCATTGCCGGTAGCGCTGTGATTGGTAAAAATTGTACTATTGCCGGCGGCGTCGGGATCAGCAATCACGTGACTGTAGCGGATGGTGTCACCATCACGGCCATGTCTCTGGTAAATCGCTCCATCACAATGCAAGGAATGTATTCCAGCGGCACGTTTCTGACGGATACGCTTACCTGGCGCCGTAATGCTGTGCGCTTCGGGCAACTTGATAACATATCAAGGCGACTGCGGAAAATTGAAAAATCCAGTGACAAAAAAGACCACGGAGCCGCTGAATAAACCCACTGCCGCCGCTCCGGCGCGCAGGCCGGGGCTCAGCGAAATCAATTTGCCGTTCAAGACGATATTTAGAAAGACCATTCAGGACAAGAATATGATGCATATCAGCGAGATCAAGGCTTATCTTCCGCAACGTTACCCCTTTTTGCTGGTGGACAGGGTCGTGGAACTGGAACTCGGGAAAAGAATCAAGGCGTATAAGAACGTTAGCGTCAATGAGGAGTTTTTTCAGGGTCATTTTCCCGGAAAGCCGATCATGCCGGGGGTACTGATCATTGAAGCGCTGGCGCAGGCGGCAGGTGTGCTGGGCTTCAAGAGTGAAGAAAAAAAGCCGGAAGATGGCTATATCTATTACTTCGTGGGTGCGGACGATGTCCGCCTGAAAAGGCCTGTGGTGCCGGGTGATCGCTTGATGCTGGAAGCCCATCTGATAACCGTGCGCAGGGGGCTTTACAAGTTTGATTGCAGGGCATCCGTCGATGGCGAGCTGGCCTGTTCCGCTGTCATCATGTGTGTGGAAAGGAAAGAATAATTGTGGGTGGCCAGGAAGCACTCATTCATCCTTCGGCCAGGATAGGGAGGGATGTCGAGATCGGTCCGTGGACGGTGATTGGTCCCGAGGTAGTCATTGGCGATGCCTGCAAAATAGCCTCCCACGTCATTATCCGCAGTCACACCATTCTGGGGCGCAACAATCGCGTGTTCCAGTTTTCGTCGGTGGGTGAGGATCCCTCTGACAAGAAGTATCATGGGGAAGTCTCCTGGCTTGAAATAGGGGATGACAACACAGTCCGGGAAGGGGTGACGATTCATCGCGGTACGGGGGGAGGTGGTGGTCTTACCCGCATTGGTTCAAACAATCTGCTGATGCCCTATGCCCATGTGGCGCATGACTGCACAGTGGGTGATCATACGGTTTTTGCCAACAATGCCGCCATCAGCGGGCATGTGGAAGTGGCGGACTGGGCGATTCTGGGAGGATATTCCGGTGTCAACCAGTTCCTGAAAATTGGCGCTCACAGCTTTGTCGGTGGTTTTACCCACATCAATATGGATGTGCCAGCCTACATCATCGTCAATGGCAATCCGCCAGCCCCCAGGGGTATCAATAGCATCGGTCTGGAAAGGCGGGGTTTTACTGCGGCCGATATCAGGTCGCTGCGCAAGGCCTATAAAATTCTTTACCGACAGGGTTTCCGCCTGGAAGAGTCCCTTTCTCATCTTGAAGACATGGTGGCAGAATGCGTCCATATCAGGTTCTTGATTGACTCTCTCAATGCGGCCAGCAGAGGCATTATCCGTTAGCAGAGACATGCCAGAGTTATTCAGAGCTTCCTCAGCATTCAGGCAAAGCCAATGAAGCGTCCCTTGCGTGTGGGAATTCTGGCGGGTGAATTATCCGGCGATGTTCTGGGTGCCGGGCTTATGGCTGCACTCAGACAGAAAGAGCCGGAAGTGACGTTTGTGGGCATCGGTGGCCCGCAGATGATGGCTCAGGGCCTGCTGAGCAGGGTGCCGATGGAAAGGCTGTCGGTGATGGGGCTGGTCGCGCCCTTGCTGAGATTGCGGGAACTCCTGGCGATCCGGCGGCAAACCATTGAATATTTTGTTGCGGATCCCCCGGACGTTTTTATTGGCATCGATGCGCCCGATTTCAATCTCGGCATGGCGGAGCAATTAAAGCAGCATGGAATTCCCTGTGTGCACTATGTCAGTCCCTCGGTCTGGGCCTGGCGCCGCAGGCGGATCAGGAAGATTGCCCGCTCAGTCGATCTGATGCTGACGCTGTTTCCTTTTGAAGCTGCTTTCTACGAAGAACACGGGGTCCCTGTGGTGTTCACCGGCCATCCCCTGGCAGATGACATTCCGCTCAATATCGATGTCCGGCAGGCGCGCCTGAATCTGAACCTGGATCCAGAGCGAAGGGTTCTGGCGCTGCTGCCAGGCAGTCGTCAGGACGAAGTGGGACGTCTGGCCTTGCCGTTTCTGCAGGCAGCGGCCAGATGCCTGCGGCACTGGCCAGACTTGCAGATAGTGATTCCCTGTGCATCCATGGCCAGGAAAGAGCAGATACAGGCCATCATGAACAGCCATTTTCCGACTCTGGACCTTATTCTGAGCGATGGCCGTTCCCGGGACGTGATGGCAGCTGCCGATGCGCTTTTGCTGGCGTCGGGAACCGCCGCACTGGAAGGCCTGTTGTTGAAAAAGCCCATGCTGGTCTGCTATCGCATGGCCTGGCTTTCGTACTGGATACTTTACCTGCTGGTGAAGATTCCCTGGTTTTCCCTGCCCAACCTGCTGGCCGGGAAAAAAATTGTCGCAGAATACCTTCAGAACGAGGTCAATGCGGATACGCTGGAACCGCCATTGAGTGCTCTCCTGGCCCGCCGGGAGCTACCTGGCTTGCTAGAGGAATACGAGACGATTCATCAACAGTTGAGACGGGGAGCCAGCGCCACGGCGGCACGGGCAGTTTTGGAGTTGTTATGCAAAAAGCAAAAACCGGGGCCGGAAAACCCTTCCCGCAACCTTTGACCTTCTGGCTTGAAGAGGCTCACAAGGGCTTGTTGATTGCGGGTACCGACGAGGTGGGCAGAGGGCCGCTGGCCGGTGATGTGGTGTCGGCGGCGGTGATTCTCGATCCGGCACGACCGATTGCCGGTCTGAATGATTCCAAGAAACTGTCCGAATCACGGCGGGAAGCTCTCTATGCCGAGATCTGTCAGGGTGCGCTTGCCTTTGCCATCGCCAGAGCGAGTGTGGCGGAGATCGATCAGCTCAATATCCTGCAGGCAAGCCTGCTGGCGATGACAAGAGCCGTCGATGCCCTGTCCATAAGACCCGAGTTTGTCTATGTCGATGGCAATCGCTGCCCGTCATGGTCCTATCCCGCGCAGGTGGTCGTCAGGGGAGATGGCAGGATACAGGCCATAGCAGCGGCGTCCATTCTTGCCAAGGTTACGCGTGATCGTGAGTTGCAGGGTCTGGATGAACGCTACCCGGGCTATGGCTTCGCCCGTCATAAAGGCTATCCGACCCCGGCGCATTTACTGGCCTTGAAGGCCCTGGGTCCCTCCGCGATACATCGTCGTTCTTTCGCTCCGGTTGCTGCCTTGCTATAAGCCGCAGTCTGTGTTCAATGGGGGTGTCAATCGGCGGCCAATACCGCTAGAATTTATGCCGTTTCCCACGTTCTCAATCATTCTCCAAGCCAGCCCATGACCCCTGATTTTGTGCATTTGCGCGTTCATTCCGAATATTCCGTCATGGATGGATTGGTGCGGGTAAAGGCACTGACGAAACAGGTTGCCGAATTGGGAATGCCGGCGGTTGCCATTACCGACCATGTCAATCTGTATACGCTCATCAAATTCTACGATGCTGCCAACAGGCAGGGCATAAAAGCCATTTGTGGTTGTGATGTGCTGGTGATGGAAGAGGACAATCCTGAACAGGTTTCGCTATTGGTTCTGTTGGTCAGAAATCTGGATGGCTACCGGCGCCTCACCGAATTGATCTCCCGGGCGCACCTGGAGGGGCAATACCGGGGCAATGTCTGTATCAAGCGCAGCTGGCTGGAAGGAAATACCGAGGGTCTGATCGCTCTGTCGGGAGCACGCCATGGGGATATCGGCAAAGCCCTGCTGAATGACGATCAAAGCCTGGCAGAATCCTGCCTGCGGCAGTGGATGAGACTTTTTCCCGACAGTTTTTACCTGGAATTGCAAAGAGCCGGTCGCCCTGGCGATGATGAACAGGTCGTAATGGCGGTCAGCCTGGGGCAGCGTCTGGATTGTCCGGTGGTTGCGACCAATGATGTGCGCTTTCTGACGGCAAGCGAGTTTGAAGCCCATGAGGTTCGGGTCTGCATCAATGAAAGACGCACCCTCGATGATCCGCGCCGTCCCCGTATCTATTCCGAATCCCAGTACCTGCGCTCGCCTGCGGAAATGGCAGAGCTGTTCGATGATCTGCCCGAAGCGCTGCAAAATTCCGTGGAAATTGCCAAACGCTGCAATTTGCGCCTGCAGCTCGGCAAGGCCTTTCTGCCTTCATACCCCACACCTGATGGCATGACTACCGAAGAATTCTTTCGGCTGGAAAGCGAGAAAGGCTTGAAAAAACGACTGGAGAAGCTTTATGACCCGGGGCGTGCCGACTTCGCAACGATCACCCGGCCCTATCATGAGCGTTTGCGGTTTGAGCTGGAAATCATCAACCAGATGGAATTTCCGGGCTATTTCCTGATCGTGATGGAGTTTATTCAATGGGCCAAGGACAACGGTATTCCGGTAGGGCCGGGACGTGGTTCCGGGGCTGGCTCACTGGTTGCCTATGCCCTCAAAATCACCGATATCGATCCACTGCAGTATGATTTGCTGTTTGAACGCTTCCTGAATCCCGAGCGGGTTTCCATGCCCGACTTTGATGTGGACTTCTGCATGGATGGCCGGGATCGGGTCATCGAGCATGTCGCGGACCGCTATGGTCATGACGCCGTGTCACAGATCATCACCTTCGGCACCATGGCGGCCAAGGCCGTCATTCGTGACGTGGCCCGGGTGCAGGGCAAATCCTATGGTCTGGCTGACAAACTGTCCAAACTGGTGCCCTTTGAACCCGGGATGACTCTGGAGAAGGCATTCAAACAGGAGCCACTGCTGGAAGAATTTGTCGCCAGCGATGAGGAAGCCCAGGAAATCATGGAGATGGCCTTCAAGCTGGAAGGGCTTGTCCGCAATGTTGGCAAGCATGCCGGGGGGGTCGTGATCGCACCTACGCGCCTGACCGATTTCGTGCCGCTTTACTGCGATGAAAGCGGTTCGAACCTGGTGACGCAGTTTGATAAAAGCGATGTGGAGAGTGCGGGCCTGGTCAAGTTTGACTTTCTGGGTTTGCGGACCCTGACCATCATTGACTGGGCGTTGAAAATGATCAATGCCCAATCCGGTGCCGCGCCTGTCGATATCACCAGGATTCCCCTGGATGAAAGCGCGGTCTATCAAATGCTCGAACGCGGCGAGACCACGGCCGTGTTTCAGCTTGAATCCCGCGGCATGAAGGATCTCATCAAGAGGCTGCGGCCCAATACGTTTGAGGACATCATCGCCCTGGTGGCCTTGTTCCGTCCGGGGCCACTGGGTTCCGGCATGGTGGATGATTTCATAAACCGCAAGCATGGCCGTGCCAGTGTCAGCTATCCGCATCCTGATCTGGAACCTGTATTAAAAAATACGTATGGCGTGATTCTTTACCAGGAACAGGTAATGAAGATAGCCCAGGTGCTGGCGAATTACACCTTGGGTGGCGCGGATATGCTGCGTCGGGCAATGACCAAGAAAAAAGCTGAAGAGATGCAGAAACAGCGTGAAATTTTCCAGGAAGGCGCCAGAAAAAACAACATTGACGCCGAGCAGGCAAGTGCCATTTTTGACCTGATGGAAAAATTTGGTGACTATGGTTTCAACAAGTCCCACTCGGCGGCCTACGCGCTGGTTTCATACCAGACGGCCTGGCTGAAATGCCATTATCCGGCTCATTTCATGGCAGCGGTATTATCGGCGGATATGCAGAACACCGACAAGATCGTTGTGCTGGTGGAGGAGTGCCGACGTATGAACCTTGTGTTGATTCCGCCCGATGTCAATGCCGGGCAATTTGCCTTCACGGTCAACGGCGAGGGTTGTATCGTCTATGGCCTTGGTGCCATCAAGGGGCTGGGGGAAGGCCCTGTGGAGAATCTGGTCAAGGCCAGAGAGGAGGGCGGTGCCTTCGCCAATCTTTTTGATTTTTGCCGAAGAACGGATGCCGGTGTGTTCAACAAGCGGGCTATTGAAGCCCTGATAAGGTCCGGTGCTTTCGACAGCTTCGGTGCAGATCGTGCCGTGCTGATGGCGAGTATGAGCGAAGCCGTGAAAACGGCGGAACAGAGTTCCCGCAATCAGGCCAGTGGCACGGATGACCTTTTTGGAGAAGTCGTCCCGGCAGCGGATACCGAGATCTACCGGAATTTCCGTGCGGTGCGCCCCTGGAGTGATCAGCGCCGCTTGCAGGAGGAAAAGGAAACCCTGGGCCTCTATCTTTCCGGCCATCCCATCGAGCAGTATTTGCCGGAAATCGCCCGGATAAGCAAAAATCGCATCAACAACCTGAAACCTGAGCGCTCCCCGCAGCTGGTTGCCGGGCTTGTCCACGATCTGCGAATCATCAAAAGCCGCCGCGGTGACAACATCGCTATCGTGACCCTGGATGACCGCAGTGCCAGAATTGATGTTTCCCTGTTTGGCGAAGTCTATGAACAGTGTCACGATAATTTGCAGAGGGATACGGTGGTAGTGGTCGATGGTATCGTCAGCCAGGACGAATACAGTGGTAATGGTACCCTGCAGATAAGAGCCAGGCAGCTTTGGTCTTTCCAGCAAGCCAGGCAACAGTTCGCCAAAAGCATAGGACTGAATTTGCATCAGCAGCATTTGGCGGTAGAATCGCTCCTCAAACTGGAGGGGATACTGGCAGATTACCGTGTGCAGGCCATGGGCACCCCGGATCCGGCCGAGTCTCCGCCAGCCTGTGAAGTCGTGGTGACCTATGAATGTAAGGGGGCCAGAGGTAACATTGTACTGGGCGAGGCCTGGCGGGTGAAACCACACGATGAACTCCTGCACAGGCTGCGGGAGCAATATGGCGAGAACCAGATAGTCCTGAATTACTGACTGGCGATGTTGAGCCGCGCCACGGCCTGTCTTCCTGCGCACCGACTTTTTTGATAATGCTGTTTTTTTTGGATTGCCATGAACCCCGATTTTCTCGAATTTGAACAACCCATTGCCGAACTTCAGGTAAAAATCAACGAACTGAAGCTGGTTGGCGCCGATAACAAGCTCAATATTGGTGGAGAAATCGCCAAGCTGGAAGACAAGAGCGACAAACTCACCCAGAAAATATTTGCAGCGTTGACACCCTGGCAGATTTCCCTGTTGGCACGTCATCCACTGCGGCCCTACACCGAAGACTATATCAAGCATATCTTTACTGATTTTGATGAGTTGCATGGCGACCGGATGTTTGCCGACGACCCCGCCCTGATTGGCGGCGTTGCCTGGCTGGATGACATGCCGGTGATGATCATCGGGCATCAGAAAGGCAGAAGTACCACGGAGAAAGTCCGGCGAAATTTTGGCATGCCGAGGCCGGAAGGCTATCGCAAGGCGCGGCGTCTGATGTTGATGGCCGAGCGCTACAACATGCCGGTGCTTACCTTCATCGATACCCCGGGTGCCTATCCGGGAGTGGATTCGGAAGCCCGTGGCATCAATGAAGCGATTGCGGAAAACCTGGCACTGATGTCGCGTCTGCGCACGCCTGTCATTGCCACCGTCACGGGCGAAGGAAACTCGGGCGGGGCCATTGCAATCGGCGTCTGTGATCAGCTCAATATGCTGCAATACTCCACGTATTTCGTCATTTCGCCGGAAGGTTGCGCCACTATTTTATGGAAATCGGCAGATCACAAGGCGGATGCCGCAGAAGCCATGGGGGTTACGTCGGCGCGTTTGGAAGAACTGGGAATTGTCGATCTGACCATTGCGGAGCCGCTGGGTGGCGCGCATCGGGATGTCAAACTGATGGCCACGCGCATCAGGGAAAAACTGCTGGACCAGATCAAGCGCTTTCGACATATGGATACGGATGCCCTGCTGGAACGCCGGTTCAAACGCCTGATGAGTCATGGGGCCTCCCCTGCCTGAAGAAAGATTGGTGGCATTCCTTCGCAAGCCCTGGCACTGCCTGAAAGGCCAGAGATACACCAGAGTTATTCAGAGGTTCCCAAGGTATGGCATTTACGCCTGATGACCTGATTCCCTGTCTGGCGGAAGAACTGAAGGCCCATGCCACCATCTGGGTAGGTTTCAGTGGTGGTCTTGATTCCACGGTCCTGCTGGTGGCGGTGTTCAGACTGCTGGGCACGCATCAGGCTGCCGAGCGGCTCAGGGCATTGCATATCAACCATGGTCTCAGCCCCAGGGCTGAGCAATGGCAAAGGCACTGTGAAGGCCTGTGTCAGAGCCTGGGCATCAAGTGGGTGTCAGAACAGCTGAAATTGCCACCAAAGTCAGGCGCCAGTCTGGAAGACCTTGCCAGAAAGGCCCGTTATGAGGTCTATCGGCGCCATCTGCAGACGGGAGATTGCCTGCTGCTGGGTCACCATCAGGATGATCAGGTGGAGACCCTGCTGTATCGCTTGCTGCGTGGGGCAGGCCCCAGAGGGCTTGCGGCCATTCCGCCGCGGCGCAAGTTGGGCCGGGGAACCTTGATCAGACCATTGCTGCCGTTCCCGCGCAGAGATATCGAAACCTTCGCCCGGGCGGAAAAGCTGAGCTGGATCGAGGATGAGAGCAATCTCGATCCCGCGTTTGACCGCAATTTTCTGAGGCATGAGATTTTTCCTCGTCTGGAACAGCGCTGGCCGGGGTTTCGCAAGACCTGGCAGCGCAGCGCAGAACTGTGCCGTGAGGCCGATGTCCTGCTGCAACAGCTTGCGGCGCGTGACTTTTCCCAGGTTGCCACGCGTTTTCCCGAGCGGCTGAATATCCGCGCGCTGGAAGTGCTGCCGGAGATCAATCAACGCAATCTGCTGCGTTTCTGGCTGGACGAATTTTGCGCTACGTCCGACATTCCGGCGCCGGATCACCGGACTTTGAAGCGAATTCTGAGTGAAGTCGTCGGTGCCGCTGCCGATGCTGCCCCTGTCGTCTCCTGGTCCGGGGAGGGGGGAAGAGTTCAGGTACGCCGTTATGGTGCCGAGCTCTATATTCTGAAAGCCGGCGCAGCAGCACCGCAGGCTGTTTTCGTCTGGGATTTGAAAGCCCCCCTTGATATGGGTGCGGGTCTGGGTTGTCTCAGACTCCAAAAAGTGAGCGCCGGGGGCTTCAGGCTGGAGTCCATCGACAGCATCAGGGTGGCTTTTCGCAAAGGGGGGGAAAAGGCCAAGCCGTCCGGCAGAAAAACCCGCCCTCTGAAAAAAATTCTGCAGGATTACCGAATCCCGCCCTGGCTTCGTGACAAGCTGCCCCTGTGTTACGTCGGTGATGAACTGCTGGCAGTGGCAGACCTGTTCATCTGTGATCCATGGCGCTGCGAGAGCGGGGATGAACTCTGGCGGATTGTCTGGGAAAGACCCGCAGGCTGACGTTGACATGGCCGCTGCCGGATCGGGAAGAACAGCAGCGGGACTTTTCGGGCTTCGCCATATATACATTGAGCTGGCAGGCTTGTTCTGTTAACCTGTAGTTCCATCTGGGTATCATTCTGATGGGCTATAAATGACACGATATATTTTTATTACCGGCGGTGTCGTCTCTTCTCTGGGCAAGGGTGTTACCTCAGCCTCTCTCGCAGCAATCCTTGAAGCCCGTGGCTTGAAAGTCACCATGCTCAAACTTGATCCCTACATCAATGTGGATCCCGGGACCATGAGCCCATTTCAGCATGGAGAGGTTTTTGTTACCGAAGATGGTGCGGAAACCGACCTGGATCTGGGACATTATGAACGTTTCATCCGAACCACGATGACGCGTGCCAATAATTTCACTGCCGGGCGCATCTACGAGGAAGTGATCAGGAAAGAACGTCGTGGCGATTATCTCGGCGCTACGATTCAGGTCATTCCCCATATTACCGATGAGATCAAACGGCGGATCCTGGAAGGCGCGGGAGATGCCGATGTGGCTCTGGTGGAAATCGGCGGCACGGTCGGCGATATTGAATCCCAGCCTTTTCTCGAAGCGGTCCGGCAATTAAAGGTTGAACTTGGCTCCTCCCGTGCACTGTTCCTGCATTTGACACTGGTCCCCTATATCAGCACGGCCGGGGAGACAAAAACCAAACCCACCCAGCATTCCGTGAAGGAACTGCGTTCCATCGGGATACAGCCGGATATCCTGGTGTGCCGTTCCGATCATGAAATTCCTGAATCCGCACTTCGCAAGATTGCATTGTTTACCAACGTGGACTTGCCGGCAGTCGTTTCGCTGCCGGATACCCCCACCATTTATTCTGCGCCATTGCTGCTCCACGCAACCGGGCTGGATGACATCATCGTGCAGCGCTTCAATCTGCAATGCCAGCCGGCGGATCTTTCAGCCTGGGAGGCTGTCGTGGATGCCACCCTGCATCCGCAGCGGGAAGTGACCATTGCCATGGTGGGCAAGTACATGGAACTGCTGGACGCCTATAAATCCCTGATTGAAGCGCTCAAACACGCCGGTATTCAATCCCGCACACGCGTGATCACCCGCTATATCGATTCGGAAACCATTGAAAAAAATGGTCCGGAGATTCTGGCCGGGCTTGATGCCATTGTCGTTCCGGGCGGTTTTGGTGAGCGTGGCATTGAAGGCATCATCACGACCGCCCGCTATGCCCGTGAACACAGCATTCCCTACCTGGGTATCTGTCTTGGTATGCATGTTGCTGTCATTGATTTTGCCCGGCAGGTGCTGAAGCTGCCGGGCGCGCACAGTACCGAATTTGATAAGGATTGCCAGGACCCGGTAATAGCGCTGATCACCGAGTGGCAGAATGCCAGTGGCAAGATCGAGAATCGTGATCAGAATTCGGACCTGGGCGGCACTATGAGACTGGGTGGTCAAAAATGTCGGCTGGAGAAGGATTCCATTGCCTATCGGTGTTACCGGCAGGAGATCATTACTGAAAGGCACCGCCATCGTTATGAATTGAATAATAATTATGTCGAGGCTCTGGAGGAAAAGGGCATGCAGATCACCGGCAAGTCCCTGGACGGCAATCTGATGGAAGTGGTCGAGATCAGGGATCATCCCTGGTTTCTGGCCTGCCAGTTTCATCCCGAATTCACGTCCACTCCCAGGGATGGCCACCCTCTGTTTTCCGGTTTCATCGAGGCAGCCATCAAACAGAGTCAGTCAAAATAAGTCGGCCAAGAGTCTTTTCCATCATGCAAAAAACTCTGGTACTGGGAGATATCCGGATTTCCAATGACTTGCCCCTGGTGCTGGTCGGTGGTCTCAATGTGTTCGAGTCCCGGGATATGGCTCTTGAAGTGGCTGAAACCTGCCAGGGTATTTGTGGCAAACTGGGTATTCCGTATATCTTCAAAGCTTCGTTTGACAAGGCCAATCGTTCGGCCATGGACGCTTACCGGGGACCTGGGCTGGAACAGGGTCTGGAAATATTCAGGGATATAAAAACCCGCCTGCACTTGCCTCTGCTCACGGATATTCATGAACCGTGGCAGGCAAAAGTTGCCGCAGAAGTGGTCGATATCCTGCAATTGCCGGCGTTTCTGTCCCGGCAGACAGACCTGGTGATGGCTATGGCCCGGACCGGTGCTCTTGTCAATATCAAAAAAGCCCAGTTTCTTGCTCCACATGAAATGCAGTACATTCTGCAGAAGTTTGAAGCGGCGGGAAATGAAAACCTGATGCTTTGTGAACGGGGCAGCAGCTTTGGTTACAACAATCTGATCGTGGATATGCTGGCTTTTGGCATAATGAAGAATTTTGAATATCCGGTACTGTTTGATGTTACCCATGCCTTGCAAATTCCGGGAGGCAGGCCGGGCGGGGCGGATGGGCGGCGTAAAAACATTGCCGCCCTGGCCAGGGCGGGAGTGTCCCAGAAAATTGCAGGCTTGTTTCTGGAAGTCCATCCGAATCCTGAATTGGCCAAATGTGATGGCCCCTGTGCACTCAGGCTGGACAGGCTGGAAGATTTACTGAGCCAGGTGAAGGAACTGGATGTGCTGATAAAAAACCAAACTGAAATCGAAACTGCCTGACAGGTGGTTTTTAATAGGAAGAGGACAGATAAGTGACAATCATCACAGATATCAAAGCCAGGGAAATTCTCGACTCCCGGGGGAATCCAACGGTACAGGCCGATGTTGTTCTCGACACAGGGCATAGTGGCCGGGCCAGTGTTCCATCGGGAGCCTCCACCGGTTCCAGGGAAGCACTGGAATTGAGAGACAAGGATCCCGCCCGCTATGGCGGAAAAGGCGTGTTGAAAGCAGTATCTGCAGTCAATAATGAGATCAGGTCTCTGCTGCTGGGCACAGAGGTTACGGATCAGCATGGCATTGACCAGGCCATGATCGATCTCGATGGTACCGACAACAAGGCCAGCTTTGGCGCCAATGCGATACTGGCCGTTTCGCTGGCTGCGGCCAGGGCCGCCGCCGCCGCAGGGGAACTGAGTCTCTATGCCTATATTGCGGCCTTGAATGGCAATGCGGGCAGCTTTTCCATGCCGGTGCCAATGATGAACATCATCAATGGGGGTGAACATGCCGACAACAATGTCGATATCCAGGAATTCATGATTCAACCCGTGGGGGCGCCTGATTTTCGGGAAGCCTTGCGCTATGGTGCCGAAATATTCCATGCCCTGAAGTCGGTATTGAAAGGGCAGGGTCTTGCCACTGCGGTTGGTGACGAAGGCGGTTTTGCCCCCAATCTTCCTTCCAATGCCGCGGCGCTTGATGCCATTCTCGAGGCGATCGGAAACGCGGGATTCAAAGCCGGCACCGATATCTGTCTGGCACTTGATTGTGCAGCCTCCGAGTTTTACAGGCATGGCCGCTATGTTTTGTCCGGCGAAGGGAAAAGTTTTGACAGCGCTGAATTTGCCGAGTATCTGGCTGGCCTGTGCCGGCAGTACCCGATCCTGTCGGTTGAAGATGGCATGCATGAAAGCGACTGGGACGGATGGGCCATTCTTACCCAAAAACTTGGCGACAAGGTGCAACTGGTTGGTGATGATCTGTTTGTCACCAATACCCGTATTCTGGAACGTGGAATAAAGGAAGGCGTTGCCAATTCTATTTTGATCAAGTTCAATCAGATTGGTACGCTGAGTGAAACACTGGCCGCGATCAACATGGCGAAAAAGGCGGGTTATACGGCGGTGATATCGCATCGTTCCGGGGAAACCGAAGACACGACCATTGCTGATCTGGCAGTGGCAAGCATGGCCGGTCAGATAAAAACTGGATCGCTGTGCCGTTCTGACCGGGTGGCAAAATACAATCGCCTGCTGGTGATTGAAGAAGAGCTGGGGAGTGCGGTCGCTTACCGGGGCTTGAAAGAATTTTCGCCTCGTCAGAAAAATTCGTGGGCCGTTTTTGGCACAGGTAACGCCCCAAGCGC
>JAVVEZ010000112.1:0-9208 GCA_032250895.1 Pseudomonadales bacterium | reverse complement strand
GCATTCGAGCCTCTCAGACTCCCGCAGAGACACGCCAGAGTTATTCAGAGGTTCCTGTAGAGCCGCTCACCACTGCATGATGTTTTTGATGAAAGGTATGGTGATTTTTCGCTTTTCCATCAACGAAAGCTGGTCCAGCCGATCCAGAATCTGGAACAAGCCCGTGGTACTTCTTGAACCGCGCAGCAAAATATAATTCAGCAGATCCTGGTCCAGCACGATCCCCCGGCTCAATGCGCGAGCCTGCAAGACCTGGCATTTTTCCGGCTCATCCAGGGCATGCAACTGATACACCACGCCCCAGCTCAATCTGGATAGCAGGTCGGCAAGCCCGCTTTGCAGCCCTCTCGGGGCAACCCTCGCACTGACCAGCAAGCGGTTGCCGGTCTCCCGCATCCGGTTGAAAAACTGAAACAGCCTGCCTTCCCATTCCTCCAAGCCCAGAACCGCATCCACATCATCCAGACAAACCAGCGCCAGCGTCTCCAGGCTTTCGAGTACTTCAGGGGAATGGGTTTTCAACTGCGCCAGAGGCACATAGACCGCAGACTCGCTTTGTTGGCGCAAAGCCTGTAACTCGCTTTGTTGACACAAAGCCTGTAAAAGATGACTCTTGCCCGCGCCTTCCTCACCCCAGATAAAATAGAACCCGGGATCGACGCCCCTGCCCCGCTTAAGGGTAGCGAGTAATTCCGCATTTTTTACCGAGACATGGAAATTATCCAGCTTGTATTCATCCCGGATGAACAAGTCCAGCGGCAGCTGTTTGGACGACGTCATGGTATTCAATTACGGTGCTACCCACTGATAGTGCATCAGAACGACGTTGTTTTCCCTGACGGCATCCGTCACCGGACGCAGATTCCGATCCAGGGCTATCGCTTCGATCAACTGCCGGATCTGGCCGCCGGTCGACAGCGTCAGATCAAGCGTCTGCTGATCCGCCCTGACCAGGGTCACCTTGTTGACATCCACCAGTTTCTGAACGTAACTCATCAAGCCTGCATAATCCTTGACACTGTCAATGCCCTCCACTGTCATGTTGACCAGCACCTCGGCACCAGAGGCCAGCACCGCATAATAGGCCGACAATTCTTCTGCCACCAGATCGACAGGCCGGGCCATGACACTGCTCAGGTCTTCACCATAAAAATCCGCCGTCCTGATGCCGTTTCTGAAATAAAATGCCGCCGTACCCAGCAGCTCACCACCGAGCGAACGGAAGAGACGAACCACCAGCACGCTGTCCGTCTGATAGCGGGCAGAGGCCTGATGTATCGCGTCTGCTTCCAGGTTCCATATCTGCTCGGCACTGATGGCCCGCTGATCTTCCACGTCCAGCAAGGGCATCAACAAGGGGACACCCCGGCTGTCGGCCAGACTGTTCATCTCTCTGAGCAGATCGGCATGACGTTCGACGCTGCCGATCTGACGCGGCCCCAGTTCCTCCTGAACCACCATCCAGACCAGTGTCGCCGGCCGGTTTTCAGGCCAGACGGGAATACTGTTCTGCTCCAGCAAGCTCTGAATCTGGGGTGCGAAAAATGTAACCAGCAACTGGATGCGATCGGCCTGCCCAATGGCATCTGCCGGAGTCCCAGGCGGTGACGGTTCCGGCTTGAACGTCGTATATTCCCAGAATTCAACATAGGATTCAGGATTTGCGACAGCCCGACGAACAGCACCCAGCTCCAGTACATCCCGACGGCCCGTAACTTTGACCAGAACCTGTTGCAGGGCCGTACTGAAGCCCTGACGCCGAACCCGCTCATTCTCACGGGAGGAGACGATGACGCTGCTTTTATAGAGTCCTTCCACGGTGACAGCAACAACCGGCTCTGAAACAAAAAGCGTTATCAATGGTCCTATCAGCAATGCAGAAACGAGCAGGCGACAACGAAAATATCGACTACCTGCCCCAGAAGCAGGCCAACGAGACAAAAAATATCGAAACGCGGATACGATCATGCCGACAATGGTAACCGATTACTGGACGAACTTGCATACGGTGATTATCATCCGGGCCCAGATGCTGAAGCTCGTCAAGACAGCATATATGACGACCCGAAAATTTTGAGGAGCTTGAACCAGATTCCACGCATGTTGCAGACATTCATCTCAAAAATACTTGCCATGGCGGCATTTACCCTGCTCTCGGCAAGCCTCTGTGCACAGCCTCTCGCCCCCTTTGAGCTGAAGTATGAGGCCCGGTATGAAGGCTTCAAGGCCAGTGCCGAGCGCTTCCTTGAAATTCTTGAGGATGGCCGCTATCGCATTCACTCCAACGCACATATGTCCTTTCTGGGCAAAACGCTTACCCGGGTCCGCGAAGAAAGCATCTTTCATTACGAACAGAATTTGCTGCGCCCTCAGCGCTATGAATTTATACAATCCGGTTTCGGCAAGCGTAGCCGCAGAGCAGAATTCGATTGGCAGGACAAGGTCGCGCTCACCGAAGTCGACGGCGAAGAAAAACAACTCGAGCTCTTTCCTGCGGTGCTGGATGAACTCTCTGCTTTCCTGGAAATCACCCGCCAGTTGGCTTTGGGAAAAACCGACATATATTTTCAGGCCATAGATGATGACGAAATCAAGGACTACCACTACCGGCTTACTGACAGGGAAGCACTGAAAAGCCCCTTGGGACTGCTTAATACCCTCAAGGTGGAACGCATCTGGGAAGCCGGAAACCCGCGTAAAACCGAACTCTGGTTTGCCGAGGACTGGAATCTGGTACTGGTTAAACTTCATCAGGTCAGTGGCAGCGGCAAAGACCTGGATCTCAACCTGAAGACCGCCATCAGCGATGGCAAAACCGTCATGCCACTTACTCCCTGAAATACCCTCCCTGAAATACCCGCCCTGAAATACCACAGACCAAACGCAAATATCAGGAAAATTCGGATCTTTCAGGCAAGTCTGGCGTCTTCCAGGCATCCACGCCATGGAGAGCATGCTGCTCTATTTTCTGCCGCAGCGCTTCCGGAGAAAGATTCAGACGCTCGGCCGTCAGGCTTAACACGCTGGCGCAGTCATCAAGCGCGACCTCGATCAGGTTCTTTTCAAAATTTTTCAAATAGGCCTGTAATTTTTCATGACTGAATGCCTGCAGCAGCGCCGGAGATGTTTCACTTTTTTTGTCTTTTACCGTGATGCTCCTGTCAGCCTTGCCCTGCTTCTCCGTATGTTCCTCCCCCAGCATGTCACCCTCTGCGATGTGCTGGTAGTTCCGTGGCAAATCACTGAGACCGACAATGCCATTGGGGTTGATGATCGCAAGCCTTTCCACCAGATTGGCCAGCTCGCGAACGTTGCCGGGCCAGCTGTGACGCTGCAGGGAAACAAGAGCTGCGGAATTGAAACGGACAGAAGCGCTGCTCTGATTCTCGAGTCGCACAATCAGCTCACTGATCAAATCGGGAATATCCGGCTGGCGCTCCCGCAAGGGTGGAATTTCTATCGGGAATGCGTTGATTCTGTAAAACAAATCCTCACGAAAAAGCCCCTGACTGACCCGTTCTTCCAGATCATGGTGAGTGGCGGCAATGATTCTGACATTGGCCTGTACCAGCTCTGTGCCTCCCGGACGCTGAAAGCTCGGCTCCTCGAGAAAACGCTGCAAAAGTGCCTGTGCCGCCATTGGCATATCTTCAATCTTGTCAAAAAAAAGCGTCCCTTCATCGGCTCTTTCAAAAAAACCCTTGAGGATTTTCTGCGTGCCATCGACCCATTGTTCCTGGCCATAAAACTCCCGGCTCAACATATCAAGACCGATGGTGGCACAGTTGATCGTCACAAAGGGTTTGCTTCCCCGCCCGGAATTATAGTGCAGGTTTCTGGCAACTATTTCCTTGCCGGTTCCTGATTCACCCTGCACCAGTACATTGATATGCTTGTTGGCCAGTTGCTGAATCAGATTTCTGACACTCACAATGGCCTGACTTCCCCCCACCAGGCTGCGAAACAAGGGGGTTCCATTTTCCGACAACAAAGAACTTTTCATCACCGGCTTCTTCAGTCCCCTGCCCTCCCTGGCAGTATTCAGGCTGGCAATCAAGTCCTGATAGTTGAACGGCCTTTTCATGATGGCAATGACGTTCTGCTTCAGAGCTGCGTCAACATGAGCGAATTCCTCAACGCTGCCTGACAGGATCAATGGCATGTTGTCATGCCATTGTCGAATGTCATCGAGCAGTTCAGCAATATCTTTGTTCTTCAGTGTACCAATAATAAGGATAAAGATATTTTTACTGGATTCAGCATCCAAAAACGACTGACGCCAGCGCTTGCTGTCCAGAAGGATCAGCTCCTCACCAATGAACCGAAGTATGACATTCAGGTTATGAGAAGACAGCTTATCGTCATCAATAACGGCAACCTTGGATGTTTTCGTCATAGGGTCTTGACTTGTATCACAGCAGTTTATTATAGAAGCCCTCAGCATTGCTTTTGGGTCCTCTTGTCTACACAGCGGGCAACGGCCACGAAACAGGGCTGCAAATTATACTTATTCTGCCGGCAGAAAGATAACAAACAGTCCGAACGCCTCTTTCCCAACACCGCGCCCACTGGGCACCGGCGATCCCCGGACCTCATTGTCCGGTTTCCAAAAAATCTGTCAATGGATAGAATAGCGCCACATACTTCCTCATTCCATCCGAAAAGCCTGGCTACGATGAATGCAATTTCCCAGCCCCTGGTGTCCTGTCACCCCTCTAGTGCCGCATCAGAGGGCAGGCCCACAAGCCACCCTCTGCTTTGTTGCTTGCTCTTGGCAGAGCGCCACTATGCCTGCGAGCAAGCGCCGCGCGGAGCGCGGCTTGTGGGCCTGCTGATATGACACTAGCTCTTGACCGGCTGCATTTTGATGACAGTTTTACAGAGTCCCTGCCGGAAGACCCGATCTCCGAAAACTATCGGCGCCAGGTCAATGAAGCCTGTTTTTCACGAGTTCAACCGCAAAAGTTCCCCCAGGCGCGGCTTGTTGCCTGTTCCAGGGAACTGGCAACGGCAATCGGCCTGTCTGAAACAGAATGCAGCAGTCCTCGTTTCACCGAAATTTTCAGCGGTACCCATCTGCTGGAGGCCATGCAACCCTATGCCTGTTGCTATGGCGGGCATCAGTTCGGGCATTGGGCGGGCCAACTGGGCGATGGCAGGGCCATCAATCTGGGTGAACTCCGCAATCCTGACAGTCACTGGATTCTGCAACTGAAGGGTGCAGGTCCGACGCCCTATTCCCGCACGGCCGATGGTCTTGCGGTTCTGCGCTCATCCGTCAGGGAGTTTCTTTGCAGTGAAGCCATGTATCATCTTGGCGTGCCGACGACGCGGGCACTGAGCCTGATCGTTAGCGGCGAAGAAGTTGTTCGGGATATGTTCTACGATGGCCATCCCAGGGCCGAACCGGGGGCCATCGTCTGCCGGGTTGCACCCAGCTTTATCCGCTTCGGCTCCTTTGAGATTTTTGCCCGAAGAAGCCAGCTCGATGTTCTGAAACAGCTCGCCGACTATACCATCAGAAAGGACTTTCCCCACCTTGGCATACCATCCACGGAGGTCTATGGCCGCTGGTTCAACGAAATCTGCCAGTTGACGGCCAGCCTGCTTGTACACTGGATGCGGGTGGGCTTCGTTCACGGTGTCATGAATACCGACAACATGTCCATTCTTGGGCTGACCATCGATTATGGACCCTATGGCTGGCTGGAGGGCTACGACCCCGGCTGGACCCCCAATACCACCGATGCCCAGGGCAAACGTTACCGCTTTGGCCAACAGCCGCAAATCGCTCTGTGGAACCTGGTGCAACTCGCCAATGCCCTGTATCCCCTGATCAATGCCGTGGAGCCCCTCGAGTCCGCTCTTGATGGTTTCCAGAAAACCTACGGCGGCAAGTACCGCGAGATGATGGCCGCCAAACTGGGCCTGCGGCACTTCGATAAAGCAAGCGATGACAGTCTGATTGCGGATCTTGAACAAGTACTGCAAACGACAGAAACCGACATGACCCTGTTTTTCCGCAGTCTTGCCAATATGAAAATCGACAACACTGCCACGACTCCGACAGAGGATGAGCTTCTCGCCGTCGTGAACGATGCCTTTTACAATGAGCACATCGATATCAGCAGCAAACGCCACTTTGCCGCCTGGTTGCGCCGTTACCGGGACCGTGTGCGTCAGGATGCCCGCCCTGATCACCTGCGACAGCAGGCAATGAATGCCGTAAACCCCCTCTATGTGCTGCGCAACTGGCTGGCGCAACAGGCCATTGACAAGGCCGAGAACGGCGACTACAGCATGATTCACGAATTACAGGACGTTCTTCGCCAACCCTACGACGAGCAGGCCGGCAAAGCCCATCTGGCACAAAAACGCCCCGAATGGGCCCGCCACCGGGCCGGTTGTTCCATGTTGTCGTGCAGCTCCTGACAGGATAAACCACCCCGGGTATCCCGAAGACTCAAAACCCGAGCGTTCGGCATACACGGGATGCTTCGCCCAACAACTAAAAAGTCATCCTCACACTGAGCCCAAACTCCCGGGGTGCGTCCAAGCCGGAAAAGTCAAATTGCCAGATGCTGTCCATAAAGCCTGAGTTGATGAAATACGCATTCGTCAGGTTGTTGACAAAGGCAGAAATCTCATAACGTGAATCGCCTGGTGTGAATACGGTTCGCGCATTGAAGCGCCAGATATCGCCACTCTGCGAGTTGCCGCCATAGGCATCCTGCCTGAAGCTGGGTATCGGCGAACGCCAGAACAAGCCGGTATAATTGGCAGAAAGCCGAGTCATCAAGCTGGCGCCACCGTTGAAATACCAACTATATTGGGCACTCAGGTTGGCAGTCTTTTTCGGCGCACCGCCAAACTCCGTATTTTCTGTGATTTGAGCACCTGGCTTGATGTTCTTGTACTTGGTATCAAGAAAACCAAGATTGGCTTCCAACAAGATATTATCGGTCGCCGCATAGGTGAGTTCCAATTCCAGACCCTTGGCTTCGCCTTCGGCAGCATTCTGAACGACCACTTCGGTAATCGGCAGCCCCGTACCCCGGTCAATGACCGATGCCTGGGCCTGTATATCATTCCAGTCCGTCAGAAAATAGGTGACATTGGCACGCAGACGCCGATTGAAGAAATCACCACGCAAGCCAACTTCCTTGTTTTTGATGGTCTCCGGGTCAAACTGGGTAACCAGCCGTCCCAGGGAATCCTCGGTATCGATAATGCCCCCCGAGTTGAACCCTTCGCTGTATCCGAAATACATCATGATGCCATCCCGAATGTCGTAACTGCTTGAAAAGCGAAAGGTGAGCTTGTTGAAACTGGCCTCGGTCAGGGACTCAGGAATCGGCTCAGCGTTGATGGCCCTGGCAATGCTGGCGAAGCCGGTATCCCAGGTAACCGGGCGCAGTTCGGTGGTGCCATTGAGTTTGCCGGTGGCTATGTCGAGGTTGAAGTTTTTGTTCTCCTGATCATGGTAACGGAAACCTCCCGTGACATCCCAGCGTTCATTGATGTCGTAAGTGACTTCACCAAAAACCGCATAACCATCCTGCGTATTCAGCGCGCTTCTGTCCGAGCCATCGATGCCGTTGGTACTGTTGAAACCAACCACGGTGGCAAACAAGGGTACCCAGGCGGCAAAATCCGTACACGGCTGTGGCCAGCCATTGACCGAGTTGGGGTCCAGTCCCAAATGACTGAAGTCTCTGCCCCGGTCCGCCGGTGTCATCTGGCAGGTTGGAGAATCGAGCACATCCTGGTAGTCCAGGGTCTGTGGCCTGCCTGAGTTCCTGGTCTGGAACAAGCCCGGGGGGACCGGTGGACCGCCCGTTGAACCCCCTGCGCCACCGCCCCAGCCATCCGGAAAACTCCAGTCAGAGTGCGACCATTCAGCACCCCGGGAACGTCTCGACTGATCCCAGGTGAAGGCACCCAAAACGGCATTGGCACGATCAAAGGTAAAATTGAACTGAAACTCATGACTCTTGTATTTGGTTCTGGATACATCATAGTTGGTAAAGAAATTGAACTCCGAACCGGCAAAATCCGCCCAGATGGAATCGGTGAATCGGGTATTGCCATAGATGTATTTGAAGGCGATGGCATCAGTGAGTTCGTAATCGAGAATCAGTGAATGTGATTTTATCCAGACCTCATCCGGGCTTCTTTGCAACTTGGTGGTTTCATACCTGTCGAGATCACCACCGGGGCAACCGGCAACCGTCGACTGGCAGTTGAAGCCCCTGCCACCCGCAGCAAGACTGGCGATATCATGGGCCTCGGCAATCCCCACCTGCCAACCGTTGTCATAGGCCACTTCAGGATTGATGAAGGTCTGAACGCTGGCAGTGGTCGCTTTCTGGGTATCCTCCTGATAAATATAGCGGACACTCAGCCGCTCGATGGGGTCCCAGACGATATCGCCGCGCAATACCTGGTTTTCCAGTTCGCCATGTTTCTGGCCGGTCGTGATACTCTTCACGTAACCATCCTTGTCATAACTGGCCAGGGTCCACCTGGTCTTCAAGGTATCGCTAATGGGGATATCGACCGAGCCGCTGACATCACGGCGGTCAAACGAACCCGCGCTGATGTTCACGACCGCGCCAAACTCCTCGGCAGGGCGCTTGGTGAAAATCTGAATGGAACCTCCCGTCGAATCACGACCGACCAGTGTGCCCTGAGGCCCCCGCAGCACCTCCACCCGATCCAGCTCCACAAACTGACGTTGCAGCAAACCTGAGTTGGAAACCTGCCAGACCCCATCGACATAGGTCCCAACCCTTGGAATGCCCCGCATATTGAAAGTCCCGCTGGTTACACCCCGACCACCGCCATAGATGAGGACATTGGGGACTACGGCCGTCAGATCCTGGGTATTTTCGATATTTTGCGTCTCCAGTGCCTGGCCTGAAAGCGCAGAGACAGCAAGCGGTGTATCCTGGACATTGGTGGCGCGCCGGGTGGACGTGATCACAATTTCTTCAATGACAGGATTGTCCGTTTGAGACAAGGCAGCATGGCTTATCAGCCCCGTTTGCGACGCAATGGCCGCAACCACGGCCAGATGCAATACATTTTTTTTGTTTTTCATATCTCTATCTCCCATTTTTCTTATATTTTTTTATTTTTTATTTATTTATTTTTTAGGGTCTTCAGGAAAATTTGTGGGTAAATATTCTCAATTCTGAGCCTCCTG
>JAVVEZ010000111.1:0-9213 GCA_032250895.1 Pseudomonadales bacterium | reverse complement strand
CGATTTCCCACTCGCCTCGCTACGAACACCTGAGTCCGACAGACTCCTAGCACAGTTCCCCCGTCGACTTCAAAAACCAAGCAGCCCGAATCAAGCTGTCATTCCGGTCTTGCAGTCCGTAAAAAAACGCCACCGAAAACGGCCGTGACGCAATGCCTGCGCAGATGGTTTTTTATGGTCTGCTTCGCCGGAGCAAGGGGCGAAAGCTTCCTCAGTAACATCAATGCTTCTGCTGAAGCCGCCCGCGCAGATACTCATCGCGGGCGGCCTGGGGGCGTTTGCTGAGTGCCCTGACCTGCTGGTAGAAGGCGGGCAGGTCGAAGTTTGCTTCTATCAGCATGCTCTGAAAGGCCGGGACCAGGTCGAAGTAGGTTGCCACCGTACTGAGCTGGGCATTGTTCAGGTCCTGTGCAAACCAGGCATCATAGCCATCATAGCCCTGCCAGCTCTGTTTCAGGCTTTGATAAGCAGCCTTCATCCGGGTAAAAATTTCCTGCTTGCCCTGGCGCTTTTGCGCAAGGCTGGCGTCTGAGTCGTAAAGTACTGCCAGTTTTTTGATAGTGTCCTGAACCAGCGCGACAAACCGCTCCCTCCGTCTTTCTTCCACTTCGGCGTTTTCAATGATATCTGCAGCTGCCTCAGTATCCAGCCCCTCATGCTGCAGCCAGCGCCGCAAACCTTCTTTTTCCACCGCTGTGGCAAAGCTTTCGTTGAACTCGGTCGCTCCCGGGATGTAAACCTGCTGGTGCGCCAGTTCATGAAAAATCAGGCTGGCCAGTTGATGATCCTTGCGATGAATGACGGTATTGAGAATGGAATCAGAAAACCAGCCCAGTGTGGAATAGGCGGCAACGCCACCCACATACACGTCCCTGCCCTGCGCTGCCAGCCGGCCGGCGAAATCCCTGGCCGCCGCCTCGGCAAAATAACCCCGGTAACTGACACAACCGGCAACGGGATAGCACCAGCGCAGCGGCTGCATGTCAAACTCGGGCGTCGCGAACACATTCCAGACCACATAGGGCCTTTGTACATCCACATAGGTGCCGTAGTTCCTGCCGACCGGCAGGCCCAACTCACTGTCGGCAAAACGGCGGATGGCCAATACCGTCTGCAACTGGCTGCGCAGGGCCGGGCCGGTCGTATCTGCCGCAATCAGTTTTTCAAGTTTCTGGCGATGACTCAGAATGTACAGCTGCCCGCTGACCGCCTGTCCGTAGTAGGACACGGTTTCACAGGACAGCAGCAACAGGGACGTAAGCGCCAGCAGCAGGATTTTGAAGCTTCGGTCTACGCTGATGAATGGCACTGCCATGGCGGGGCGGGGTCAGTCCCTGAGTTTGATTTCATACAGCACGGGCCACAGCTTGCCGGTCACGAACAGGCGCTGTGTCGTTTCGTCCCAGGCGATGCCGTTGAGCACCGCATCCGCAGAACCGCTCTGAGGTTGAAGTCCGCTCAGATCGACGCGGCTGTTCACCCTGCCGGTCAGCGGGTCGATGCGGACTAGGTAGTTCTCATACCAGACATTGGCCCAGACCTCGCCGTCGATGTATTCCAGTTCATTGAGCCGGTCCACCGGACCCTGCTCGTCCCTCACCTCCACCCGGCGTATTTCATGCCGGGTGTCAGGATCGAGGAAGCGCAGGTAGGCCGTGCCGTCACTGACGATCAGCTGTTCATCGTCATCGGTGATTCCCCAGCCTTCGCCGGGCAGGAAAAATGTTTTCTGAAGCGTAAAACTGTCCCGGTCGTAGACGAAGCCGGCATGTTCGCGCCAGGTCAGCTGATAGATGGCCTCACCCAGCACGGTAATCCCTTCGCCGAAGTAGCGCTTGTCCAGATTGTGGCGCTTGAGAATTTCGCCGCTCTCCAGGTCCATCAGGCGCAGCGAAGACTGTCCATTGCGGCCAGTGCCCTCATAGAGGCGGCCCTCATGAAAAGCCAGACCCTGCGTGAAAGCGTTGGGGTCATGGGGAAATTGCCCGACGACGTCGACCTGATAAAGCGGCAGCGCTTCCGCCGCCTGCAAGCCCGGGCCAGACAGTGCCTCCAGCAACAGCAGGAGGAAGGCGCAGGTCAAACGAAATGCTTTGTATGCTTTGCTCATGAATCTGTCTGTTTCAGCCTGGCCAGGCCTTCGGCACTGGCATTGAAAATCCCGTTCTCGGTAATCAGACCGGTGACCAGACGCCCCGGCGTGATATCAAAGGCATGATTCAGCGCAGGACTGCCGGCAGGCGTCAATCTTACCCTGTCCATGCGACCCTGGGAATTCAAACCCTGGATATGCGTCACTTCATCTGCATCCCGTTCTTCAATGGGAATGCTGTCGGCTTCCCAGTCGATGGTGGAAAGGGGCAGTGCCACATAAAACGGCACCTGGTTATCCCAGGCCGCCAGCGCCTTCAGATAGGTGCCGATCTTGTTGCAGACCGCCCCCTGGCGGGTGGTGCGGTCACTGCCGACCAGACACAGATCGACCCGGCCGGCCTGCATCAGATGACCACCGGCGTTGTCACTGATGACGGTGTGGGGTATCTGCTGCCGGGCCAGTTCCCAGGCGGTGAGACTGGCTCCCTGGTTGCGGGGCCGGGTTTCATCCACCCAGACATGCACGGGAATACCTGCGGCTACCGCCTTGTATACCGGCGCCAGTGCGGTACCCCAGTCCACCGCCGCCAGCCAGCCGGCATTGCAGTGGGTCAGAATATTCACCACACCCTGCTTCTGTTTCTTCTGCCACAGAGCGTCGATCAGCGGCAGGCCATGGTCCCCGATCCGGCTGCAGGTCGCGACATCTTCTGCGCAGAGCACGCGGGCAGTTGCCAGCGCAACAGTGGCCTCGTCCTGTTCGGGATGGGCGGCAATGGCCGTCATGACCCGATTCAGGGCCCAGCGCAGATTGACTGCCGTGGGCCGGGTGGCGGCCAGCCTGGCGGCGGCATCCATCATGACGGCTGAACCAGACCCGGTCCGCAAGGCCAGATACAGGCCGAAAGCCGCCGTGACCCCGATCAGGGGCGCACCCCGAACCTGCATGCTGCCGATGGCATGGCAGGCATCGTCCAGGGTATGCAGCGCGGCAATGACAAACTCGTGGGGCAGCCGGGTCTGGTCGATGATTCTGAGCGTTGCCGTATCGTCCTCGAACCAGATGCTGCGGTGGGGGATCCCGTCAACGTTCATTCAGATGACCCGGTCATTGCCGCCATCCACCGCAATCTGGGCGCCGGTGGTTTTGGCAAACGCGGCACCGGCCAGACTCCGGGCAGCATGCGCCACATCACTGGCAAACACTTCCACTTTCAATACATTGCTGGTTTTGTATTGCATCACCGTCATGCCGTAGTGAGCCGCCCGCTGCGCCAGCGTCTGCGGGGTCCAGATGGCAGTGTCGAAGACGGCATTGGGGTGCAAAACATTGACCCGGATGCCCTGTTCCCCCAATTCCAGAGCGGCAACCCTGGCCAGTTGGGTAAGCCCGGCCTTGGCGGCGGCATAGGCACCGGCGCCGGGTCCGGGAGCCGGGACATTCTTGGAAGCGACAAAGATGACGGAAGGCTCGATACCCAGTGCCAGAAATGGCAGGGCGGCGCGCAACAATTTCATATGGGCATTCAAATTGAGTGCCTGGCTGCTTTCCCAGAGTTCGTCGCTCATGTCTGCCAGGCGGCAACTGGGCGGGAAACTGCCGGCATTGCTGATCACCACATCGAGTCCACCGAAGCGGGCGATGCCCTGTTCGATGGCGGCCTGAATGGCAGTGGCAGATGTGACATCACAACACAGCCCCAGCACCCGCTCTGAGTCAAAACGGGTTTCGATGCCCGGCTGGATGTCTAGTGCCAGCACACAGGCACCCTGGGCCAGAAACGCCGTCACGCAGGCGGCGCCGATGCCGGAGGCGGCACCGCTGACCAGCACGACGCGACCGTCAAACTCGCCGCCTGCCGCGGCCTTGCCGAGTTTGGCCTGTTCCAGCTCCCAGTACTCGACGGCAAACAAATCGGCTTCCGGCAATGGCTGCCAGCCGCCCAGGACTTCTCCCCACTGTATGGCCCTGATGGTGTGGGCACTGATATCCGCCACCACCTGACAGCGCTGCCGGTTCTGGCCGAAGCTCAGCATGCCCTTGTTGCGCCAGACTGCAAAACGCGGCGCGGGATCGAGACAGCTCAGTTCACCCTTCTTGTTGAAGCGGTCAAAGTAGTCCCGATAGTGCGCGGCATAAGCGGCCAGATCAGCACGGGCATCGGTCTCGATCAGGGCCGGGATGATTTTGGTATGAATGCTGTGATCCGGCGTCAAGGGTCCCCGCCTGGCAATATCGGCCACCTGCGGCAGGGCGGCAAAGCCGACCGCTTCGGCGTCCCGGTGCCAGGCTGCCAACATGGGTCTGCCCGCCAGTGTACTGATCTCCCGGCGGATGCCTGCCAATTCGAGATAATCCCCGCCTGCCGGCTGATAACTGCCCAAGGCCAGGTGTTCGTGGCAGGCCCGCGCCTGCAGAAACTGTTCGGCCCGGTTCACCAGTGCCAGCATCTGCTCATAACTGTCGCGGGCCTCATCGGCAAAGGTAAACAGTCCGTGGTGCATCAGGAAGATGCCCTTCAGCGCAGACCAGTCCCTGTCCCTCGTCGCCAGGTAGACCTGACGCGCCAGCACAAAACCGGGCATGATGTAGGGCAATACCAGCACCTGTTCACCCAGCAGCGTTTTCAGCGTGGACTCGCCGTCCGCCGTATTGCTGATGGCAACCAAGGCATCGCTGTGCGTATGATCGACGAAACGCAAGGGAATGATGGCATGGAGGATGGCCTCCACCGACGGTGTCGGCGCAGCAGGATCCAGCAGGGCAAGCCGGAGCTGACGCATCATCTCCCTGTCGCTCAAGCTCTCCAGCGTGACCAGACGCCTCAGGTAGGCCAGTCGGGTGGGCGCATAACCGGCGGCTTCGATGGTCCGCAGGTCCCAGCCCGAACCCTTTACATACAGGACCTCTTCGAGGTCGCCCAGAATATTCACGACTTCGGTCTTGACCGAGGTATTGCCGCCCCCGTGCAGAACCAGCGCCGGCTCGGCACCCAGCAGCCGGGAGCTGTACACCCGCAGCGCCAGCAGCGAATGCTGGTAAGTGCTTGCTTCTTCTATATTCCAGCGGTTTTGCATGATCGCCTAGCGCAGAACCCCCAACAGGAGGCAGACCAAGGTCCCCAGAACCATCAGCACGCTGGGCACAAAGCTCAGCATGAAGCCCGGGCCACGCTTGTTGGGATCGGAGACGTAGGCAGTGGCGTACAGATAACGACCCAGCAGCCAGATCAGCCCGAGGACGCTGCCGATCTCCTGACCGGGCCAGCCCAGCGCCTCGGCAGCATAGGCGAAGGCCACGATGGCCGGGATGAAAATGATCAACTGCTCCAGGGTATTCACCTGTACCCGGTAATGACGTTCAAAGATTGGATCGCCGCTGGTGGCCGGCGCCTCCACACCGTATTTTGCTCTTGCCATGCCCACCCGGCCGCTGAGCCAGATATACTCGAGCAGGGCCAACATGATTACTGCCGAAATTGCTGCCATCACTACCTCCCTTCCAGATTGTCGTCGCGAAAAAATCATGCTTGTTTAACGACACAGCCCGGGATAAACCCGGGCTGCGAACATCAGTCGACTGGTCTCTGCCTGTTTGTCGCACAGGGCTGTCAATCCAGGAGAACCTTCAGAGCTTCGTCAGGCTATTCCATCACGGAAATGGTGCTGGCTCCAGCTTGCCTGGCCCCGTCCATCACGCTTACCAATGCGTTGGCTTTGGAATTCTTGTCCGGCCTGACAATGACTGCCGCCGCTGGGTTTTCGGCTCTAACCGACGCCACCCGGGCACGCACAGCCGAAATATCAATGCGTTCCTGGTTGAAAAATATCTGGTCCTGGGCATTGATACGAATCAGGACGTTCTTCTTGTCAGGGTCACTGGGCGGAGGAGGATTGTTGTTGGGATCCTGACCTTGAAGATCCATGGCAGACTCTTTCAGGAAGCTTGCCGTAACCACGAAAAAGATCAGCAGGATGAAGACCACGTCCAGCATCGGCGTCAGGTCAATGTTGGATTCGTCTTTCTTTTTCTTGATAATGGCGCTGGCTACGGTCTTCATGAACTCACTCCCCCTCACGGGTTTGAACCTGTCAATGGCCCGGGAGTATACCAGTTTCTCGGGAAGGTACAAATCCAAAATCAGCCGTCTTCAGAAATGAATCAAAGGGGTCAGAGTAACTTGATCATGAAATCAAAGGGGTCAGAGTAACTTGATCATGAGTACTTTCTGATCACTAATAGCTTGCAGATCAAGTTACTCTGACCCCTTTGATTTCCGGTCTTTGCAAGAACAGCAAAGACCGTGATCAGTGGAACCCCGTCCCTTGGACTACTTTTTCAGAGAAGCAATGGTAAAGGCAACGACCTCTTCCATCTGTTTGGGTGTTTTCCCGGTGCGGGAAGCAACCCGCAGGCCATTCAGCGTATTCATCAGCACTTCAGTGGCCGTATCGGCAACCACCCCCTTCTTCAGCTGGCCGGCTTTTTCCAGCTCTTTGCTTCGATCGAGGAGGGCTTTGCGAATATTGTTCAGGCTGGCTTTCAGCAGTTTCTGCACTTCCTTGTCATAGTTGACACTGCCACAGACGGAATTCACCAGCAGGCAACCCAGATTGCGCTGTTTGTTGCTGACCGCCGTCACCGCTGCACCGAAATAGGCTTCTATGGCATCCCAGCCCTTGAGTTCGGCATTGCCCAGCGTCGCATCGATGGCGGCTTTGAGCAGGCCATTGTACTTGTCCAGGCAGGATTTGAAGAAAGCATCCTTGTCACCGAATGAATTATACAAGGTGCCTCTGTTGATCCCCGTTACATCCAGAAGCTTCTGCACGGAACTGGCTTCATAACCTTCACGCCAGAATTGTTCCATTGCATTTGCCAACACATCTTCACGTTCAAATTCGACTGGTCTAGCCATAATAAAATAATTACACCTCAAGAAAATTGAAAAGAAACTTCAGAAAACAGATTATTGAACCAGCAGTAAAGCCAATACATGGTCGGGTGCAGATTCTAGTACAAAATCGTCATGCGAACCAGTACCGAACAGAAAAAAATACGGATTTCAGGCAAATTCCACCTGATTTTTCCACCTTCTTCCCTACCGGGCAGCGTTTATTTGAAGCGAGATCGCCCGTCAACAGGCACAAAACAGAAATAACCCCCCCAGAATTGCACATAATTTGAATGCAGGGTCCATATTGCTCACGTCTTTTTCAGCAACCGGCAGACTCTTTTACCTGTGATTGCAAGGGTTTATACTGAAGGCCGTTCTGTAACCCGGGGTGAGTCCGGAATGACAGCCCGTTTAGTTCAGCAGTACAGTAGCCAGCAAGCCGATAATACCGCCCAGCACACCACCCCAGACCACCAACCAGCCCAGATGCCGCCTGATCATGCGCTGGATGATTTCTTTCACCAACTGCGGCGTCAACTCGTCCAGTCTCAGTTCCACGATATGCTCGATTCTGGACTGCAGGCTGCGGCTTGATGCATCCCTGAGATTGTCCAGGACCTCCGGGTCCTCGGCCACCTGCGCCAGAAACCCGCGCATCTTTTCGACAAAGGGCTCTTTTAAGGGCTGCAGCGCTCCACGTCCCCCGAACATCGACAACATGCTGCCAAAAGAAGAAGCCATGATGACCTCTGTCAGCGCGTCGAAGGCGCTGCTGAGATCGACGGCCCTGATCAGACCGGCAAGGCCGGATGCGTCGGAAGCCATATTGTCGGTTTTGATTCGCCTGAAAAAGCCATTGATATTCTCCGGTGTGAAGAACTGCTCCATGATAAGCGCCTTGATACCCGACTTGAATTCTTCGAAACGGGCCGGAATCACGCCGGAACCATAAAAACCCGGTACCTTCTCGAACAACATATGAATAGCCAACCAGTTGGTCAGACCTCCGGACAGGGCAAACAAGCCGGTATTGAGCACCAACTCGGCGCCGGCGCCGGAAAGGTTCAGGCCCACGATGACCAGGAGCAGAGCAACAAGATTGGTGAACAGGCTTTTATCCATCGACATTTTCAGCGCGTTAATAAACGGGGATCAGGGGCTTCAGACGATCAAGCGGGCGCGATTATAACAGGAATACCGGGAGCCGGTAGATCACGGGGCGGCAGAGACCGGCGGCAGCGGCCCGGCAGCAGGAGGTTTCAAGTCTTCCGGTGGTTCAAAGCCGGCATTGAGATCCTCCCAGGGACCTTCCAGCCGGTACACAATACTGGTGAAATCATCCATCTGATTTTCAAAAATCTTGGAGGCCACATAGGTGCTCAACGCAATTGGCCACGCACCCAGCAGACCGGCGAGCAGGGACAGATTCTGACTCAGCGGTACATTGACCAGCATGTCGGCATCGATGGTTTCCTGCTTCAGATCGATCTCACCGTCAATGGTGATTTTGCTGGAAGGCCCCTGAATCAGCAATTTGCCGTCGGTTTTAACAAGCCCGTCGCTGACATTGAACTTGCCGGCAATGCTGTCATAGGCCAGCCCCTTCTTGTAGATATCCGAAAAATCCAGTTGCAGACGCCGGACGATGGCATCCATGCTGAACGCACCGAGCAGACGGGCAGAACCGGCATCTATCTTGACGAAACGGCCATCATTGATATCCAGATTGACTACCCCACTGGCATTTCTGAACGAAAAGGCGGCCGGGGATCCAGGCCATTGCAGCTTGCCATCGATCCTGGCGTTCTTGCTTTCGACGCTTGCATTGAGCCCCAGCCCAGGCAGCACCTTCGCCAGATCACCCGCCGTGAACCGGCCTTCAAATTGTGTCTCATGTACACCCCCCTGATAACGCCACTCCAGGCTGGCGCCTTGCTCCTGCGCCACACCCGCAATGCGTGCGTCTCCCAGTGTGGCTTCCAGGCCGGAAATCATGCCCCCGCCGGCACCAGGCTCAAAATTGAACTTCCAGGCTCCCAGATTTTTGTCGCCAATGGAAAATTCCGCTGTCGAAAACTGCATCCTGGGCAGAATGGAAGGATCCAGGGCGGCCAGTATATCGACCGCCCCGGCTGACGGCCCGGCCTGTTCCGCCTCTGTGCTTTCCGTTGCTGTGCTTTCCGTTGCTGTGCTTTCCGTTGCTGTGCTTTCCGTTGCTGTG
>JAVVEZ010000110.1:0-9312 GCA_032250895.1 Pseudomonadales bacterium | reverse complement strand
AGCCCCAGGAGGCTCAGAATTGAGAATATTTACCCACAAATTTTCCTGAAGACCCGAATTTTCGAGCTAGTTTGGAGAGCCAGGCAATGAAAATACTGTTGGTGATTCTGGTGCTTGTCTGTTTGGGTTTGCAGCTCAGTCTGTGGATGGGAGAAGGCAGTCATGCCCAACTCGCCAGGCTCGAGCAGGAAATTCAGGTGCAGAGAATGGAAAATGACAACCTGGAACAACGCAACCGTATACTTTATGCCGAAGTGAATGAACTCAAAACCGGGATGGATGCCATAGAAGAGCGGGCACGCAGTGAACTCGGGATGACCAAAAAGGATGAAACCTTTTACCTGATTGTGGAGTAGGTTTCACTGTCGTGACATACAATGGCAGGATGCTAATGCAATCTACCGGCGGCTTGTCCGCAGGGTCGGTGAGACCTTGGATGAAAATTTGAACAGAGCAAAAACAAAGAACTCCCGCACGCCGAGTGACAAGTACTGGATTATCGTACCGGCGGCTGGACTTGGGCGCCGTATGGGAGCAGAAATTGCCAAGCAGTATCTGCGTATCGGCACCAAAACAATTTTGGAGCTGACCCTTGATCGTTTGTCACAGCTGGACAAAATAGAGAAAATCATTCTGGTGCTTCATCCGGATGATTCCAGTTGGAAATTTCTCAACCATGATCAGTACAAAAATGTCGTTACTGTGGTTGGCGATGATGAGCGCTGGAAATCCGTATTGAACGGCCTGCTGTATCTCCAGACATTGGCAAATGACAGGGACTGGGTCTTGGTACATGATGCCGTACGTCCCTGTGTCACGGTCAGTGACATGAAGAAACTGATGGCCACACTTTCCCTGGATCCGGTGGGTGGTCTGCTTGCGGCGCCGGTTCGGGAGACCATAAAGCAGTCTGATGCGAACGATATTGTCATCGATACCCCTGATCGCAACCGCCTGTGGCTTGCCGGTACGCCCCAGATGTTCCGCTATGGTATTCTGATGCAGGCCGTCACCAGGGTGCTGGAAAACGGCAGCAGTGTGACCGACGAAGCCTCGGCCGTCGAAGCCATGGGCCGTGAGGTGCATCTGGTCAAGGGACGCAATGACAATATCAAGGTCACCCATCCGGAAGATCTGTTGCTGATCGAAGCTGTTTTAGCCCTTGGCCAGGATCTGCGCTCATGAGCTTTCGCATTGGCAGTGGCTACGATGTGCATCGTTTTTCCGATGTCGAGAGCAGCAATGGCAGTATCAGACTTGCCGGTATCGATATCCCGTACCCTTTCCCCCTGCTGGCACACTCTGATGGCGATGTCCTGATTCACGCGCTTTGTGATGCCCTGCTGGGTTCGCTGGCCCTGGGCGATATTGGCAAGCATTTCCCGGATACCGATGCACGTTACCGCAATATCAGCAGCATGTTTCTTCTGCAAGAGGTTTACGCCCTGGTCGGGAAGGCTGGCTGGAGGCTGGTGAACGCAGATATGACCGTGGTGGCCCAGATGCCCCGGCTGGCACCCTACATCGATGCCATGCGCCGTAGTCTTGCCGGAGCACTGACGCTGGCGCCGGAACTCGTCAGTATCAAGGCAACGACCACAGAAGGTCTGGGCTTTGCCGGACGCAAGGAGGGCATCGCCGTCTATGCTACAGTCCTCGTGACCCGACTCGCAGGCCAGGATGACAGCTGACTTTGCCTTTATGGCGGAAAGACCGCCGTTGGCGGCTGACTTCAAAACCGTGCCCGAAGATTTCGTTGTCGAGGAAAATCTTGGCTATGAGCCCACAGGCAGCGGTGAGCATCTCTGTCTGTATCTGGAGAAATGCAATCTCAGTACGCCTCAGGTGGCCAGACACCTGGCCCGGACCTGTGCTGTCAATCCCAGGGATGTTTCCTATGCCGGGTTGAAAGACAGGCAGAGTATAGCGCGGCAATGGTTCAGCCTGCATCTTGGCCTGAACCGGGAAATCGATCCGGCTGGCATAGAAACTGAACAATTGAAGATCCTGGCTATTGAACGCAACAGTCGCAAGATCCGGATTGGTACGCACTGTGGCAACCGTTTCCGGATTCGCCTGCGCAGGCTCCGGGGAGACCGGCAGGGCCTCTTCGAGAGGCTTGAACGGATTCGCCGCGATGGTGTTCCCAATTATTTTGGCGCGCAGCGTTTTGGTCTTGCCGGCGCCAATGTCAGATTGGCTGGGGATATGTTCAAGGGTCGAATCCGGGTCAAAGACAGATTTCTGCGCGGCATGTACATGTCTGCCGCACGTTCCTGGCTGTTCAATTCACTGTTGTCACGTCGCGTGAGCCAGGGTAACTGGAACTGCCATGTGCCGGGGGATGTCATGGCGCTGCAGGGTAGCGGCAGTGTGTTTGTCCCGGATGACTGGGATCCGCTATTGCAACAGCGTCTCGACAGCTTCGACATTCATCCATCCGGGCCGCTATGGGGCCGGGGAAGCTCTCTTGCCACGGCCACTGCGGCGGAACTGGAAGCGGCGGTGACAGGTATGTGGCCCGATTTGTGTGCGGGTCTGGAAGCAGCCGGATTGCAACAGGAGCGGCGAAGCCTGCGTTTGCAGGTGGCGGATTTACGGCTTGAATATCCTGTCCAGGATGACATGGTGCTAGAATTCACGCTCGGCAAGGGAGCGTATGCCACATCCGTGCTGAGAGAACTGGTCGACATCGAGGGGGGCTCTGACTGACGCATCCGGTGGTTGCGGACGTTTTCATGAGTCATCAGACAGCAGGCAGTGCAGCAGGAAAAACATGAGTTTATTACTATCCAATGACGATGGCGTGTATGCCCCGGGGCTGCTGGCACTGGAGGCCTGCCTGAAAGCGGATTTCGAGTTGAAAGTGATAGCCCCCAGTCGGGATCGTTCCGGTGTCAGCAACTCCATTACCCTGGACCGTCCCTTGCACACGGAACTCCTGGCCAACAATTTTATTGCCGTTGATGGCACGCCAACCGATTGTGTCCATCTCGGGACCGCCGAGATTTTCATGCCCATCCCGCAGCGGGTGATCTCCGGGATCAATCTGGGCGCGAATCTGGGCGATGACGTGTTGTATTCCGGGACGGTTGCCGCCGCCATGGAAGGGCGCTTCCTGGCAAAAGCGGCGCTGGCCGTCTCCCTGACAACCTCGAAAATGGACGCCGGTCCTGAACATTTCATGACCGCAGCGACCATTGTCCGGCAACTGATCCCCGTCCTCGACGACTTGCAGGCCAGTCCCAGAACGGTCTTCAATATCAATATTCCGGACCTCCCGGCAGACAGGATCAAGGGTTTCAAACTGACGGTATTGGGGCAAAGGTTGCGCGGGGAAAATCCGATAAAGGCGCAAAACCCGCGCGGTAAAACCCTGTACTGGATAGGCCGTGCCGGGGGGCCGGTTGCCGCCGTGGCCGGCACTGATTTTCATGCCGTGGCCAATGGCTATGTGTCCATTACACCCATTCATGCCGACATGACCTATCATGCCAGTGTGCCGGCAATGAGCCAGAAACTGGAACAGCATGCGGCCCGCTTGTGTGCTCTGATGCAGCCAGCGGTCCAGGAGCTGATATGAACAGTATCAGGCAGCAGGGAATAGGCATGACCTCGCAGCGGACGCGGGAACGTCTGGTGCAGCGTCTGATGGAACAGGGAATCCGGCAGGTGGCCGTGCTGGAAGCCATCAGGACGACACCCCGTCATCTCTTCATCGATGAGGCCCTGGCTCATCGCGCCTATGAAGATGTATCCCTGCCCATTGGCTTCGGTCAGACTATTTCACAGCCTTACATTGTTGCACGCATGACCGAGATCGCCCTGGCGGGCAGAAAGCATGTGGAGCGGGTGCTGGAAATCGGAACCGGCTGTGGCTATCAGGCGGCCATTCTGTCCCGGCTGGTATCTCAGGTGTACAGCATCGAGCGGATCAATCCTCTGCTCAGCAGAGCCCGCAAGCGTTTCCAGGACCTGGGTTTGAAGAATATCAGTGCCCGATTGGGTGATGGCAATGAGGGCTGGCCGGAGCACGCGCCCTATGATGCCATCATCGCGGCGGCAGTGGCGCCGGAAGCTCCCCCGGAACTCTTGCGAGAACTTGCGGAAGGCGGTGTGCTGGTCATGCCGGTAGGTGATTCACTGCAGCAGGAACTTCGAACCTACACCCGACAGAGGGGGGAAATCATCGAACAGGCCCTCGAGCCGGTACGCTTTGTACCCCTGCTCGACGGAGTGGTCAGACAATAAACGAGGTTGAAACAGCTTCTTGATTATCAATCGCAGACGAATGTTACTTTTCTTGAAAGGCATGGCCATGGGTGCCGCCGATACCGTCCCCGGTATTTCCGGGGGCACCATCGCGTTTATTGCCAATATCTATGAAGAATTGATCAATGCCATCAAATCCCTGAATCTTGAAGCGGCGGGAATACTGTTCAAGCAGGGTTTTGCAGCATTCTGGCGGCATATCAATGGCGAGTTCCTGCTGACCTTGCTGCTGGGTATTCTGAGCAGCCTGCTGTTGCTGGCCAATCTCGTGGTTTTTTTGCTGGATGAGCATGCGCAACTGCTCATGGCCTTTTTTATCGGACTGATCCTGGCTTCCTGCTGGTATGTGGCCGGCAGGATTGAAGCCTGGAACCCGAAAATGATCATGCTGCTTCTGTTGGGGCTGGCCTTGTCCATCACGCTGGCACTGTTGCCGGCGCGAACCGGAAACATCAGTCTGGGTTTCTTCTTTGTTTATGGTGCCGTGGCCATTTGTGCGATGATTCTGCCAGGGATTTCAGGGGCCTTTATTCTGGTTCTGCTGGGTGCGTATGCGCCGGTGCTCAACGCCCTGAAAAATCTGGATATGCAGATCATAGGCATCTTTGCCGTGGGCTGTATTACCGGACTGATAGTATTTTCGAATCTGCTGTCATTTCTGTTCAAACACTACCGGAATCAGATTCTGGCCTTTTTGCTGGGTATTCTTGCCGGTTCACTTTACAGTCTCTGGCCCTGGAAACAGGCTGTTGCCTTTGGCCTGAATGACAGTGGACAGGCAGTCCCGATTCTTTATCGGAATCTGTCACCCCTGGAATATAGTGCGGTGAGTGGAGAAGATGTTTACTGGGGGGCCTGTCTCTTGTTGCTATTGCTGGGTTTTTTTCTTGTTTATGGCCTGGAAAAATTTGCTTTGCGGGGAAAGACAGGAACAGTAAGCCAGGGAAGCCCCTGAACAAGGCCGCAGAGCGGAAACGGGTCACTGGAAACTTGTTGACGAAAGTATGCGCAGCATCATGATGTCCTTATCGAGGGAAGCTCTGAATCACTTGTCATCCCGGCGAAGGCCGGAATCCTGCTCATTGCTTTCAGCGGCCCCCGGCCTTCACCGGAGCGATGCTGGCGGGCTGGTTCGGAGATTCCTTGCTATTGTCCTTGTTTTCGGACTTTTGCTGACTGTCGCCTGTTCCAGCCCCTATCAGGCGCCTGTGGGCGATATCAGCAGTCAGCCGCCCCCTCGCACACACCGGGTGAACGGTGGTGAAACCCTGTATGCCGTGGCCTGGATGTATGATCTCGATTACAACACCCTGGCCCGACTCAACAATATTTCTGCTCCCTACACCATCTTCCCTGGGCAGACCTTGATTGTGGACAATGGGATCATCGGCAGTGGTGGAAATACAGCGACGACATTGTCAGCGAGTGCTCCGGCCGCCAACAGGCAGGGACAGGCGGTGAGCTCTGCGGTCGTGCTTGCACCACCAGTTTCCAGAAGAGATATCGATGCACCGGTATCGACTGAATCTCCGGCGGCTTCAGTCGCGGTCCCGGATGCCGCAAAGCCAGGCGTCGTATCGAATGGGGAAAGGGCGGAACTCGTGTGGGCCTGGCCTGCCAGGGGTCCTTTGCTGGGACGCTTTTCAGCGTCCGGTGTTGAAAACAAAGGGATCGATATCGGTGGCAGGGAAGGTGATGACGTTCTGGCTGCGGCTGCCGGTGAGGTGGTTTATGCGGGCAGGGGCTTGCTGCGCTATGGTGAACTCGTCATTGTCAAACACAACGAACATTTCCTCAGCGCCTATGCCCATAATCGGCAGATACTGGTCACCGAAGGTGAACGGGTTGCCCTCGGTCAGCAAATTGCGGAACTGGGATCGACGGGGATTGATCATGACATGCTGCATTTTGAAATACGGCTGGACGGCAAGCCTGTGAATCCGCTCAGCTATCTGCCGTCCCGTTGAGCATTATTCTCGTCTCCCGAAAATAAATTAGACAGCCAGAAATCCTGATGTATACTTTCGAAATCTTATGGAATGAAAGGCATATATTTATAAAAAAAACGATAAGCTGAAAGGATTTTAGGGATGAGATCGGATAACGACAAGAATCAGGCCGCCTCAGGCACAAAGAATTTTGATGATAAATCTCCTCTGCCGGATGTTGCTGCTTCCCCGCAGTTCATTGCTTCCGGGTTTGAACCGGATACAGAATTTCTGGAAGAAACGCCACTTTCGGATGATGAATTTTTTCCTGAAATGGAAAGCGATGACGCCAAAAATGTAAAAAACCCTGTTGCCGGTTTCGTTCATGAAAACCTGGATGCCACCCGCCTTTATCTGAATGAAATCGGTTGTTCACCTTTGCTCAATGCTGAACAGGAAGTGATGCTTTCCCGGCAAGTGCGTCAGGGTGATGCCGAAAGCAAGAAAAAAATGATCGAATCAAATTTGCGTCTGGTGGTAAGGCTGGCACGCAATTACCTGAACAAGGGGCTTTGCTTTCTCGATCTTGTTGAAGAAGGAAACCTGGGACTGATCAGGGCTGTCGAGAAATTTGATCCGGAACTTGGATACCGGTTTTCGACCTATGCCACCTGGTGGATCAAACAGAATATAGAACGAGCGCTCATTAATCAGACTCGTATTATCCGCTTGCCGGTCCATGTAATGAAGGATGTACTCAGTTGTGAACGTGCGGCCAGGGAACTTGCAGTGATCAATGAACGGGAGGCAAGCGCGGAGGAAATTGCGGAGCATCTCGACAAGACGATCAAGCAGGTCAAGAAGCTGATGAAATTCAATACGCCGGTCTATTCTGCAGATGCCCCGCTGGCGCGGGACTCCAGCCGCACATTGCTGGATACCATTGCGGATCGGCAGGTTTCCGATCCGGCAGCGATCCTTGAAGAGCGGAACATGAAGCTCAATCTTGACAACTGGCTGGACCGGCTGTCCCGGAAGCAGAGTGAAATCGTAGCCCGCCGTTTTGGACTCAGGGGATACGAGACCACAACGCTTGAAAATGTCGGCAAGGAAGTCGGTCTGACCCGGGAAAGAGTCCGGCAGATCCAGATGGAAGCCCTGGCCAAGCTGCGACGGATGCTGGAGCGCGAGGGACTGTCGATAGATAGCCTGTTGGATTAGGGAAGCTCAGGCGCACTCAGAGCTTCCCTAACCCACGGATCCGTTCCAGCCCATGTCCTTTCCTGACATTGAGCGCTGTGATGAGATTGCTGAGAACAGGCCGGAACGCTTTTATTCAGCGGGCCATTCCCGCTCCAGATACTGAAGCTTGTTCTCCACCCCATCCCATTCTTCGGCATCCGCCGGGGAATCCTTCATTTCCGTGATGACGGGCCATTGCACGGAAAGTTCGGCATTGAGTGCGATAAAGTCGATCTGATCTTCCGGCACTTCATCTTCCGCGAAAATTGCATCAACCGGACATTCCGGTTCACAGAGGGCGCAATCGATGCATTCATCCGGGTTGATTACCAGCATGTTGGGGCCTTCATAGAAACAATCCACCGGGCAGACCTCAACACAGTCTGTGTGCTTGCATTTAATACAGTTGTCACCAACAACGAATGTCATTGCCAATATTCTCCGTCCAGATCCAGGGGTATCGAGGTGCCTTTTATAAATCAACCAAACAAGTTCCATCAGCCACTGCAAAGCGTTGCCAGCCAGGCTTGCCAGGAAATCCGCACAGGCTCCCGCAAAAAGCGCGTTATTCTAACAGTTTTCTTTTGTTTCGTGTAAGTGTGTGGACGCGGCCTGCCTGCGTCAATGCCGTCTCATTTCGTGTTTCTGAGCTCCAGCAGGCGATACAGCAACTCATGCGCCTGCCGGGGCGTCATCTCGTCGGGTTTGCTGCTGTCCAGCAGTTCCAGAGCGGGATGAGTGGGGCTTTCCACAAAGAGCTCGGCCTGCACTGCCGAGCCTGTTCCCTTGCTCTTCCCCTGAAATTCCTCTGTTTCCAGTTGCCGTAGTTTGTCTCGCGCCTGTTGTATCACCTGCCGGGGCACACCGGCCAGTTGGGCAACCTGCAAACCATAGCTCTGACTGGCCGGCCCCGGTTTGACGCTATGCAGAAAGACGATGCCGTGGTCATGCTCAGCTGCACTCAGATGGACATTGACAATGCCAGGCACCAGATCCGGCAAACTGGTCAGTTCGAAGTAGTGGGTGGCAAAGAGCGTGAAGGCACCGATTTCGCGGGCTATATGCAATGCACTGGCCCAGGCCAGAGAGAGGCCATCGAAGGTGCTGGTGCCGCGGCCAATCTCATCCATCAGCACCAGACTGGCCGCCGTGGCGTTATGCAGGATATTGGCGGTTTCGGTCATCTCCACCATGAAGGTGGAGCGTCCACCCGCGAGGTCGTCGGAGGAGCCAATACGGGTGAAAATTCTGTCTATGGGGCCCAGACTGGCCTGAACAGCGGGGACAAAACAGCCCGTGTAGGCCAGCAACACGATGATGGCCGTCTGCCGCATATAGGTGGATTTGCCGCCCATGTTGGGCCCCGTGATGATCAGCATGTTCTGGCTGCTGTCCAGTGTGATGTCATTGGGTACAAAGGCATCATGGAGAACCTGCTCAACCACGGGATGGCGCCCCTGGGTGATGTGGATGCCGGGTTCGTCCTGCAGTTGCGGGCAGCTCAGATCAAGGCTCTGGGCACGTTCGGCGAAATTGGCCAGCACATCCAGTTCGGCAATACTGAAGGCACTGCTTTGCAATTCAGTCAGATTGCCGGCAATGCGTTCAAGCAGTTCGTCATAAAGCAGTTTTTCCCGCGCCAGGGCCCGGCTGCGGGCGCTGAGGACTTTTTCCTCGAACTCCTTCAATTGAGGTGTAATGAAGCGTTCGGCATTCTTCAGGGTCTGGCGCCGGATATAATCGCCGGGTACGGTTTCAGACTGGAGCCGGCTGATCTCGATGTAATAGCCATGCACGCGGTTGTAGCCGACCTTGAGCGTGCCAATGCCGCTACGTTGGCGTTCCCGTTGCTCCAGGTCGGTCAGGAAGG
>JAVVEZ010000109.1:0-9459 GCA_032250895.1 Pseudomonadales bacterium | reverse complement strand
CAAGTCGCCCTGCGGGCGCAGCCGCGTCCGGTCACGCGGTTGAACCGGCGCATGCTGGCGATTCTGGTCGGCAGCGTGGCCACCGCAGTATTGGGCGCAACGCTCTGGTCGCTGCAAGCACCGCAACGCCGTGGCGCAGGCGAGTCGGCCGAGCTGTACAACGTTGATCGGGTGTCGCGCTCCGAAGGGCTGGCGCAGTTGCCCACCGACTATTCGCAACTACCGCCGACCTTGCCATCGCTGCCGCCGGAGCTGGGCGAACCGTTGCCCGGCGACCTCGGCGCGCCGATCCTGCGCGCCGAGCAGCGGGCGCAGGGTTACTCACAACCGGGCTATGACCCAGCAGAGGCCGAGCGCCTGGCGCGGCTCAAGGAGGCCGAGGAAGCGGCGGCTTCGTCCGTGTTCTTCAGCACGGGCGGGCAGCGCGCCGCCGTAGCCGCTCCCGCTCAGAGCATGGCGGGAATCCCGCCGCTGACCGGGTTGACGGGTTTCGACCCGCTGGCCGCCGGGCCGGCTTCGACGGCTGCGCAGCCCGCCGATCCCACCGCCGTGCAGAACCGGCAGGACCAGAAGGAAGCGTTTCTGAGCAATGCCGGTTCTACGGAAACCCGTAATTCCGGCCACCTGCAACTGCCTGTCTCGCCGTACCAGGTGATGGCCGGCACAGTGATCCCGGCCGCGCTGGTGACGGGCATCAAGTCCGACCTGCCGGGCGACGTGATCGCCACGGTGACGGAGCCGGTCTACGACACGGCCACCGGCCGCCATCTGCTGATCCCGCAGGGCTCGCGCATCCTGGGCCGCTACAACAGCCAGGTGAGCTACGGGCAGACCCGAATCCAGATGGTGTGGCACCGGCTGATCCTGCCGGACACCTCATCAAACCAGCTCGGCAACCTGGTGGGCACCGACCCGGCCGGCTATGCCGGCCTGGAGGATGGCGTCGATTGGCATTGGGACCGCATCTTCGCCGGCGCGGTGCTGACCACGCTGCTGGGCGTCGGCGCCGAGCTGGCCGCCCCGGAGAATCGCCAGGGCGGCGATCGCGTCATCATCGCCGGCCGTGACAGCGTGCAGGACAGCGTGAACCAGATCGGCCAAGAGATGACCCGCCGCAACATGAACATCCAGCCCACGCTGACGGCTCGCCCCGGCCTGCCGGTGCGCATCATCGTCAACCGCGACCTGGTGCTGCGACCGTACCAGCCGCTGTTCTTCCAGAGGGGAGCATCGCAATGAACACGAACAAGCTGCGGCTCGGGCCGCTGCCGAAGAGCGAGAGCGTCAAGCTGACATTCGCGTGTCCGGCCAGCCTGAAGGCCGACCTCGACCGCTACGCCGCGCTGCACGCGCAGACCTACGGCGAGCCGGTCGATGCGATGACGCTGATCCCGCACATGCTGGAAGCATTCATCGCACGGGATCGACGATTCAAGAAAGGGACGGCGGCGAAAGCGCCGTCAGCACCCCGGCGGGACACGCCGCCGACATAGGTGTGCGCCACATCGACGGCGACCACGAAAGCGCAGGCCATCGACCTGCGCTTTCGCGTTTTGGGCTATGGTTTGCGGGCGCCTTGTCATATCATTCGAGCAAGCCTCATCAGAGGCCCGCTCGGGTACTCTCAGACCCGCAACCGCGTTGCTCCTATGTGGCTCCTGGCCTACAAGAGCCGGACTGGCCAGGGAGCTGGCGCAAGCGCCTAAACCCTTGTCACACTTAGACTTCAACCGATGTGCTTCCGGTTAGGGAATGCTTGACATCGGCCTTTTTTTGGTTCCGGTTCCTGGATGGGTTTTGTCGCGGGCATGAACAGGATTTTTCCGGACCGGGCGATTGTCGATCTCGACGGTGATCATCCGGTCTTCCATACTGTCTATGACATTCCGGCACTGGCTGAAACTCAGATTCCCAACATGAACTCCCTGATGGGCGGTGGCGGCGGCTACCTGGGTGACGGCCAGACCCCGCACTGGCGCGGCGTGTTCGATGATGACGGCAGGCTGATGGTGCTGATTGCGTTCAACAACGATGTCGCCGATTCCTGGCAGTGGGCGGATCACCCCTACTATCCGGCGGAAAAAGTGAATCTGGGCTTGCGCCTGGCCGTCAATATTGCGGTCTATGCCATGTCGCATTGAGGCGGGCTTGTTCGCGATGACAGGGCCGACGCCAGATAAGCCGAATATGGCCAGGCAGCAGGGAGCCCTGCTCTGCCATCAGGATGTCGAATTGGAGCCGAAGCCCCTGCAAGGGCTATTGAAAAAGCCGATCCACGACATACGCACTGACATCCCGGATTTGTTGCGGGCTCAGGGCTCCGTTGAAGCTTGGCATATTGTTCCTGCCGGTAGTCACAATGGTAATGGCGGTGCGGATATCGGCGAGATTGTTCAGGGGTATGCTGCTATTGTGCCCTCCCATGCCATCCTCACCGTGGCAGGGCAGGCAGCTTTGCGTGAACAGCGTTGCCCCTGCCGTGTAGTCCGGTTCCCCCTCTGCGAAAACCACAGCCACCGGTGCGGCAGCAGTCGCGTTACCAAGCAGGGGAGTGTCCCCGGGTGTGACTTCATCCAGCCTGCCATCCAGCGCAAACAGCCAAAGGCTGTCACCATGCTTTGAGCCGGCAAAGATATTGCCCCCTGAATAGGCGGCTATGTACTGCTTGCCATCCTTGCTGAAGCTGATTGCCGGGGCGTTCATGCCGGCACCGGTCTGAAACTCCCAAAGCTGTCTGCCGGAATCGGAGTCCAGTGCGGTCAGACGGCCGTCATTGCGGCCTACGAACAGCAGGTTGCCGGCTGTAGCCAGAAACCCGCTGTAGCAACTTTCCTGCCAGCGGTACTGCCAAATCAGGGTATTGCTTGTCATATCCAACGCGGCAACGATGCCTGTACCGGGTTTGGAGACGCCGCCCATTCCCCCGCCGGTCCAGCTTTCTCCGCTGTGCTTCTCAGGAATCCCGATATCCTTCACGCTCAGGGTCATGGCTGATTCGGAAGAACACACATACAGCACCTGGCGCTCAGGATCGTAGGCGCTTGGCGGCCAGTTGGCTCCGCCACCCAGGCCCGGTTGCACCATGGTGGGCGTATCCTTGCCGAAGGGTGTAAATATGCGCCCTTGATTGATCAGCGTTGCGCCTTCGGGGGCAACATCAACAAACTGGGGCATGAATGCGTCACCCACCGGATGGGGTTGGGTGGCAGCGGTCAACTGCTCTGCAAGTTGCGGAACGGGCTTTTCTTCAATGCCGATCAGCGGTTCACCAGTGATCCGATCCAGGATGTATACCCAGCCGGTCTTGCCGGCAGAGGCTACGCCTTTGCGTTGCTCGCCGTTCAGCTCCACATCAAACAGGATCACCGGATTGGGAGAATCATAGTCCCACAGGTCGTGGTGAACCTGCTGGAAATGCCAGCGATATTCTCCTGTGTGAACATCGATGGCAAGCACTGAGGCAGTAAAGAGATTATCACCGGCTCTGATGGCCCCGTTGAAATCAGGCCCCGGGTTGCCTGTCGAAAAATACAGCAGGCCCAGTTCAGGGTCCAGCGCAGGAGTCTGCCAGACGGTTCCACCACCGAATTCCCAGACATTGCTGTCCTGTGGCCAGGTTTCATGACCGAATTCCCCCGGTGCGGGAATGGTGTAAAAGGTCCACAGCGACTCACCCGTGGTGGCATCAAATGCCTCAACCCGTCCCCGCACACCTTTTTCCGCGCCGGAATAGCCGGTGATTACCATGCCGTCGTAATAAAGTGGAGCGCTTGTAATGCTGTAACCGTCTTCCCAGCGCGCGCCCTGGGTTTCCCAGACCACCTCACCGCTGGTTTCGTCCAGCGCGACGATCCTTGCATCGAGCTGCCCGATAAATATTTTCCCCTCGCCCATCGCAACACCGCGGTTATCCCAGCCACAGCAAATGGCGGCCCCCATATCTTCAGGCAGCTTGGCGTCGTAACTCCACTCGACGTTTCCGGTATCGACATTGACGGCGAAAACATCATCTTCACCGGTGGAAATATAGAGCACACCGTCTTTGTACAGCGGGGTTGCCTCGGCCGAATACCGGGGCTCCATGCCCGAACCGTTGAGATGAACCCGCCATTGCGCCTTCAGCCCGGCAACATTGTCCCGGTTGATCTGGTCCAGAGGTGACCAGCGTTGGTTGGTTGTGGACCCGCCATTGCTTGGCCAGGTATCTGTAGGAGGGGCCATCAGGGGCTCAGGGGCGGATAACAGTGCGGCCTGCACGGGAGGACTGCCGGTTTCTGTATCATTGTTCCGGTTACAGGCAGCACACAGCAGCATGGCGACGAGTACGGCAAGCGTTTTGTAATTCCTGAAATTCACGGGACACCCTTTTCTTCTGGTTATTATGGGTGGAAGAATAAACGGGTAATCCTGCTGCGTCCATCGTGAATATCAAGCTGTCCGGCTTCAGCTGAGTCCATGAAAGCCTATGGACTTCCCCCTGTGAGATCAGTGGGTTGTGAGGCAGCTATAAACCCAGGGTCAATCCAGCCTGCTTTTTGCAAAGCTCCATTCAGGGTTCTCGCATAAGCCACAGTCTTCCCCCAGAAACATATGCCCGGCATTTTTGTCGCCACGTAACTGCCAGTTGAGCCAGTTCACACTTTTGGTTACAGGCATTTTGCCTGCTTCAGAATTCCTTGGCGATTTTGAAGGATAAGGTCTGCTTCGATTTTCCGCTGTGTTTAATATCGTATTCAGAGTCAGAATTGATGCTTGGAAAGCTTACCGATTCACCCTTGCCTCAAGAAAAACATCCTCCCGGTGATAATCCAGAAAGTGCCGTTGATCGTCACTGAAAACGCCAACATTGACGGGGCGCTCAATGTCTATCCCCATCTTCTGTAATGATAATTGGTGAGCAGCAGGGGAAATCAGAAGACTGCCATTGTTCTCGAAGGAAATGAAGCCCCGGTCGAACAGATGATCAATAGTGGGTGTCAGCAACAGTCCATTAGCCGCCGATAGCCGCTCCGTGCTGTCTTCACAATCGCGCCAGGGTTTGATGTGGCTGGCGCGTAAATGCTCTATACGATCAACCTTTGTGATGCGGCACTGTGATTCAATCTGCATAACATTCTGCTTGAAAATCCCTTGTCCGCGACGTGCCATGATAAGCGTTTGACGCTCGGTTTCAGGAAGATCTGAATTATTTCTGACGGTATCCATCAAATGCTCTTCCCACTCAGCCAGCCCGATGGCTGTCGCCTGTGGCATGTCGGTTAGACCGGCTTCGGATATGGTATTAAACATGGATTGCAGTTGGACGGCCTGCGCGCCGATCAAGTTGATCAGGATATTGGCCATGGCCGGTGCGACAAAAGTCAGGTAGACACCCTGGTTGCCCCGGCCGTTTGCTTGAAGCGGCGAATAGCGAGGAGGCAGTACCCCGGCAAGCCTATCCATATACTCGACTGGCCGGATCTGGTTGTCCATGTGTACAAATCGGGCATCGACGCGCCAGCCTATAGTGTTCCAGTTGGGACCGGCATTACCAAACTCGGCAGGCTTCGGAGATTCGTAGGCATATGAGCCAGCTATGCCAATTGCCCTGATGTGGGTGCTCTCAAAGGAAAAAATGAAATCGCCGGGTGCAACTTCGCGCATGAATTCATAGAAAGGGTTTCTGCCAGCACTTGCATTGCGCTTTGGCGACCACAGATAGCCCCCTTCGGTCTCCTGACGAAAAGTCTGGTTTTGATTGACCCACCAGTAGCGCATGTATGAATCTCTTTTACCGAGCTGCCGCTATTACCAGCTCATTCGGAGAAGAATACCTGCCCCTGGTTGACGCAACAAGGGTTTCATCTGGTAGTAGTCCGTTCAGGGTAGCTTTCTTGAATGACCCTAAAGTGGATATGTGCCTTTGCATCGCGGAAAACTTGAACACCCCCAGAACTGCTGGCCCGCATTTCTCAAAAAAATATAACTGATCAATGCAGCAAGCAGACCTGCCCACCACGGAAGTCGGCTGGCGATCACCACAAGATCCTCAATTGGGCTGGATCCTCTTCTTCCCATGACTACTTCCGTGTGTTGGTTTGGTGTAGAGCTGCATTCTACCCAGACCTCAATATGGATGCCATCCGGGTTGATCAGCCAGGGTGAGGCTCATGCCTGCCTTCGTCGTTGTGCTCGCGCTCTTCTCATAGTAAACCCTGTGTTGCATATAGAGGCAAGTTTTAGCTATATTAAGGCATACCTATAATATGGTGGTGATAATACACTATAGTGAATACTACCTATAACAACCGTGCGGGACGCTACATCCGGCAGCAGGCGGGCTATCGGGCCTTTATGCCCGGCCCGCTACCCCCGGTGCCGGCCATCACCCTGGACGCTGAGTTGCAGAAGTTATTGTCATCAGCCGACAGAGCCCTGGGCCGCCTGGATGGTTCCATTACCACCCTGCCTAATCCCGATCTGTTCGTGTTCATGTATGTGCGTAAGGAAGCGGTGTTGTCGAGCCAGATTGAAGGCACACAAAGCTCCTTGCAGGATGTACTGGCAGCGGAAGCGCGGATTCTTGACAGACAGCGGCCGTCTGATGTGCGTGAGGTGTTGAACTACATTGCTGCGCTGCGACACGGGCTGGAAAGGCTGCCGGCACTGCCGGTTTCCGTACGCCTGTTTTGTGAAATCCACGAAAAACTGATGCACGGGGTGCGCGGGAGTCATCTGACGCCGGGGGAGCCCCGCCGTACACAGAACTGGATTGGACCGGCGGGCTGTACGCTGAACGAGGCTATTTTTGTGCCACCCCCGCCGCATGAGGTGGGGCAGGCTCTGTCTGACCTGGAAAAGTTTTTACACTACGACGACAGCCTGCCCTTGCTGGTCAAAATCGGCATAGTACACGCGCAATTCGAAACCATTCACCCCTTTCTGGATGGCAATGGCCGTATTGGCCGCCTGCTGATTGCACTGCTGTTGTGTGAAGCAGGTGTGTTGCAAAAGCCGGTGTTGTATTTATCTTACTTTTTCAAACGCGAACGGCAGGCTTACTATGACCATCTGCAGGCCATTCGTGGGACAGGTGACTGGGAAGCCTGGCTGCGGTTTTTCCTGAGGGGCATTGTGAATGTGAGCCAGCAAGCCACAGAGACAGCACGGCAAATCCTGCTGCTGCGGGAACAGCACCGGGCTCAAATTGCTGAACAATTTGGCTATTCAGCCGGCAGTGGCCACAGAGTGCTGGAAGCCATGTACGAAAGACCTATTATTTCCGTGAAAGATGTCGCCTTGATTACGGGCAACAGTTACGTTGCAGCCAATAATCTTGTTGCACGGTTGGCCGCGTTGGGTCTGGTGCAGGAAGTCACCGGGCAGGCCCGCAATCGTCGCTTTCGTTATCAACCTTATATCGACCTGTTTGAAGACGGCGGGCATCAATACTAAAGCCAGGAGAGCGTTTCATGCGCCCAAACGCTCCCATCACCTTCATTTAACGTACAGCCTCGTCACTACCCTGGTAATGCGACATCGACAGCAGGCTGAGAAAGCAGATTGATCGTATCCGCGCCCATCTCTGGCCAGAGATCCGTGTGGCTGGTGCCAATCGGGGCTCATTGCTCAATTTTATACATTGATTTTATGGGTATATTTTAAATAACCTAAGTTGATTTCAAGGACTTTGCCCACCAACAGCAAGCACCGCACCACCATCACCCCCCGCCGGGCGGGGGTAAGGAATCGCCGCTTTTCAGCCAATCCAATAGAGTGGGAATTGCCGGCAACCTGACTACCGGCCCAACGATCAATTAAGTATGAACCGGCTTGGAAAAGGGCTTTTGTTCGTCTTATACTCAAGGCATCATGCAGGTGCGTTCACTGCGGGTGGGACTGTCGTTCACGGAGACCCGAAGGCCTTATGAGAAAACAGGACAATGAACTGTTGACCCAAACGGGGCCGGGCACCCCAATGGGGAACCTGATGCGGCAATATTGGATCCCGGCGCTCAAATCTGACGAACTGGCACCCGATGCGCCCCCGGTCAGACTGCGCATCCTGGGAGAGAATCTCATCGCCTTTCGCACCACCTCCGGCAAGGTAGGCGTGTTTGAACACCACTGCCCGCACCGGTGCGCCTCGCTGTACTACGGGCGCAACGAAGAGGACGGCATCCGTTGTGTGTACCATGGCTGGAAGTTCGATGTTAGCGGCAAATGCCTGGAAACGCCGACGGAAGCTGCCGACAGTACGATCAGGGAGCAGGTACGGGCGACAGCCTACGGTGTCCACGAACGGGGCGGCGTGGTGTGGGTATACATGGGCAAGGCCGACCCGCAGCCAGAGTTACCGAAATTCGAAGCCAACCTGTTGCCCGAGGACAAGCGCTGGATCAAATGTGGTTTACGCGAATGCAACTGGCTGCAGGCCCTGGAAGGGGACATTGACACGGCGCACCTGTCCTTCCTGCATCTGGGCGCCCTGGACGAAAAGCATTTTCCGCCGGGAAGCCCTGCCTATTATTTCCAGAAGGACCGGGCACCCCATTTCGAGGTGGAGGAAACTGCGTACGGCACCATGTACGGCGCCTTCCGTCCGGGTGATGAAGGCCAATATTACTGGCGCATCGCCCATTTCCTGATGCCCTTCTGGACCATGCCGCCGGGCGGTCCCTTGCAGGGCAATATCATCGCCAGGGCATGGGTACCGGTGGACGACGAGAACACCATGTTCTGGCACTTGTCAGCCCCCATTCCGGACCGGCCGCCCATCGCCCTGGCCGATAAAAAGGGTAAAGGACTGATCGGCATCCATTTCAAGCTGGACGAAGGCCAGTACCACAGCAACGACTGGCGAGGTCGCTTTCGTTACCAGAACAATGCCGACAATGATTACGGCATCGACCGCACTGTCCAGCAACACGATTCCTACACCGGCATCGATGGTGTGCACATGCAGGACCAGGCCATCACCGAAAGCATGGGCAGGATTGTAGACAGGACAAAGGAACACCTGGCCACCAGCGACAAGATGATTATCATGACCCGGCGCCGGCTGCTGAAATCCCTGCAAGCCTTCCAGAAGGAAAAAGCCGTTCCGGACGGCGTCGCCAGCCCGGGAATCTACTACGGGCCGCGCGCCGGCGAGATGATGCTGCCGCAGGAAGCCGAGTGGCTGAAAAGCTATGGCGAGATATGCGCGAGTTGCGTAGGCAAGGAAATTGAGGTCCTGTTTGCCGGGCAAGCCGGCAGGAAATCGTGAACATCCTGCTGCACACCCGACTGCTGCTCTGGAGTGCCGCGGAGCCGCGTAAAATCCCCAAAAAATTGCGTGCATTGCTCACTCTCACAGGATGAGCCTGTCGTCATCTTTTTCTTTCTGTTCACTTGTATTTGGGCACAGCCCGCCAGGCCTTGCGCAGCCATGCCAGGGCATCATCATGCTGCCACAGGTGCAGATGATCCTGCCGGTAC
>JAVVEZ010000108.1:0-9677 GCA_032250895.1 Pseudomonadales bacterium | reverse complement strand
GGAAAGGTAGTGGTAAGCTAAACTTTCATCAAGGTGTCGTTCGCCGACCGCTTACCAGAGGGTAGCTGTGCCATCTGCTTGCACGAGCCTTGCCAGTATCCAGTACGGCTCGTGCGTGCAATATAGCTATGGTGAGGAGCTGCAGCATGGTTGGACTGATCAGGTGGTGCCTATTCCAGCCGTTCCATCTGTTGCTCCAGTTCTTGCACTCTGGCTTCAAGGCTGCTTTTGCTGGCATGCAGTGCATTGTACGACTGTTCCAATCTGTCTGCGTACACTTCCAGGCCCGCGCGAATTGCCCTTTCCCGCTGTTCTCTTGCAGTCTGGGTTGGACCCTCACGGCTTTCGATTGCGGCCAGCTTTTCGCTCAGTTCTTCTGGAACCGGGCGGCCTTCACTGGCATCCACGGCCTGTGCGGCGGTATCGCTCGGCGAAAACACGCTGGCACAGGCTACAATAAACACAGCGGCGGCGCCGAGCATGCCTGCGCTGAAATAATTTGCGGTTTTCATCATCGTTTTCCTTTCCAGTTGTCGAATGCGTTCGACGTTGAAGTTGCCGTCTTTGAATATGCCGGCGCAAAGCGCCTGAGGGGCGGTACCGCTTGCTGCGGTAGTGCGGGACAACATGAGAATGAGCCGGTTGAGCGTGGCGCGGTAGCCGGCGAATTCGCGTTGGCAGGCTGCATCGCAACTGAGCTCAAGCAAGCGGCGCGCCTCACCTGCAAGCAGCATCACCAGGGGATTCCACCACAGCAGCTTTTCGATGCAGGTGATGAGACAAAGCGAGGCGTTGTCGTATTGACGAATGTGCACAAGCTCATGCCGCAACACAGCCTGGAGCGCGTCGTCTCCTACCAGGTCTTCGTGTACCCAGATCACCGGCTTGAACACACCGGTCGTGAGCGCGCCAGGAACGACACTCTGGATGCGTATGGCTGTCATGTGCATCCTATGCGTTGCAGCTCTACCCAGCAGTTCTGAATATTCTTGCCGCACATCAATTTCAGTATTCGCATGCGCCTGCGCAGAAGCAGCGAGCGTTCGCAGCAGTAGGGCGTGACGCAGTGTGGTAAGCAGAAACAGACAGAATCCCACGGCAAATGCTGCTACCAGCACAAGCGCAGGCGTAATACCCAGACTCGCAGAAGGTTGCGTGAGTGCTGCAAGATCGGGCAATGCGATGTCAGCCAGAACGGCAGGCAAAGCCAGCGATCCGGCGGATGCAGGCAACAAGGTGGTAACCGGCAGCAGCCGTGCAAGCAACTGCCAGGGCAGCAGCCAGCCACACAGGGCCAGCATACAGACCTGGAAGCGCAAGCGATGCGGTGTATCGCGGTTCAAACCAAGGAACAGCAGGGCCAGCATGCCCAGCATCGCGTTGACCAGCAGCCAGATCATCATTTGGGCTTACCTCCACTTTCTCGTTTGCCAAGCTCTGCCGCGATTTGGCTTTCAAGGAATTCCAGATCCTCCACCGACAGTTTTTCAACCTTCAGCAGGTGACTGATCATCGGACGCACCTGGTCGCCAAACAGCCTGCGCAGCACATCTTTGACAATGGGCCGGGCCATGTCGCGCTCCTTCACCAGCGGGCCATACAGGATGGTGCGCCCATACGAACGAATGCGTTCAATGGCGCCCTTTTCCTCCAGGCGGTTGACGATGGTCTTGATCGTTGCATAAGTAATGTCCCGCTCCTTCGCCATTTCGGCATGCAGGTCGGGGACGATTACTTCCTTTTCGCGCCATATCAGGCGCATGACGTCGAGTTCAAGATTAGACAGCTTCATTGATGTACTCCAGACCTTTGGAGACTAATCTATATCTATGTATACATTTGTCAAGATAATGTGCAGACGCCCTAAAATTGCACTCTTTGGCGATCCGGGACCAACACTTTGAGATTGCGGGTCAGAAGACCGACTTCGACGCGCTCATCAACGCCATAGTATCAGGAACTCCAGGACTGTTAGATTGGAACAAAAATACGGGAAAGTCGCTGAATCAAGGGCACATCGAGGTTGGCAAAAGAGGTGTTCGACGCCATTACAAAGACCAGACCCGTAGATTCAACTATGGTTAACGAAACTGTCCCACCAGGCGAATCTCCGGAATGAAAGGCGTATCGAGTGCCGTTTGCATATAAGGTCTGCCAGCCAATACCGTAACGGGTCATGTCGCCTGAAGCAAGTTGCTGGGGTGTCCACAGCAAATCAACGGTTGCTCTGGTCAGCAAAGTGTTATCGAGCATGGAGAAGCCGAATTTCACGAGGTCCTCGGCGGTGGACAAATACCCGCCTCCAGCCCAGCTGATGCTTGCGTCATAGTCATCTTCTTTTTCAATCTTCCCGCGAGCTATACGGTAATAGCGGCTTTTGTCCGGGATGATGTCATCCACCTTGTCTGCAACCGTGTTGCGCATATCCAGGGGCTGGAAAACATGTTGCTGCATGTAATCAAGATAGCTCCCACCACTGATGCTTTCTATTGCTGCACTGATCAGGTTGAAACCATATGAGGAATAACCGTATTTTTCACCCGGGGCATGCAGCAAAGCATCATCGGCAAAAACAGATAATGTGTCCAAAATACTTGAATAGTTTTGTTGGTTAAATGCTTCGGATATGCCAGCGTAATGCCTGATTCCGCTTAAATGCCCTGCCAGATTCCTTATCGTAATCACCCCTTCCCTTTTGCGCGGAAAGACAGGTACATAGGCTTGTATGGGAGCGTCCAGATCCAAAGTGCCACTTTGCAGGAGCAGACCAATAGCTACCGAAGTAAGCGGCTTGGAAATACTGCCTATCCTGAATTTGGTCCTGGCGGGATCGATGGGGACCTTTTGCTCTACGTCAGCGTAACCAAATCCACCTGAATACAAGAGTTCGCCTTTCACTCCAATGGCAACTGCTATCCCCGGCAATCCTGATCTGGCCAGGTATTCATTGAGCAATGCATCCGCTTCGGCTTTTTGATCGTTACTCTGGGCATTTGCAGGCAAGCCATAGAGAGCTGCTAGGCACAAACATCCCCTTAACATTATCCTGTACATGAAATTCCTGTTTTTGGGCAGCAATACATCAGGTGAACTCGTTGGCATGAACATTTCAGGATTCCTTGTTGCTGGTGATGAAGTGATAAATCAACAAGCCGCTTCCGGCTGCCCCTGTCAGCAAACCGAGTGCGGCCGGACTTTCGGCATCCAATCCAAGGGCACTGATCAAGCCGAACGCCAGACCAAGCCCGGTGAGCGTCAATCCCCACTTGAGCGTAGATAATTGACGCGCTTTCTCATCGGCGGTCAGCATGGCTTTAACCATTTCTGCGGAAGCGTTGGCCTCAACAATTCGACGCCGCACGTAGGCGTCCATGACAAATTTTATTGTCAGGGATACACATACAATTAGAACTATAGGTCCCAAAGAATCGAAATCCATTGTTGCTTCCTCACTTACTTTCTGGGCATTTGTGGCGTTAGATGCGTGCAGAACACTTGCGGTTGCAGATATTTTTTCCAGATTCCGTGCAACCGAAACCCGGTTGACAGCATCCAATATGTCCATGAGCGATGAACTATCGTTGTTGAACGAAGTGAGAACAGGCAAGGACAAAGCCTTCGAGCGGCTGATATTGCGGTATCAGCCACTGGTACTCCACATTGTGGGACGCCTGGTCGACAACCCGGAGGACGTGCGCGATCTATGCCAGGAGGTATTTTTGCGGGTGCATGGCAAGTTGCATCAGTTTCGTGGTGAAAGCAGCCTGGCCACCTGGATAGGCAGTATTGCGTTTTCCATAGGGGCGGCCTGGTTACGAAAAAAACGCATCCCGATGCTGGAAGCCCATGCATTCGAAGGTGATATTGATGAACTGATACATGACCAACCAGATCCTGTGTGTTTGCATGAATCCCTTGTTGATGAAGAAAGTGTGGCTCAACTGCACAAGGCCATAGCATCACTACCACCACTGCAGCGCACAATAATTACGCTGTACTATCTTGATGAAACGAGTATCAGAAGTATTGCAGAGATCACGGCCTTGCCAGCAGGTACTGTAAAAAGCCATTTATTCCGGGCGCGCATACGCTTGCGGCAGGCTTTTACCCAAATACTGGATACCCAGTAGGACAAGACCTATGCACGATGACAGTAGTTCGCAACCATTTTCCCAGACCAATCCTGACCAGGAGACTGCCGCCGTGATGCAGCAGGATGAGAGCGACCGGATCATTGCCACAGCAGTACGCAGTGCACCCTTGCCATCACTGGAAGTCGATTTCGCCTTGAAACTGGCCAAGCGTATTGAGGCTGTACCAGAGCGCGCATGCGAACTCTATATATCAGCGTTATTGTTCCTGGCCCTGGTAACAGGAGGGCTGCTTTATGGACTGCCCCACTTGAGCGAATTGAATTCGCCACTTTTTTTGACAGTTCTGATAATTGTGACGATTTTGCACTGTTGGGACTGGCGTGACAGGCGAAAGTTGCCAATGTAGCGAGAGGCAAGGAAGGATGGGCACCCCCAAATACGTGCAGTGCACAGATCCCGAAACTGGTCAGCAACTGTTCAGGATGCCCACCATCTGTTCATCAGGATGATCAGTGTCCCCTTAAATCAATGCCCTTGACCCAGTTCGTTGCACCCACACCACAGGACCCCCTGGTTCAGCATCCGCAAGGGGTATGAACGACAGCTGCCTTCAATAGAAACACTTTTATATATGTATTTACATTTGTATATATATAGATAAAAATGTCTCGACTGTATTTTGGTAAAGAGGAACCTGGGTATGAGAACAATCAGACGAACATCTTTTTTTAATGCTGTCTTTCACATGGTATTTCTCACTGGACATGCTGCCCTGAATGCTCAGGAATATGCCGATGGTTATTGGCTTGGTGAAAACCGAGGTCCTTTCCTTACCGGCACTACAGAAACAATGTGGGAAGATACGAGTCGCGGTGAGCTGGGAACATCCAATCCAGATGATAGTCGTCGCATGATGGTACAAATGTGGTATCCGGCCAGGCATGAGCCAGGCAAGGAAGTGGCAATCTATGCCAGTACTAACGACTTATACCAGGAGTGGATGCATATAGCATTGGCAGACAATCCTACACTTTCACAACGCAATGCTGATTTGCCGGATGGTACTGATACCTTTCCGGTGCTGATATACAACCATGGCGCGGGAGCGCAGGTATTCAGTGCAACCTATCAGACTGAGTTTATGGCGAGTAATGGATATGTGGTTGTCAGTATTGGCCATGCTGGCTACGACGGGCTTGCCAGATTTCCTGATGGCAGTGAATTCAAAGTGGATGTTCAGAGTACAGGGCTTACACGTGAAGACAGGGAGCGAATGAATGCCTATGAAGTGACTGAGTGGCGAAGAGAAAGCGCGGAAGTGCAAGAGTCGTTCAACACTCTTGTATTGGATGTGAGTTTCGCACTTGATCAGTTGGAAAGACTGAATTCCGACCCTCAAAGCCGTTTCTATCAGAGGCTGGATTTCACCAGGGTTGGCGCATTCGGATGGTCGATTGGTGGCGCTACTTCACTCCAGGCATCCAGAGACGATGAGCGGATCAAAGCAGTAGTAAATATGGACGGAGAATTGATGGGCAGGTCTGTTGAACGGCTTGGCTCCCCAAGTCCGTTGCTTCTTATTCAAAGTCAGCAAAGTGGTGGAATGGTTCGTGGACCTGTTGTACCAGGGGCTCAGCAGTCAATGGCCGAAATGAACAGAGGTTTGTGGCAAATGCTGGGCAAAACCGATGCTGACTGGTTCAGAGCGGTCATAGAGGATACGGACCATATTAGTTTCATCGATGCCTATCGCATTGTGGAACCTCCAGAGACCGTGCCTGATATTGAGCATGCGCAATCGATCGTCAATCAGCTTGTGTTGGAATTTTTTGATAAGTACCTGATGGGGAAAGCTTCTGCCCCCCTGCTTTCGGGTGAAGCAGGTGTCAATGGACTGGTGTTGTCCCGAAAGCCGGAAGAGGGGAGCCCATAGGTTCAGCCACGGTAGCTGGCGAACCCGCAAGCGCCACTTTCAAGCTGCCGTGACGTATCAGTCAGGCAACGAACCTTCTTCGTCTATCCAGCTTCGCTCACCGATTTTTATGATGGGTCCATTTTTGCGTGTTCCACGACAATTGGAATCGCCAGTCCGGCGATCGTAGCGCACGCTGCTGATGGGAACGCCGTCCAGCTTGCCCGCAGGACTCTGCAGGCCGCGATTTTGGCGTATTCACGTCCTCAGATCATGCCAAGTCCGGCAGCCGGGCTGCCGATCTTCAACAGCTTCAGTCGGATCGTCGTACACTGGACCTTGGCGTGCTGGGTGCCTTCCAGACCGAGCCGACGCAAACCGTGCATCAGCACGTAGGCGAAGAGGAGAAGTACAGCCGCAGCTGATTGACTCGCATCGTGGCGGTGCTCGTACGGTCGGCGAACAGCCCCAGTTGCTGCTCCTTGATGCGGTTCTCCATGTCGCCGCGTACGCAATACAGCTCCTCATATAGGTGCCTGGCGCCACCGCGACTGAGCGGCAGATTGGTGACCACAAAGCGTGGATTCTCTTTGTTCGGCAGGTACTCGGCCTTGCCCACCACCCGGCGCTCACAGGACCAGGAGTTTCGGGTCCGGTAGCGGAAGTCGCGGAACCGCCTGGCCGGCTTGCCGGTGATTTCATGCTCGCTGCGGGCCAGTCCCAGCACGTAGCCAACCCGGTTCTTCCTCGCACCAGCTCATGATGGCATCCCGGCAGAAACCCGAATCACCGCGGATTATGATCCGCGTCTTCGGCCAGCGGGCCCGGATCTGGCCCACGATCCGTTCCAGTTCCTCAACGCTGCCGGCCGCACCATCGACGTTCGATGGACGTAGCCGTGCACACAGCACGTGTTCGCCACAGAAGATATACAACGGTAAATAGCAGTAACAGCCGTAGTACCCATGAAAGAAGCGTCCTTCCTGGTCGCCATGCAGTGGATCATCGGTCGCATCCAGGTCCAGCCAGATCTCCCGTGGCGGCCGCTCATGCGATTCCAGGAACAGGTCTACCAGCAAGCGGTCCAGCGCCTGCGGATCGGCGGCGATCTTCTTGTAGCGATCCGCGGCTGCCGAGCCGGGGGTGCCCAACTCAAGGCGGTTGAGGGTGCTCGAACCGGCCAGGGGATAGCCCTGATCTTGAGTCGGGACATCAAGCCGAGGCGGGCATCCACCTCGCGAAGCAGCAGGCCACCGCCGTCCGAAGTGATGCGACCACCATCAAAACGGCCCACCACGTCTCGACAACCTAATGCGTGAAATTCCAGTTGTGGGGAGTTACACTGTGTAGCCATAGGCCTCTTCCTCTTGTGCTCTGTAAGTGCTTGTCGGCTCTTACTTTATGCACCAGATAGAGGCCTATTTCAATTGTATCGGTGAGATTTCCGGGTTAGTACTACTGTGTTACAAATCGATCAAGGGATGCAGTGCAAGGCAAAACCGGGCGAAAAAGCGCAGTTTACATGGAGTAAATGAGCATTTTGAGCCCGGTTTTAACGCAGCAATGCGCCCTTCAGCGACTTGTAACACAGTAGTACAAGTGATTTATCCGCAAAGGGTGAGGTGACAGTTTCATACCATTTGTTCCCAGCAGGGCGCAACGCAGATGAGCCGGATTTGAACGCCTGAAGCGCCAGCGGGTCAAAGCCATTTTCTAGGATGGACCGCGAGAAGCGCAAGCGAACGAGCGGAGCTCCCCCGGGGCGGCCCTGCACTGAGGCCCAGTCTCACATCCCCTGCTGTTGTTGAACCTCAACTACTCACCATTTCCTCCTGCTTCAACCCCATGCCGATCTTGTCGCCCAGCACCAGCAGGCAGGGGGTCAGCACCAGGGTCAGCAGGGTGGCAAAGGTCAGCCCGCCGGCCACCGCCGTCGCCAGTTGCGTCCACCATTGCGTCGATGGGCCGCCGATTTCGATGCTGCGCCCGATCAGGTCGATATTCATGCCCAGCACCATCGGCATCAGGCCCAGAATGGTCGTGATCGTGGTCAGCATGACCGGCCGCAGCCGCTGTGCGCAGGTCAGCAGGGCGGCGTTGAAGGCATCGAGACCCTGGGCACGGATCAGATTGTAGGTATCGATCAGCACGATATTGTTGTTCACCACGATGCCCGCCAGGGAAATCACCCCGATGCCGCTCATGACGATGCCGAAGGGCTGGTCCGTGACCAGCAGCCCCAACAGGACGCCCACCGTGGAGAAAACCACGGCGGTGAGAATCAACAGGGCCTGATAGAAACTGTTGAACTGCGTGACCAGGATGATGGCCATCAGGAACAGCGCCGCCATGAAGGCCCTGGACAAAAATTCCTCGGCTTCGCGCTGGTCCTGGTCCTCGCCCTTGAAATTGACCGTGACGGCGGGGTCGATGTTGACCTCACCCCGCTCCAGCAGGCTCTGTATTTCCTTTACCTTGTCATCCACCAGCACATCTTCGGCCACATCGGCACCGATGCTCATGGTCCGGATACCATCGGTACGCTGCAGATTGCCGACCCGGGCAGCGGGGACACGGGTCAGGAAATTGCCCACCGGCACATAGCCCTGGCTGGAATTGACCCGCAGGCGTTCGAGTTGCCCAAGATGGCGCTGTGCTTCCGGGAAGCGCACCCGAATGTCCACTTCTTCTATCGCGTCATCCGGCCGGTAGTCACCCAGCATGATGCCATTGGTGGTCAACTGAATGGCGCTGCCGATGGTGGCGATATCGGTGCCAAAGCGCGCCGCCTCGGTGCGGTTGATTTCCATGCGCCAGTCGATGCCGGGGATGGGCCGGGTATCGGTGATGTCCACCAGACCAGCGACCCGGTCGAGACCCGCGCGCAATGCCGCGACGGCCGGCACCAGCAGTGCCGGACGCGCGGAGGCCAATTCGATCTGAATCGGCTTGCCCTGGGTCAAACCCGATTCCTGGGCCTGGGGTTCGATGATGATACCGGCCAGATCCGCCGTGCGCTCGCGGACCTCCTGCAGAATCCGTTCGGCCGGGCGCCTGATGCTCCAGTCCACGAAGCGCAGTTGAATCTGCCCGATGATGTCCTCGTCATTTTCGCCCCCCACTCTGAGGCTGGAGCGCGCATACACGGATTCCAGTTCAGGCATGTCCAGTACCCGCGCCTCCACCTGCCGCACCAGGGCATCGCGCTCGTTCACCGAAAAATCGCCACGGGAATGGATGTTGAGAACGGCCTGAACCGGCTCGATGGCCGGAAAGAATTCAAGACCACGGCCATAGACCGAGTACAGCCCGTAGGTGGCGGACAGCAGCACAACAGCGAGTCCCAGCACTTTGCCGGGATGGCCGAGCGCCCGCCGCACGAATGCGATGTAGGCCCTGGTGTAGGGATTCAGATTGCGCAAAGCGGCCATCGGATCCTCCCTGTCCACGAGGATATCGGCACCGGCCCCTGCGTTTGCGCCCACCACAGATGTACTGCCACTCCTGAGCAGGGAACCCACGGCGGGCACGAACAACAACGCCATCAGCAGCGAGGCGCCGAGTGTCACCATCAGCGTGATGGGCAGGTATTTCATGAACTGACCCATGATGCCCGGCCAGAACAGCAGCGGCAGAAAGGCTGCCAGCGTGGTGGCCGTGGAGGCCATGAT